>NZ_CAJXKH010000041.1 GCF_913055755.1 uncultured Microbulbifer sp.
GGGTGCGGTCTTGCGAGACACGCCGTAAACCCATCCCTGGGGGCTCTTCCGCGAGGTCCCTCTCGCGGAAGGTCTCGCAAGACCGCACCCGGTAGCGCCACCTTCACCCACAGCCAAGTTGCTTGGACAATGGGTGAGTTAACGGAAGCTCTCGCCCTTGGCCAGAGTCTCGGCAACAATCGCCGGCGGCTGGAAGCGCTCGCCGTATTTTTCTGCCAGCTCATTGGCGCGGTCGATAAACCGCTGCAGGCCATAGGTGTTCACAAACTGGATAAAGCCACCGGTCCACTGTGGTGCACCGATGCCCAGCAGGGAGCCCACGTTGCCATCGGCAACATTGCGCAGCACACCTTCCTGCAGGCACTTGAGACTCTCGATCACCTGGCGGAACAGCAGGCGCTCCTTGATATCTTCCCGCGGCATCTCCACCTCTTCACGATAATAGAGTTCATACAGCTTGGGCCATACGGATTTGCTGCCGTCTTCGGCGTATTCGTAGTAACCACCGCCGTGATAGCGGCCGCCGCGCCCGAACTCGCTGATCATGCGCTCGCAGACTTCGATATTACAGCTGTTGTCGCCCTTGCTGCCGAGCACGCCCATATTGCGGTGGGTTTCCGCCGCCTTGCGGGTCAGCTCTTGGCTCACTTCATCCTGAATGGTGAGCGGGCCCACCGGCATACCCACCTGCTTGCCCATGGCATCGATGAGCACCGGGTCCAGGCCTTCCACCAGCAGGCGTGCGCCCTCGTCGAGGAAGGTGCTGAATACCCGTGAGGTGAAGAAGCCGAGGGAGTCGTTGACCACGATGGGCACCTTGCGAATCTGCTGGGCGTAGTCGAAGGCCTTGGCCAGAGCTTTATCACTGGTCTGCGCACCACAGATAATCTCGATCAGCGGCATCTTGTCCACCGGCGAGAAGAAGTGGATACCGATAAAGTTTTCCGGTTTTTTACTCACTTCCGCCAGCTGGGTAATCGGCAGGGTCGAGGTGTTGGAACCGAATACACCGCCCTCGGCAAGGAAGGGTTCCGCTTCCTGGGTGACCTTGGCTTTCAATTCAATATTTTCAAACACTGCTTCAATGATGAGGTCGCAATCCTGCAGGTCCTGGTAGGAATCGGTGGCCTTGATCAGCCCCAACAGGCGCTGCTTGTCATCCTCGCTGGCACGGCCGCGGGAGATCTGCTTGTCCATGAGCTTCGCGGAATAGGACTTGCCCTTTTCCGCCGCCTCCACACTGATGTCCTTCAACACCACTTCGATGCCGCTGCGGGCGCTGGAATAGGCAATACCCTGCCCCATCATGCCCGCGCCGAGAATGCCAACCTTCTTCACCGCCGTTTTCTCGACGTCTTTCGGACGGCTCAGACCGCTCTTGACGCTGTTCATCTGGAAGAAACCGGTGGTGATCAGGTTTTTCGCCTGCGGCGTGGTGATCAGGAATGCCAGCGCGCGGGATTCGTAGCGCAGTGCGGTATCGATATCCACGGTCACCGCCTGTGCGGCAACGTCAATGATCTTTTCCGGAGCCGGCATCAGGCCACGGGTCTTCTGGAACAACATGGCCGGTGCGGCGGACAGAATGCCGGTAACCTTCGGGTTCCAGATATCACCACCGGGTACCTTGTGGCCCTTCCTGTCCCACGCCTGTTGCCAGCACTCCGGATTGTCCCTGATCCAGGATTTCGCCGCGGAAACCAGGTCCTGGGTCACTTCAACCAGCTCGTCGACCAGCCCGGCCTTCTGCGCATCCTTCGCTTTCATATGCTTGCCTTCCAGCAGGATCGGTAGTGCTTTTTCAAGCCCCAGCATATGGATCGAGCGCACCACGCCACCGCCACCCGGCAGCAGGCCGAGGGTCACTTCCGGCAGGCCGATGGAAACCTTGGGGGAATTCCAGGCAATGCGATGGTTACAGGCCAGGCAGATTTCCAGGCCACCGCCCAGTGCTGCGCCGTTGATGGCCGCCACCACCGGAACCTCCAGTTTTTCCAGGCGTCGCAGCGGGGCCTTGACGCCGCTCTCGATCATTTCGAACTGCTCCGGCTCACCGCCGGGTGCTACGCTCAACATTGCCTTGAGGTCACCACCGGCGAAAAACGTGCTTTTGGCGGAAGCGAGTACTACCCCCGTAAGCCCATCTTCCTGCTCCAGCCGTTCCACCGTCCGCGCCATTCCTACTTGATACTGCTCATTCATGGCATTGACCGGGCCGTCCATATCCATGGTGACCGTGACGATGCCGTCGCTGTCTTTTTCGTAAATGAATCCGTTGATTATCTCAGCCATTGCTATCACCTGATCTGTATTCTTTTGTCTCAGTAACCGTGTGGCGCTCGCGCTCACACGCGCTCGATAATGGTGGCAATTCCCTGCCCGCCGCCGACGCAGAGGGCGACCAGGCCGCGCTTCAGATTGCGACGCTCCAGCTCGTCGAGCATGGTGCCCACCAGCATGGCACCGGTGGCGCCGAGCGGGTGCCCCATGGCAATGGCACCGCCGTTGACGTTGGTGATTTCATGGGAGATATCCAGGTCTTTCATAAAGCGCAGCGCAACCGCGGCGAAGGCTTCGTTGATTTCCCACAGGTCGATATCGGCAGTGGTCATGCCGGCCCTGGCCAGGGCTTTTTTCGCCGCGGGGCCCGGTCCAACCAGCATGATGGTGGGGTCGGTGGCCAGTACCGCAGTGGCGACAATGCGCCCGCGGGGCGTCAGGCCGAGATCCTTGCCCGCCTGCTCGCTGCCAACCAGTACCGCAGATGCGCCATCGACAATCCCGGACGAGTTGCCCGGTGTGTGCACATGATTGATCGCCGGAAGGTCCGCATACTTGCGCAGCATCAGGTCATCAAACCCGATACTGCCCATCCCGGCAAAGGAAGGCTTCAGCTGGCCGAGAATTTCCAGGGTGGTTTTGGGTTTGATGAATTCGTCTTTTTCCAGGATGGTCATGCCGTTGAGATCTTTCACCGGCACCACGGAGCGGTCGAAATAGCCCTGCGCCTGGGCCGCGGCCGCGCGCTGCTGGGAAGCCAGGGCAAAGGCATCCACGTCTTCGCGGCTCCAGCCCTCGATGGTGGCGATGGTATCCGCACCGATCCCCTGCGGTACCGCACCGTCGTGCACATTCACTTCCGGATCGTTGATCCAGGCTCCACCGGCTACCCCCATGGGCACCCGCGACATGGATTCCACACCGCCGGCGACCACCAGGTCTTCCCAGCCGGAAGCAATCTTCATCGCCGCCAGGTTCACGGCCTCTAGGCCGGAGGCACAGAAGCGGTCCAGTTGCACACCGGCAACGCTCTCGTCCCAGTCCGCAAACTGCACGATGGTCTTGGCCACATCGCCCCCCTGCTCGCCTACGGGCGACACACAGCCCATCACCACGTCGTCGACGCGGCTGGTGTCCAGGTCGTAGCGCTGTTGCATGGCACGCAGCAGGCCGGCACCGAGAGCGACCGGTTTCACTTCGTGCAGGGAGCCGTCTTTCTTGCCCTTGCCCCGCGGGGTTCGGATCGCATCGTAGATATAGGCGGTATGAGTCATCGCTGATTCCTGTTGTCTTTCAACAATTGTTATCCAGTATGCAGTGTGCAATCGCGCGAGCCTGTTCACCACCCGACCCGGGAACAAATATGCACCTTTTGTTCATTATGGTTTGCCCAAAGCCCCACAAACAAGCACATTAGGTACAATAAATTGACATTTTATCCCTGCAACAGAAGAATGGCAGCGATCACCAGTGGAGTTGGCAATGCAGGACATATCCATCCCCGTCTCGTTCTTGCACGCAATTTTGCGCTACGCCCCGCAGCAGGGCCTCAACCGCGACAAACTGCTGCAACGGGGCGGCATCCCCCCCAAGATCCTCGATGACAATAGCGCGCGGGTCAGCGCCCGCCAATATGCGGACCTGCAGACCCTGACCATGCGCGAAATGGGCGACGAGATGCTGGGCTACACCCGGCAACCGATGAAACTCGGTACCGGCGCGGCCATGTCGCACTGGATGCTGCACAGCAGAAATCTCGGCCAGGCGCTCAAACGCTACTGCCACTTCTACGCCATGATCGAACGGGGCCTGCGCCCGCAACTGCGCATCAGTAGCGAGCATGTCAAACTGCGCTTCACACTCTGGGAAGGGCAACCCCAACCGGAACCCTACGCCTATGAAATGCTGATGTTCGGCCTGCACCGCTTTTCCTGCTGGCTCACCCGCCAGAACCTGCGCATTCGACAGGTCACGGTGAACTACCCTCCCCCGGCGCACGAGCGCGAATACCGCGCAATCTTTCTCGGCGCCCCGACCCGCTTTTCCAGCGAGCACTGTGAACTCTGGTTTGGCCGCGATGTACTGCAGAAACCCATCCGCCAGTCCCAGGACAGCCTCAACGCTTTTCTTCGCAACCCCCAGAGCAACCTGTTGCAGAGCGACTACAACCTGCAAAGCTGGATCGGCCGAACCCGCTCGCTGTTGCGCCAGCAGATGGAAGAGATGCCCACCCTGATGGAAGTGGCGGATGCCCTAGAGGTGCATCCAAAACAGTTGCGCAAACACCTGCAGGAAGAAGGCATCGGCTACGGCGAACTGAAGGAACAGCTGCGCCGGGATATCGCCATGCAGCACCTGGCAGACCCGAGAACCTCGATTGAACAGGTGGCGTATCTCACCGGATTCGCGGAATCCAGTACCTTTATCCGCGCGTTTCGCAAATGGACCGGTGCTACGCCCTACGCCTACCGCAAGCGCTTTTACTAGCATTACGCAGTTAAAAAAAAAGGCCGCCCCGGGGGGCGGCCAAGTCCACAGTAATAACGAACAGAAACTGGTTACAGTGTCTTCAGGTATTCGAGGATCGCATAGCGCTCCGCGTCGGTCAGGGACTGGGTGAACTCGTGCCCCTGGTTACCCATGCTGTACAGGTAACTGTTGAAGATCATGCGCGACTTGATCTGCTTGTCGGTGATCGGCGGCGGTGTCTGGTAAGCCAGCGAATTGAACTCCGCCACCTTGTTGGCCACGTTGGCGAACAGAATATCCGCTGTTGCCAGATCATTGGTACAGGGCAGGAACGGCGAGGTCAGGATGCTGTTGCTGCATTCCAGTGCCTCATGCTTCCAGCCAAGCCTTGTCCAGTCGTAGGCCGCAAAACTCATATCGAGACCGCGGTTCTTACCGAAAATTCCTGCATCAGTTTGCTGACGCTTCCAGATCTTTGGCCGCGATGCAGGATCAAGCACACCCCATAGATCCGGCACACTACCGTTGTGGAAGAAAGGCGCATTGCCCCAGGCCCCATACAGCGGCGGCGCAATATAGCCAAACGGATCGATCCACTCATTCGGACCCAGGGGCGAGAACACCGGCCCTTGACCGCGATCGTATTGAGAGCGCGGTATCCGGTTCAACTCACTAACGGTCAGGCTATCCACAAACCCAGTGTGATCAGGGCTCAGGTCGTTATAGGCGAGGAACGAGCTGTTCCAGGCGCGACGTTTCTTTTCATCCTCCATCAGCAATGCGCGCTGCGGGTCAGTAGCGATCGTCTCCAGTGGAGTAATGACCGCTGAAATCCCCTTCAGACGCGGATCTGGCAGGTAATCCGTATCCGCAGCATGACGCGGCGAGTAAACGCCGTGGCAGCTGGCACAGGATCCATTGCCCGGCGTCTTCGGTATGTCGGCATTGGCGCCATCTGCCCACAAGTCACGCTCATGGAACAGAATCGCTCCCTGCTCGGCCAAAGCGATATCGATCTCTCCCGGATAGGTCGGCGGTGACATGGAAATCAGGAAGTTGTCGATGTCTTCAAACTCGCCGGTCAACGCGCGTCGCTCCGCCGCATTGCGGGTCAAGTTGGCAACACCAAATGCCATTTCCGAACGCACGTTATCGGATGTTAGCGCCCCATCCCAGAACTGGCGGGTCTTGAATGCCCGGTGGTACCAGTGGGGAGCCTTGGTCTGGCCGCCAGCGTGACTGGGGAAATACTCCAGCAGGCTGGGTGCCGGCATCATCGTATCCATATCGAACAGGGCCGGCAGGTAATCGATAATACCAATTGCATCGGTATTCCCCCGGTTCACACTCCAGGGGATTGGCGCTAACTGCAAAGGCTGGGTGAATACGTTTGCACGATAAAGGTCAGACTGAATCAAGCCCGCATCGATAGCACCGTTAGCCCTACCCCAATGAAAATAAGATTCCTCCTCTGTTCCCAGACGCGAGTCGTGACAGCCAGAGCAGCTGGAGGCGATCATGCCGGTGTACCGGCCGTCCTCATCCTTAACCTGGACCAGGCCAAGTGGCAACTGGCCGCTGCCGCCGTTGGTCCACTTGGGATTTTCCCAAGGATATGGATAAGGGTTGCGGAAAGGCGCCTTATGCAGACCATAGCGCTTGGTCACCTGCTCATCGAAATCCGACGGACGCAACAGGTAGCCCCAGGTTTTATAGAGATTGTAATAAGCTTTCGAGGTGCTGAAGAACTGGAAGTAGTCCTCTGATTCGATATTGCGCTTTCCACGCGCAACGCTTGCACGAAACTCACCGCACGTTGTCGGATTGTGAGGCAGCTTTTGCGGATCTTGAATAAAGGGCTCAGGGGGATTGTGCAAATCCACCCAGAACGCATTGAACTGGACTGCAGAACTTGGGTTATTTATCCCAGGAACAACAAGCGTTCGGGGATCAAGTGGAACCGGCGCCTCATCAGGCTGACCTTCACAGCCTGCAGCGAGCGGAGCACGGATATACTGCTGGTCCAGCAGTGGCAATTCATCATTCGCGGTAGCATTGACCGAAGCCAAAGCGGAAGCCGCCAACAAAACAGCGGGCAAACCGATGCCCCTCGTTAGTCGACGAATCATCGATAACCTCCAAAAGTAATTATCTTATTTATGCTTTTGGATGCATAAAATGCAGCATCTCACCATCATGGAAAAAGATACGGCTATCGAGCTTTTGATACTTCGTCTGAATGGATGAATTTCACTTTGGTGGCGCTTCAGAGAACAGCTAAAAGTGCACTAGCTCAATCTTTCGAGATAGAAAAATAGTGGGTTTTCGTTGCCCTTCTGATCCATGACGCCGACCACCAGATTTTCATGCACTTTGCGAAAATGATCGAATACAGGACTTTTATCATAAATCATGGTGGCAGTAGCCACACCACGGAACACCACTTCCCGCAGACTCGCAGTTCCCAGCACATCATTGATCACCCGGTTTCCCTGCTCATCCAGGCTGATGATCGGATAGACCTCATCGGCACCGCTGAAACGCTTTCCGTTCCAGCGCATTGCCGTTAACTGCCCCTCTACCGGGTGGCCACGACTCAATATCCCCCCGGCCCAGTCACCGAGCATTCGCTGCGCAGGCATGGCCAGTAACCGATCGAAAAAAGCGAACAACTCCGCCTGGCTCGGCACCTCCTCCCCATCGCGCAAGTGAATGAACTTTTCTTCCTGCAGGTTGCGTCCAGAGAGGACTGGATCGGTAACGGTATTCATAGGCATAATTCCTTCGTGTCAGTGGGACATTTTCAGGACCGGCTTGATGGTGACCCCGGAAGATAAGTCCGCAATCGCCTGATTGACTTCGGCAAAGGGATACACCCGAACCAGCTTTTCCAGGGGCAACCGCCCTTTGCGGTAGTGGTCAATCATTTCAGGAATAAAAGTGCGCGGGTGGGCATCCCCTTCCACGGTACCGCGCAACTGCCGGCCGCCAAATACCAGCTCCCGCGGACAGATATTCAGTTTTCTGCCCGGCGGGGTGACGCCGGCACAGACCAGCTGTCCACGAATTGCCAGCGACTGGAACGCCTGTTCGATCACCGGAACATTTCCAGTGCAGTCGATCGCGGCATCGAAAGGCCCCAGAGCCAAAAGCTGCTCCTGCAATGAATGGCTGTCACTGACAACTGCGTGGGTCGCCCCCAGCTCGCGCGCGAGGTCCGTGCGTTGCGGCTTCAGGTCGACCGCAACAATGCGTTCGCACTCGCGCAGTGCCGCGGCCATCACCGCGGCCAGGCCAACAGTGCCACACCCGAAAACTGCTACCCGGCTGTGTCGCTGCGGATTCAACACTTTCAACATCGCGGACATGCCGGTTTGCACGCCGCAAGCGAGGGGCGCCATCAGCTCCGGAGGTAAATCTTCCGGCAGGCGCACCATGTTCTGGGTACTCGCTAGCGTATGGGTGGCGAATGAAGACTGGGAGAAAAAATGGCTGGTAATGGGCCTGCCCCCCAGTGACATGGGGGCACTGCCATTCCGTCGCCGCCCGGCAAAATTCAGCGCAAACGCGGCATCGCAATAGGCGGGATCGTGGGACTCGCAGGCAGCACAACAGCCACAGGCGCCAAAGCTCATCAATACGCGGTCGCCTACCGCAAAATCCACTACCCCGTCACCCAATGCCTCTATCCTGCCCACGCCTTCGTGCCCGAGCACCGCCGGCATTTTCGTGCCCAGCTGTCCGCCCAGCGCCAGCAGGTCGGTATGACAGATGCCGCAGGCTTCCAGCCGAACCCGGACTTCGCGCGCCGCGGGCTCGGAGAGTTCGCAGGTCTCTATATCGACAATCGCACCTTTACGGGCCACCGCGGCCTGAATCTTCATGACCATATGCAACTTCCTTTATGCATGCGCTGGGTCGTGATCAACCTTCCCAAATGATTTTCTGGTTCCGGTTTCTCCAGTTCTCCGCAAACTGCAGATAGCGACCTTCGATTTCATTGCGTTTCAGTTTCATGGTCGGCGTCAGCAACCCGCTTTCGATGGTCCAGGGCTCCTTGACGATCACCACGTAATTCAATCGCTCGTGATCTTCCAGCTGCTGGTTGATTTCATCCAGATGCTCCGCGAACTCCTGCTCGAAGCGCTGCCGAGCCTCGCGATCTTCGGGGTCAAGGGTGCCGGGGGCCAGTACCGCCAGCGCAAACGGCTGCGGCTGCCCGGGGCCGGTTGCGCAGATCACCTCCACCCCCGGGTGGGCGCCGAGCATATTTTCGATCGGTACCGGTGCCACGTACTTCCCTTTACTGGTCTTGAACAGGTCCTTGGTGCGACCGGTAATCTTCAGGCGCCCTTTTTCGTCCAGTTCGCCGCGGTCGCCGGTGCGGAAAAATCCATCCGGAGTCAGGTTGGCTGCGGTTTCTTCCGGCATTTTGTAATAGCCCATCATCTGTCCCGGGCTTTTCACCAGCACCTCACCGGTATCATCGATACGGCACTCGACGCCATTCAGGGGGGTGCCCACATAACCCGGGCGCACCTCGCCGGCGCGGGCGGCGTGAGAGGCGGCGCAGTTCTCGGTCATGCCGAAAACCTCCAACAGTTCCAGTCCCAGCCTGCGATACCATTCGATTATCTCCGCCGACAGTGGCGCCGCACCGGTAAGCCCCACCTTGACGCTGTCGAGGCCGAGTTCTTCGAGAATCTTGCGTTTTATCTTGCGCGACAGGATTGGAATCGCGAACAACAGTTTCTGCTTCGCCGGCGGAATCTTGGCGTTGACCGCCTGGTAGAATTTGGTCCACAAACGCGGTACGGAGAAAAATCGCGTGGGTCGCGCCCGCTTGAGGTCAACCGGAAACGTTTCCAGGGAGTCGTTGAAAAACAGCTGAAAGCCGAACAGGAGCGATGGGATTTCCACCGCCACCCGCTCCGCCACATGGGCCAGGGGCAGATAGGACAGCATGCGGTCCTCGGGGGAAGGGCTCCACAGGTCCACCGAACAGCCCGCCGGCGCGGTGAGTGAACCGAAATTATGCATCACCCCTTTCGGATTGCCGGTGGTTCCCGAGGTATAAATGATGGTGGCGAGTGCGTCCCGCCCGCGCAATACCACATTTTGCAGCGGCGCAAATTCCGCCATGATGTCCTGCCACTGCGGTGCATTCACCGGCGGCGCCAAGGGCAGGCAGACCAGCGGCAGACCTTCCGGCAGTACCGGCTGCAATTCGTTCCAGCTATCGGTTATCCCGTCGAGGCGACCGACAATCAGTAACTTGGCCTCACAGTGTTCGAGTATGTACTTGCAGGCATCGGCACCCAGGGTGGGATACAGCGGAACGGTGACATGTCCCGCCATCCAGATCCCCAGGTCTGCGATGATCCAGTGCGCACTGTTCTTTCCCGTGAGGGCAATATTGCTGGCGGCGGGGAGCTCCAGGGACTGAAGATAGCTGGCGAACCTGCGGGCCTGGCCCACGATATCGCCCCAGGTAAATGTTTCCACCGTCCCGTCTGCCAGCGGCTGGGTAAGGTATACCGTGTCCGGCTTTTCCTTTTCCCAGCGCAGGACATATTCCAGGGGTTCCGCGAACAGCTTTATCTGACTCATAATCGCTCCGCGCTTTCTCATTTTTATGGTTATTGTGTTTTTCCATTGAAACTACTGTTGCCACCGCAGGCTGTCAATCAAACATCCTGCCATGACCAAATACGCGACACCCAGTCACAGAGAGCGCGCAATCAGTTCTTTCATAATCTCGTTGGTGCCGCCATAGATTCGCCCCGCACGGGAATCGATATAGGCCTTGGCAATGGGATACTCCAGCATGTAGCCATAGCCACCGTGCAACTGCACCCCTTCATCGACAACCCGACACAGCAGCTCCGAGGTCCACAATTTGGCCGCAGCAGCCGCTTCCGGTGACAGTTTGTTCTCCAGCACCTCTTCGATACAGCGGTCCACGAACACCTGGCCGATTTCGATCTCGGTTTTCATTTCCGCCAGTTTGAAGCGGGTATTCTGGTAATTTGCCACCGGCTGCCCGAATACCTTGCGGTCGCGGGTATATTCCAGCGTGTGTCCCAAAGCGGCACGCGCGCCACTTACCGACAGGATGGAGATAATCAGGCGCTCCCAGGAGAGCTCCTTCATCAATTGCAGGAAACCCTGCCCTTCTCTCTCGCCCAGCAGATTGGACTGGGGCACCCGAACATTTTCAAAATACAGCTCGCAGGTATCCTGCGCTTTCATTCCCACTTTTTTCAGTGGCTGCGCCTTGGAGAATCCAGCGCGATCGGCCTCAACCAGGATCAGGGAAGTATCCCTGGCGCCGTCACCGCTATTGCCGGTTTTCGCCACCACAACCACGATATCCGCCAGGTAGCCGTTGGTGATGAAAATTTTCGAGCCGTTGATGACATAGTCATCCCCGTCTTTTTCCGCACGGGTAGTGATTGCCTGCAGGTCCGAGCCAGTACCCGGCTCGCTCATCGCTACCGCCCCCACGGCCTCACCCGAGGCCATGCGCGGCAACCACTGTTGCTTTTGACTCTCGGTACCGAAGTTGTTGATGTAGTTGGCGA
Organism: uncultured Microbulbifer sp.; assembly: GCF_913055755.1. GTDB lineage: Bacteria > Pseudomonadota > Gammaproteobacteria > Pseudomonadales > Cellvibrionaceae > Microbulbifer. Next base: position 11,334 of record NZ_CAJXKH010000041.1, read on the forward strand.
CGATATCCGAGTGCACCGCGAACCCCGGACCGGTGGCACCCGCATAGCTCTGTTCTTCCATCAGCACGGTGCTGTAGACACGGTCGGCGCCCATGCCGCCATACTCTTCCGGAATGGTCATGCACAGCAGACCCAGTTCACCGGCGCGATACCAGAGCTCGCGATCAATGTGCTGCTGCTCTTCATAGCGCTCGTGGTGCGGCATGACCTCGGTTTCGAGGAAACGCCGCACCATACGGCGAAACTCTTCATGTTCCGGCTGAAATATTGTTCTCGGGATCATGCTCTCTCCTTACTGCAATTCTCAATTCCGCCACTTTATCTGCGGAAGGTTTTCCCTGCTCGGCAGGGTAAATTCAATTACGCAATCACGTTTTTGCGCTCGTTCAACAGTCCCATGGAATCCCAGTCAATAATTGCCTGGCAGTTCCTGCGGATACGCTTCATCAGGTCTGAATTTTCCGACAGGGTGGACTGCAGAAAACCACACACGCAGATATTGAAGATCAGCGGACCAAACAGGTTAAAGCGGTAGTCCTGGTAGGCCTCGCGCAACGGGTACTGGGTTCCGCTCTGCTCGAAGATACGGCAATAGCGCTGTATCAAAACGGCCTCGCTGTTATTGCGCGCCGCATAGGAAAGTTCGTTCGACAGCAGACTGGCAACGTCATACATGGGATTGCGCAGACCAGCGAGTTTCCAGCTCACCAGACTGGCGCGACGGCTGCTGCCTTCGCCCTCAAACAACAGGTTTTCCAGCCGTACATCGCCGTGGGACAGGGTGAGGATATGGCGCTCGAACCTGTGCCAGTCGGCCACGCGCTCGGCAAACTGTTCGATCAGAACAAAATAGCCGGTCGCCAACCAACCTGGATAGACTGCGCGCAGCGCTTCTACCCCCTGGCGATAGTAGTGCTCCGTAAAGCGCACACTGTCACGCTGACGCAGCTGCCACTGCGGGGCGGATACCGGTGAAGTACGCACAAAACAGCCGTGTAATTGCGCCAGCTCCTGCAGCGCCACCTCGTGCTCACGCAGATGTTCGTCCAGGCTCTCTTCGTCAACCAGTACAGAGCCACCGGCGTCTTCAAACAGCAGGTTAAAGTGTGCGTCGTCCTCGGCGGCAAATACCAAACCCGGCACCCGGCAGGCATAGTGCTGGTTCAACTCCCGGTACGCGGCGACCTCGCGCAGAAACGAATCCCGCACAAACTTCTGCCAGCGTGGAGACGGTAGCGGCCGTGAAAACTTGGCAATCAGGCTCGCCGGACCAGGAGGCTGCGAAAGATCCGTATCCACAGCGTCGGTGGTGGAGCCGTCGTACCGCAGGTGCAGTCGCACCGTCACCTCAAAATCACTGCAGCTGATCGGTTCCAGAGTAATACCTGTGACAGCGTCCATCTGCGGCCATTGCAGCCGCAATATGGCAGTCAGCCAGGCCTCCGTAATCTGCTCCGGGGCGGCAAGCGCAACTCCACTTGCCTCACGGTTCAGCGGGGTACCGGAAACAACGGGGAACAATACCGTGGTATTTTTTCCCTGCCCCGGTAGCGATTTCTCTGTTGCGGCAACAACCTGGCTCATCTTTCAATTACCTGCATAAAAACGTTACGTCCTTTTTCCACCCCGGCTCGGCACCCCGGTTGCGACCTGCGCAGTCGGGGGAACGAGCCATGGGATCAGAAAGATCCGCGCAGGGTTACGCCGTAGGTTCTGGGCGCCGACACATAGCCATTGGCATCCGGCCCCTGCAGCGGCGAGTTGAAATGCTGGGTGACGTAACGCTGGTCGGTACAGTTCTGGCACCAGCCGGACAGCACCCAGCCGGCGGCATCGGAACGCAGCCCCAGGTTCGCGCTTACCTCGCCTTCCGCACCGCGCATATAGTCGTTTGAGGTATTGGTGTAGAGCTCGGTGGAGTAATTCACCCCCAGCCGGCCAAATACGTTGAGACTGTTACCGACCGGCTGCTCCATGCTGAGTGCCAGGTTGCCCGCCCACTCCGGCGCGTGCGCAAACTGGCGGTCTGCCAGTGCCCCGAGCACCGGGTCATTGCCGAAGGTGGCGTCGGCAATATGGGTCAGGTCGAAGTTCAGCGAAAAGGCATCGCTCAGGATGAACTGGTTCTCCAGTTCCAGGCCGTAAACTGTGGCCTCCGGCGCATTGTCGATGGTGAACTGGGTACCGATGAACTGGGCGATCTGCAGGTCGCTGATCTCGTTATAGAACAGCGCCACGTTGGTGCGCGCGCTGCCATCCAGGTACTCGCTTTTCAGGCCGAGTTCATAGCCGTCGACAAACTCGGACTTGTAGGTGGGATCCAGGGGAACGGCGCCGGGTACTTCCTCCGGGTTGTTCAACAGAGTACCGGCGGCGGTGTTGTCGATATTCACTCCGCCGGCCTTGTAACCGCGACTGTAGGAGGCGTAAGCCATCATGTCTTCGGAGATCTGGTAGCGCGCCGCCAGGCTGCCACTGACCGCACTGTCTTCGAAGGTATCGCGGTACTCCGGGCCGGGCTGTACCTGCAGCAGGCGGAACACCGCGGTGGGCGCATCGCTGAAGTGATTGCGTACCATGGCGCCTTCTTTTTCGTCCACCGAATAGCGTGCCCCCACGGTCAGGCCAAAGCGATCGGTGACATCCAGGTTCCAGTGGGTGAAAGCCGCATAAGTGGTACTGTCTGCCGGCATATCGACATCGCTCCACTTGCCTTCACTGGCATCGGAGAAACCCGCGGGCAATCCCAGGGCACTCAGATATACATCGAAATACATCTGCGCCTGATCGCCCCACTCCAGTTCGTGGTGCGCGGAGATATCTTCCTGGGCGAGATAGATACCCGCCACATAATCCGCGCCGGCGAAGGGACCAAATGAGTCCAGCACGCCGTTATAGGTAAATTCCTGAGAGATCATTTCGGTGCTCAGTGATTCGTTGATCACGAGCACGTTGGCACCGGTGAAATCCGCATCCATGTTCCACTGGGAGATGCTCCAGTCCCGATAACCGGTAACCGAATTCACACTGTTTCCGCTGGCGAGTTCCCAGTGCATTTTCAGCACGACGCCGTTGTCCTCGATATCCTGATCGGTAGCGCCACTCAGGACCTGCTCATAATCCTCGAGGTCGCTGGAAGGCGCTTCCAGGCCGCGGGCAGGGATCAGGACGGTGTCGATAAACGGCTGCATGGGGCCGTCGACCACGTCGACCTGGCCGTAGCAGCAGTTGTTGCTTTCCTGCGACCAGTCCGCAATCAACTGCGCGGAGAAACTGTCGGAAGGCTCGTACAGCAGCTGCGCCTTGAGCGCGCGGGGTGAGCGCTCGTTGTAGTTGCCGCCGTTGGGGTCTTCGATATAGCCGTCCTGCTGCCCCCAGAGTCCGGCGATACGTACCGCCACGTCGTCATTGACCGGCAGGTTGGCCGCACCACGTACCATCTGCTTGCCGTAGCTGCCCATGGAAACTTCGTAGTCCATGCTGGCGGCATCGGTAGTGGGAGCAATACTGTTGAGGATCAGGGCACCGGCAGAAGTATTTTTGCCGAACAGGGTGCCCTGCGGGCCTCGCAGAATTTCCAGGCCACCGATATCCAGCCAGTTCTGCATCGCCTGGCCGGCGCGGGTGCGGTAGACACCATCGATAAACACACCCACCGCGCCCTCGAACGCGCGGCTGTTGCCCACGGTACCGATACCGCGAATGATGATGTTGGCACTGTTGGCGGCACTGTTGGTCACATCAAACTTGATGCTGGAGGAGATCTGCTGAATGTTCGAGATGCTGTCCACCTGAGCCATCGCCAGGTCTTCCGCGGTGGCGGCGGTCACAGCCACCGGCACTTCCTGCATGCTCTCGGCACGGCGCTGGGCGGTGACGACCACTTCTTCCAGTTGCCGTCCCTGCCCTTCCTGGGCCATCACGGGCACTGCCGCGGTAATGGCTGCTGCCAGTGCACTCACCCTGAACAGGGTACCGTTGGATTTCACATTCATCGCCATGGAGGTCTCTCCTCGCTATTTATCTTTATTGGTCTGGCGGCGCTGATACGGCCTGGCCGCGCTTTCGCACTTCATCCATCTATTTCGGACTGATGCCAGTATGCGAACGCAGGGGCAAAAAAAACTCGTCCATTCCGATGAAATTGCATCGCCGGCAAATGCGCTAAGCCCTTGAGCAGGCTACGGAAAATGGGAAAAATGCGGAAAGAATGAGCAGTGCCAGAAGATGTCACGGCCCGCGCTGCCATCGCGGCGCTAGCCGATCAGTTTCAGCTTGCGCGCCACAGCCACCGCTTCGGTGCGGCTCTGGGCGTGCAGCTTGGCATTGATATTGCGCAGGTGCGTGCGCACGGTGTTTTCAGAGACGAACATGCGCTCGGCAATGGCACTGTTGGAAAGTCCCTCTCCCAGCAACCTGAGGACCTCGAATTCCTTCTTGGTGAGCTTTTCCAGGGGCTGGCCGTCGGGCATTTCCGTCGGCACCGGTGCAGAAGCACCCGCTTCCACCGACGGGCTGCGGATCAGTTCCCGAAACAGCGCCTGCGGGTCCTCCAGTTGTGCGGGCTTGAAATCCACACGCTGCTGCGCCGCCAGCCGCTGCAGCAGCTGAATCACCAGGTCGCCCTCGTCTAGAATCAGCCGCACATAATGTTCCGAGGCGGCGATCTTCAGCAGGTCCCGCAGCTGCCGCAGCGCGGCTTTTTCCGAGCCGCTGCGAAACTGTGCCATGGCCAGCAGCAGCCGCAGCTTCAGTGCGCGGCGCCCGCGACCACCGGCCTCGGCAGCGTTGATCAGCCCTCGCAGGTTCCGCGCCGCGGCATCGCCGTCGCCAAAGTGGATCTGCCAGCGCAGTTCGCTGTCCTCGGGGGTATCCAGGTCGCTGCCAAACAGGGACCACTCGCTATATTTCTGCCAGTCACCGGCACCTGCTGCCCGCTTTTGCTCGTCCCGTGCAGCGGCCTTGTCGCCCTCCAGCAGGAATATGCGGCTGCGCTCCAGGCGGGCACAGGCCACCAGCCGGGGCAGTTCATTGCGGTAGCCAAAATACTCCAGCTCGCTGATGGTCTGGAAGGCGCCGTCGGTGTCACCGCGGGCATAGAGAATTCGCGCCAGGGTGCGGTGACCGCAGATCAGGTGATCCGGCACCCCCTGTTGCTGTACCAGTGGCACATACACCTGCAACAGCCGCTCTGCATCCGCAAAGCGGCCGCACTCGTACCACACTTCCGACAGCAGGATTGCGGCCATGGCATTGCCGTTGGTCACTGCCCTACCGCTGCGTTCGTTTACCCCCGCCGCCAGACGAAAGCGCGCCGTCGCCTGCCGCAGTCGCCCCTGTAACAATTCGATGGCACCTTCTACACACTGCGCGTAGATATGGGTGAACGGAGTAAAGTCGATCACCTGCAGGCGCCGCCCCTCATCCAGCAGGTCCTGGGCCTGCCGGTAGTGCCCCACCACCAGGGCCACGTAGGCCAGAGAGGTACGCAGAATGGCATGGGGGAAAATAGTTTCCGTGGGCAGGCGGGAGAGGTTTTCCAGCGCCACCGCATAGGCCTCGTCGTGGCGGTCCAGCATGGACAGCAACATTGGCCGCAGCGCCATGCCGTGCAGGTGCACTTCCGACGTCTGTGGGGCTTCCCCCTCGTACTGGCTCAACCTCTCCATGGCTTCCGCGGCACCGCGGGTAAAGGCAATGGCCCAAACGTGCACCACCTGGAGATTCGGCCATGCCTGCAAACTGCCCGCCGGCACCATGCCCATCAGTCGGGTCAGCAGCAGGCTGCGCCCGTCTCCCAGCAATCGCTCGGCATGGCGGGCGAACAGCGGCAGTGCATAATCCATATCACCGGATTTGAGCGCCTGCTCAATCGCCGGCACCACCCGCCCTTCGGCCAGATAAGCCTCCGACGCGGCGCGGTGCAGGCGCGGCACCTCTTCGGGCATGTGCAGTTGCAGCTGTCCCTGCAGAAACACCGCAAACATGCTGTGATAGCGAAACCACTGTTCGCTCTCGTCCATCGGTTCCAGCAGGAAACTGGTGCGACAGAGGGACTGCAACCGGGCCTGGCTGCCGGGCTCGCCGCACACGGCATCGCACAGGGGCCCATTTAACTGCGGCAGAATACTGGTGCGCAGCAGGAAGGTACGCAGGGATTCCGGTTGCCGCGCGAGCACCTCTTCCCCCAGGTAATCCGCCACCAGCGCGCTGGATCCGGAGAAGCCTGCCACCAGCCCGGCGGGATCGCGGCTCTGTTCCAGTGCCAGGTAGGCGAGCCACAGGGCCGCCGCCCAGCCCTCGGTGGTCTGGTGCAGAGAGGCAATATGATCGGTAGCGATTTCCAGCCCGCACTCGCGCTGCAGGAAGTCCCGGGTCTCCTCCATGCTGAAGCGCAGCGCATTCGCATCAATTTCCTGCAGCTGTCCGCGGGCTCGCAATCGCGCCAGCCCGATATCCGGCTGTGAGCGCGACCCGACCACCAGCCGCACCCCTGCTGGCAGCCGGTCTACCAGCTGGCGGATGATCGCCAGTGCCACTGTATTCTGCAGTACTTCCAGATCGTCGAGAAACAGTACAAAGGGTACCGGCAGCATTTCCAGCCGGTCGAGCAGATCGATGGCCAGAGCACCGGGCTCGTCGCCCGCAGGGGAATGCCCTTCCGGCAGAAAGTCCCGCAATGTGCGGGCGAGGAAATACAGTAGGCGGGAAGTGTCGTTGTCGGCGAGGTCGAGGCGCATCCAGGCGGTGGGCACGCCGGAGTCAGAGAGCTGCTCATACGCCTGGCGCATCAGGGTCGACTTGCCAAACCCCGCAGGCGCGCGCACCAGGGATACCCGGGCTCCGGCACCGGATACCAGTTGCGCACACAGTGCGCTGCGATGTATCTGGAACGGCGGGGCCTGCGGACAGGACAACTTCGCGGGCTGGGCGATGATTTTCCGATCGCCCTTCCGCTCTTCCTTACCACTTTCCCGATGCTGCTGAAGGGAATCGATCACCGGCTCGCCTCCAGGTAATACTGTGGTGTGGTCACCAGCATGCTGCTCTCTCTCGGGGCCATCGCCGTGAAGGCTCACGGGCAGTCGTTATATTTTTATGGACCCTAGTGGAACGAAAATAAGTGCAGCCCCAGGCGCTGTCAACCGGCGACCAAGGCACACTTTACATGACCCGTCAGACCTGATCTGTACAGGGCTCCCGTGCCGCCGTCGTCTCCGTTGCCGGTTGCAGGCCCGATGCGCGGGCGCGGATTACCTGCTCCGCCTCCGCCACCATGCGCGTCAGCAACGCACTGCAGCTGGGAATATCGTCGATCAGGCCGATGACCTGGCCCGCGGTCCAGATACCGCCTTCCACATCCCCGCCTTCGAGCACGTTCTCGCGCCCGCGGGCACCGGCCACCAGCGGCTGCAGGTCGGCAAAATCGGTATCCCCGGGGCGACCCTCGATGGACACCACCTCCTTGGCGATGGAATTGCTGAACACCCGTGCGGTATTGCGCAGGGTGCGGAAAATCAGCGTGGTCTGGCGCTCGTCCGCATCCACCATCGCCTGTTTCACATTCTGGTGTACCGGCGCTTCGCGGGTGGCGACAAAGCGCGTACCCATATTTACCCCCTCTGCCCCCAGCATCAGGGCCGCCGCCAGCTGGCGGCCGCTGCCAATACCGCCGGAGGCGATCATCGGAATTTTCAGGCGCGCTGCGGCCACCGGCAGCAGCACCAGGTTGGTCACATCTTCCTCCCCCGGGTGCCCGGCGCACTCAAAACCGTCGACACTGACCGCATCGCAACCGATGGACTCGGCCTTCAGCGCATGGCGCACCGAGGTGCACTTGTGAATCACCTTGACCCCGTGCTCCTTGAACAGCGGGATGAACTCCGCAGGATTGCGCCCCGCGGTCTCGATCACCTTGACGCCGCCCTCGATGGCCGCGCGCGCATATTCGTCATAGGGCACCGGATTGATGGTGGGCAGGATGGTGAGATTTACCCCGAACGGCTTGTCCGTCATCTCGCGGCAGCGTTGTATCTCCTTAAAGAGGTCTTCCGGTGTTGGCTGGGTTAGCGCGGTGAGAATACCCAGCCCCCCGGCGTTGGACACGGCGGATGCCAGCTCGGCACGCCCCACCCACATCATGCCGCCCTGAATGATCGGGTGTTCGATACCCAGCATTTGCGTAATCTTGGTTTTCACGGTCTAGCCCTCTGCGACAAACTGGTAGCAGTTCATTTGAAAAAATACGGTTATTTTTTTGCGGCCTTCTTCTCGCGGAAATCCAGCCCCATATCCCGCGAGATAATTTCCCGCATAACCTCACTGGTGCCGGCGTAAATCCGCGAAATACGCGCGTCGGCATAGCGGCGGGAAATACGGTACTCATCCATATAGCCGGCACTGCCGTGAAATTGCAGGCACTGGTCCACTACCCGGCCTTCCAGTTCGGAGCAGAACAGCTTCACCTTGGCGGCATCGGCGCCGCTGAGCTGGTCCGCGTTCAGTTCCAGCACACAGTGGTCGACAAATACCTGCGCCACATCCAGTTCGGTCTGCATACTGGCAAACTGGAAACGGTTGTTCTGGAAGCTCGCCACCGGCTGGCCGAACACCTTGCGCTCGCGGGTAAACTCCAGGGTTTCCTCCAGCGCCGCGCGGGCGTTGGCCAGTGAACAGGTGGCGCTCTGCAGGCGCTCTTCGGAGAGGTTCTGCATCAGGTAATAGAAGCCCTTGTCGGGCTCGCCCAGCTGGTTGGCCTTGGGCACGCACACCTCGTCGAAAAACAGCTCCGCCGTGTCCTGGGCTTTCATGCCCAGCTTGTCCAGGTTGCGGCCTCGGCTGAACCCTTCCATGCCCCGCTCCACCAGAAAGAGCCCGACGCCGTATTTCTCCGTGTCACTGGTTTTCGCCGCGACCACGAACAGGTCGCCGATGATGCCATTGGAAATGTAGGTTTTTGCACCACTGATTTTCCAGTGGTCGCTGCAGTCCACCGCGCGGGTCTTCATCGCCGCGAGGTCCGATCCGGTATCCGGCTCGGTCATGGCGATCCCGAGAATCGTCTCGCCGCTGATGCACCCGGGGTAAAAGCGGTCTTTCTGCTCCTCCGATGCCAGATTGCCCAGGTAGCGGCCCACCAGGCGATTGTGGGTGGGAATAAAAATATCCCCGCAACCGGCGCCGTAGAGCTCCTCGATCAGCACCTGCTCATAGCGGAAGTCATTCAGGTCGAGGCCGCCAAAGCGCTCCTCCGCCCACATAAACAGGAAGCCGTTGTGCCCCGCCTTGCGGAAAATTTCCCGGTCCACCACCCCCTGCTTGCGCCACTCCTCCATATGCGGCACCGCCTCCGCCTGCAGAAACTTGCGCACGGAGTCCCGAAACATCTCGTGATCATCATCAAACAGTTTTCGCTTCACGGCACCGACCTCCCTAACCTCGGTTTTGCCATTTCCCGGCAGCATACACACACTTACTTGCTTGTTACAAGTATGTTTGTTGGTTAGACTGACCGGAAGTGGAGAAGAACGGCGTAGAATTACCCGCGAATGCACGCCGACAACGCACACCCACATCAACAGGAACCCGAGGTATGAGCCCGACCGCGACCCGCAACAGCGGCAAAAAAGAGCGCATGACCCAGGCGGAGCGCACCGCCCAGTCCGACAGCCAGATGTTCGATGCGGCCATCCGTCTGATCGTCGACCAGGGCCCCCAGCGCGCAACCCTGGCAGACATCGGCATCCACGCCGGTTACAGCCGGGGGCTTGCCGCCTACCGCTACAAAACCAAGGATGTGTTTTACAGCGCACTGATCGAGCACCTGCACCACCTGTGGTGTGTAGAGCTGGACGCCACCATCAGCGGCACTCGCGGCATGGACACGATCGTCGCGGCGGTAACCGCACTGCAGAACTTCGTACGCAGCAATCCCGACCACCTGCACGCCATGTACAAGCTCTACTACCACACCATCGATCACCATTCGGAGATCACCCAGAAGCTGCAGGAAATCCACCAGAACCAGCGCAAGCAGGCCGCGCTGTGGATTGCGGAATGTCCGGGTTACGAAAACAACCACACGGAGGCGGAGGCCTTTGCCGAGCAGTACTGCGCGCTGGTATTTGGCGCTATCTACCAGTGGCTGGTATCCCCGCAAGCCATCGACCTGGATAAATTACTGGAGAACTGCAAACTGAGCCTGCGCCTGATTGCCCGGGCCGAACCCTGACCAGACACTCCAGACAAACAACACAAATCCACGCGCAATAATAAAAACGAGGCAGCAGTGATGAAGGTAGAGGAATTCGATTACGTAATCGTCGGCGGCGGCTCCGCCGGTTGCGTGCTGGCCAACCGTTTGAGCGAAGACGGACGCTACAGCGTATGCCTGCTGGAAGCGGGGCCAAGCGACAACAGCCTGCTGATCCGCATGCCCATCGGCATCGGCTTTCTGGTCGCCGGTGAAAAATACAACCTGCCCCACCACACCGAGCCGGAAGCGCACCTGAATGGCCGCCGCCTGTTCTGGCCGCGGGGCAAAACCCTCGGCGGCTCGAGCTCGATCAACGCCATGGTGTATATCCGCGGCAATCCCGGCGATTACGACGACTGGGAAAAGGCCGGCAACCCCGGCTGGAACTGGCAATCCCTGAAGCCCTATTTCCTCAAGGCCGAAGGCAACGAACGGGGCCGCGACAGCCACCACAACGACAGCGGCCCGCTCGCGGTTTCCGACCTGCGCTGGAAAACCCGCGCCGGCGAGGCGTTTATCCGCGCCGCCACCAGTGCCGGCCACAGCGCCAACAACGACTTCAACGGCCAATCGCAGCTGGGCTTCGGCTTTTACCAGGTCACCCAGAAAAACGGCCGCCGCTGTTCCGCGGCAGCTGCCTACCTGCACCCGGCGGCCACCAGGGAAAACCTCACTGTCATCACCGGTGCGCGGGTTGCCAACCTTGTCATGCAAGGGAATACCGCCACCGGGGTACAACTGATCGGCGGCCCAGAAATCTGCGCCCGGCGCGAAGTGATTCTCTGTGCCGGTGCACTGCAATCGCCACAGCTGTTGCAGCTCTCCGGCATTGGCGATGAGCGACAGCTGAAATCCCTGGGTATTCAGCCGCGCCTGCACCTGCCCGGTGTCGGCGAGAATCTGCAGGACCACCTGGATGTGACCCAGGTGGTGCGGGTAAACCGCCCCATCACCTTTTCCAATTCCCTGTGGCCCACCCTGAAGGCCGCCGCCAGCCTACCCAGATTCCTGTGGGGCAATGGCGGCATGCTGACCAGCAACGGCGCCGAAGCGGGCGGGTTTTCCCGCTCATCCTTTGCCCGCGGCTTTGCCGACCTGCAGTTTCACCTGACCTCCGCCCCGCTGTTCGACCACGGGCGCCACCGCCCCGGGGGCTACGGCTACTCACTGCACGTCTGCGGACTGCGGCCAAAAAGCCGCGGCAGCATAAGCCTGCGCTCCACCAACCCCAGCGACCTGCCGAGAATCCGCGCGAACTTCCTCAGCGAACCGGAGGACCTGCAAGTGTTGATCGAGGGAGTCGAGCAGGCGCGGGAGATTATCGAGCAGCCGGATCTGCGGCAATTTCACAAGCACTGGTGGTTGCCCCAGCGCCGCCTGAATTCCCGCAGTGACATCGAGGAATTTATCCGCGAGCACGCCGAAAGCGTTTATCACCCGGTGGGCAGCTGCCGTATGGGGGACGACCCGATGGCGGTAGTGGATGGACAACTGAAAGTGCACGGCGTGGAAGGACTGCGGATAGTGGATGCCTCGGTGATGCCGAATATTGTCAGCGGTAACACCAATGCACCGGTGATTGCTGTGGCCGAGCGGGCCGCAGAGCTGATTCTCGGCAGAGCATCCTCGGCTGCACCTGCTGCGGTGACAGAAGAAGTAGCAGTGGATTAATCCCAGCAATCCGCCGGGGACTTGATGCCCGCCGGGTATTCATATTTGAGCGGGTCACAATCCGTGTCGACCGCCTGGCGGCCAACCGGATCGGCGGTGATGGTATAGCCATTACCCGAGGCGGCAGTGACTGCAATGGTGTAGTAACCGTCTTCACTGGTATCGCTGAAGTTCAGTGCGCTGTTTGCGGCATCTGCGCCACAGCTATCCGCGGTACCCAGTTTTTCGGCGTAAAACCGGCAGTTTGCGCGAAACTTCTCCTGCTCGAGCTGCAGTTTCAGCAGAGCCGACATACCGTCCGAGCGGCGCGATTTCAAAATAAACTGCTGGTAGGAAGGCACGGCTATTGCCGCCAGGATTGCCAGAATCGCTACCGTTATCAGCATTTCTATCAGGGTAAAGCCTTTACTTCTCATCACATCGCCCCACTGCCCATTTTTATCACTATCAACCGTCGCACTAGGGACATGCGCCCGCATTGTTCTGGATAATCAGATTCAATTCATTCTCCCCGCTGATGCCATCAGCGGTGGCCACCCCGTCAACCAGATCGAGTATTCCACTGCTGGTAACAGTAGCCGGGCACAGGACACCACCGGTCAGCGTGAATGTGAGCGTGCCGCCCCAGTTGGTTGACACATTCGAATAATCTTCGCTAACACATTCGTAGGAGAGGCCGGCGCTGCCTATCTGGCATTCACCACTGCTGATGGTGACACTATCCAGTACCCTTCTCGGATCGTCCGTGGCTACCAGACCTGAAATAACAGCATATTTCCCTACTTCACAGCTGATAGTCTGCCCCGAAATATCAGCAGTCAGAGCCGTGGCAAACTCCAGCGGGTTAGGTGAACAGAAAATATTCTGCTCATTCTCCGCAGCAGTGGTATGAAGCATTCCTTTCCAGCCCAACCCCCAGTCGTAAACATCACATTCGTATGCGGCCTGGTAGCCCCCACCAGACGCCGTAAACCCGTCCAGCAGGCAATTACCCGGCCCATCGGACGTATTCACCCCAATCGAGTTGAGAATTTCGTCGCTGATGACATTGCCGGGCGAAGCGCTGACGACCACCGAGCCTGAGATAACATGCCGTTCCACCGGAGGGTTGGTGGGGTCATAGGGGCAGGTGACTTCGTGGCCGTGCATGTCCGTGTCATAGTTATCCAGATAGCCGTCATTCAGGCACACGAAATCATCCGGATTGCCCGCAAACAGGTCACCGGAAACACCGTTACTGGTGGCATCCGCGCGTACCATGGCGCCCTGGGAGATACAGTTACTGCCCTCGGTACTGCTCGCAGACATTGAGGAAATCACGAAATCGTGGGAGTGATCGGAGCTGTCCGGATTGGGCAAGATAACCCCATCGGCAATCCCGTAGGACGTGTAGACACGGTCGCCGGTATCGCCAGTGGTGACGGGGGTACCGTCCGCATTCTTTGTGTAAATCATGCCCCGGTAGGCGCGGCGCGCGGCGATTACCGGTGTTTCCCACGCATTGGTGGAAACCGGATCCCCCTGGCAGATCTTGTCCCCCTGCTTGAGCCCGCTGGCCAGCAATATACCGATATTGCCGTGCCAGCCGCCTCCCAGGTAACAGGTGTAATCAAAGCGGTAGTAATCTTCGCTTTCGGTCAGCAACAGGCTGTTATTGGTAATATCTTCAATCGGCTGCGCCTCATCACCGACCGTGATGTAGCGCGTGCAGTAAGCGGCGTCCGACGCCTGCACATAGACGTCCTGGGGATCGAGCGACTTCTGCGTCGCCTTGTCGATAAACACCTGCCCCTTGATCTGGACGAAGTCCGTGCACTCCCCATCCTCGGTACTGCACGCATCCTCCAGGGTCAGCACGATTTTCTGGCCGGATACCAGGTTTCTATTGCCATCGGCATCAAAAGTCCCGGTGCCGTCGTTATTGGAATCCGGAGTCACCCCCGCAGGCACATTGCCCCGCCCCAGCCTGGCTCGCCCCATCGGGGACGGCAGGACAATACCCCCCTGCTCAGCGGCCAGCGCACCGGGAGCTCGCGGCGAGGAAAATGCCAGCTCGGTATCCAGGGTCACGTTTTGCGTCTCGCCCGTCGCATCCACCCAGTCGACGGTAACCGCTACAACACGCAGGTCCCCGTTTTCGGCTATGGTCTCCGTGCGGGAGAAACTGGCGTTTACCCCTTCGATCGTTGCAAGATTACCATCGGTATCCACCGGATAAAGTGCCTTGAATTCATCCAGGGTGTCTGCCTCATGCATGTAGTTGCGCATATCGTCCAGGCGACCCTGGGCGATTGCCAGTGCCTCGGTCCTGGCCTTGTTGAGGGAACTGATACCGAAATATTCACTATGCATTTTCCCCAGTGCCAGCACCCCAACCGCCAGTACAAACATCGCGACCAGGACTTCGATAAGCCCTATGCCGCGAGAGTTTCTGGGAAATCTAGACATCACTCTGGAATTTATCATTATGCTTTCCACCAAATGAAATGCCGCACTTAAAAGTCCTTCCAGGTGCCTGCAACCCCGACCCGGGCACCGGCGTTTTCCAAATCTGCCATCACATCGGAGTTGTACCAGACATCCATACTGCCGCCCGCGTCACTACTCAAATTTCCGGCGATAACAATGGTGCCTACCACTGTCATATTTCCACTAATATTTGCGTTGCCGGTAATAAATACCAGGCCGTTAAAATTTGGCGTGCCGTTGAATGTGGCATCGCCATTGACGATCAGGATCGATGGTTTACTGTCCCCGGTGCCACAGGTTTTGTTTCCCTGAAGTGCAACCGCACATCCTACCGACGTGTTGTTTTCAAATTCCGCATTTCCCTCCACCCAGATCACTTCGTGGGTCGCAAGCTGAATATCCTCATTCACACTGGCGGGCGTTGTCTCCAGTGAGACCAGGCCGGAATTGCGATAGGTCTCGGGGGACATGCCGAAGTAGTTCTCGAACAGTTCCGAGGGAGAAAGATTGGCGAGACTGGTATCGTTCTCGATAACATCCAGGCCAACGGTCAGCTTGTTGGATGACGCCACCGTGTCGCAGGTCATTGGGGTATCCATACACTGCGGGTAGTTGGAATCCCCCATATCGGCCACCTCGGTGGCGGTACTGTTGTTGGAGCCCAGGTCCACTTCCCCACCGCTCCAGATGGTGCTGTGCCCCTCCGGGTTATACACGGTCGCCGAGCCATTGATCCCCACGTTGCCCTTGGAGATAAACGGGTTTGCCGGATCATTGGGCAATGGATCGATCACCCCCAGGAGCTGGCTGACAACATGTCTTGCCGAGCGGTCATCGCTAAATCCCGTAGACATAACCGTTATGCCACTGCCACTTGCCGCAGTGCTCACCACTACACTGCCCCGGCCAATATTGACCCCACTGGCATCGCCAACCCCGTCATTGTCGGTATCGAATACCGGGTCGATCGCACCGTTGTCATCCCGATCCGGACCATCGCCAAGATAGGCAAGTGCGGCTGACAGGCCTGCCTCTGCCGCCTCGAAGGCCTGCCGGGCTCTTCCGTCGTTATTGGAAACTACCTGCTCCTGGCGGACAAAATTGAATGTCGTCAGCGCCGCGATCCCGGTAAGGGCGAGAATGATCACCGCAAAGATCAGGGTCGACACGCCCCGCTGGTACTTCAGAGAAGCTGCTGAGAAACAGGAACCGTGCATTACCATTTCCTCACCAGATCGTTTCGCACCCTGACCAGTTGCGTGATGGATACCCGTACTTCCCGGTCGCTGACCAGCTCACCTTCGAGCGTTATCGCGATCTGCCGTGTTTCCACGGTGATATCGCCACTGCCGACCGTCGGTTGAACCTCGTAACAATCAAATTCCTTGTCATCATCGACACCGACATCACCGCCGTTCTCCACGCCGTTGGGTTCGCGAACATTCAGGCAGGTGGAAGGCGCTGCAGCGTCTTCTGTGTCAAAGGTCAGGTTGGTGACATTGACCAGGTTGGGGTCGGTGAGATCATTCCAAACATCACTATTGCAGTCATCATTCTTCGCGCTGGCGGCAACGCCAGACAGGCGCATCTGCACAACGCCGTTATTCAGCCGAAAGCCAAAGAGATTGGTATCTTCCACTGAACCGGTGTCGTTGGAATCATAGGTATAGAGGATACACTGGCCAGAACTGCCGCCCGCAGTGGAAGGAATCACAGCCAAAGCGGTGCCCGTTTCCGTATTGAATGGATTCTGTGCAGGCGCAGATCCGGCATTTTTCCAGTAGCCCGCGCGGCGGATATCGTGAACCATTACGTTCATCAACGTCATCAGTTCCTGATTCAGGCGGCTGGCGGAAATCGAAGCTGCGCTATTGACGATGGTTGTCACGAATACGGACGATGCCGCGCCCAGCACGATAAGCCCGATGGTCAGGGAAATCAGCAGCTCGATAAGAGTGAGACCACGTTGTTGTGCAAGCTGCATCTCAGCACCCCCTGTAGCCGGATACGCTGCCATCGGGCGAACAGATCCGCACGTTGCCGAGCACGCCGACCACGACCTTGAGTTTCAGACCGCGGTTTGACTCCAGAAGAATTTCGCCCGTGCGCAGCGCGCCGGAACTGTCCCTGGCGGTCCCAAGCACCGGGTCGAAAACTATGCTGTTAGCACCGCCGGCTCCGGTGAATTGCATTTTTATATCCCGGTGGTCCCCGTTAGTGAACAGCATGAGCACTTTGTCCGCAGTGTCTACGGTGCCATTCAGGCCATGTACAGAGCCGTCCCCATCGTCGATCACCAGCGTGCACGCATCGTCCGCGCCCGCGGTGGTCAGCCCGGTATCACAGCTTCCATTATTTGCATCACTGATCCCGTAGGCCCAGGTGGCAGTGTTATCGGCAGAAAAATTTACCCCGACCTCCACCTTGCGACTGACCGCTTCAAAGCGCGCCCGCTGCATATGGGAATAGATTTGCTCGCTGGTATTTTTCAACCGGAGTTTGTCAAACATCCCGTTAAAACTGGGAACACCAATACTCAGCAGGATGCTTGCGATCGCAAGCGTGACCATCAGCTCCAGCAGCGTAAAGCCGGACGGGGAGACTCTTGGGGGATGAATGGAGCGCACCGACTTTATTCCTTTATATTTTCATAGCGGCTTCCGCGGGTTGCGCGCCAAAATCACAGCCACTGTTGTTGGGCCTTTCCATGGCGCAACATTTACCAACCCGCTGATCTATTACTACTAGTAGCCACACACCAAATTGCCAACTGATTTCACAAAATAGACACGGTATTCATTCGTCTCACTGCCGGCTTCGCCAAAGTATTCGCGACAACACTTCAGAGCCGCGCCCCCGTCCCGGCCCCGAGTCAGGAAAGTCACATTGAGGCGGGATACCCAAGGGCCCAAATATATTTTCACGGGCCTGCATCCAAACCTGCCCCCCACCCAGTCAATAGGTCAGTGAGCAACAGACATTCAACGCTTATCCGGCTCGGCCTGGCTTTCCGCCCGTAGCCGGCCCCCAGGTTTCGTGATTCCATGGAGCCCAAACTGACCCGGCGATCGCCGTTGGCAAACTTCACAATCCAGGCAGATGAGAGTGATGAACAATAAATATTTGAAGGCTGCAGCACCGGTAGTGGTGCTGGCGTTGGGCTTTGGGGTTGTACAGATTATGTCCGCCTCCAAACCGGCGCCGGAGAAAAAGGAAGAGGAGCAGCGGCTGGTATCGCTGATGTATTCCGAGGCCCGGGAACAGGCGGTCCATCTCGCCGTATCTACTCAGGGGGAAGTGCGCGCGCACACGGAAATCGACCTGACCCCGGAAGTTTCCGGCCGTATCGTCGCCATCTCCGACAATTTTGCCGAAGGCGCCGGATTCGAGCCCGGCGAGACGCTGATCCGACTGGACGATGCCGATTACCAGCTGGCAGTGGCCCGCGCCAAGGCCGGCGTGGAGCAGGCCGAGGTTCTGCTGCTGCAGGCCAGGGCGGCCGCCGGCATCAAGCGTCAGCAGTGGCTCGACCTGAACCCCAACCGGGAGCCGACACCGCTACAGGTCAACCAGCCCCAGGTAGAAGAAGCGGAAGCGAACCTGAGTTCCGCCCAGGCGGAACTGGCCAATGCAGAGCGCAACCTCGCCCGCACCAGAATCAAGCTCCCCTATCGCGGACGTGTCGCCCTGCGCAATGTGGGCGTCGGCCAGTATGTGACTGCAAGCACGACTCTGGGTCGGGTATTTGCCACCGACCGCGTGGAAGTGCGCCTGCCCCTGACCGATACCCAGCTGCAGGAACTGAGCCTGCCCATGGGCTTCGTCGCCGGCAAGAAAAACCCGGGCCCCCAGGTCACCCTGTCCGCCCAGGTTGGCTCCAGGCAGCACCAGTGGCAGGGACGTATCGTGCGTACCCAGGCCGCGATTGATCAGCAAACCCGCCAGATTTACGCGGTGGCAGAAGTCAGTGACCCCTATGGCAAGGGCGCCAGCGACGGTGTACCACTGGCAGTGGGCCTGTTTGTTACCGCCGAGGCCGAGGGCGTGCAGGAGCGCCAGGCCGTAGTGATGCCGCGGGAAGCGTTGCGCAATGCCGACAAGGTATACGTGGTCAATAAAGACAACCGCCTGGATATCCGCACCGTGGATGTACTGTCTACCTCCGAAAACCGGGTCGTGGTGGCCGCCGGCGTCACCGACGGTGAACGGGTAGTGACCTCCGCCGTCGCCAATGCGGTGGACGGCATGGAAGTCCAGCCCATTACCCACCTGGCCCGCAACTAACGGAGTGCGCACATGAACAGCTTGATCGCCTGGTGGGCGCGCAACAGCGTCGCCGCCAATCTCGCCATGATCGGCATTTTCGTTGCCGGCATTATCGGCTTCGGCAGCATGGAGCGGGAAATGGACCCGCAGGTACGCTTTCCCGGCCTGGAGATCCGCGTTTCCTGGCCCGGTGCTGCACCGCAGGAAGTGGAAGAACAGATTGTCGCCCGCATCGAGGAAGCGGTCAGCGACATGGACAATATCGATTGGGTGCGCTCCAGCTCCTCCGAGGGCTCCGGTGAGGTGTATATCCTGGCCGAGTCCAACGTGGATTTCGCGCGTTTTATGAATGATGTGAAGATCCGCGTGGACGGCATTTCGTCATTCCCGCGCGATATCGAGCCA
The DNA here is from genome assembly GCF_913055755.1 of uncultured Microbulbifer sp. Lineage (GTDB taxonomy): Bacteria > Pseudomonadota > Gammaproteobacteria > Pseudomonadales > Cellvibrionaceae > Microbulbifer. The sequence goes on from NZ_CAJXKH010000041.1 coordinate 30,400, forward strand.
CCGCAGGTACACCAGTGGGTCAACCGCCAGGAATTTATCCGCGTGGCGGTGCACGGAGACCTGAGCGAGCGGGAACTGAAGCGACTGGCGGAACAGCTGCGGCGCGAGGCCGCTACCCTGCCGGCCGTTTCCGTGGTGGAGCTGTTCGGTACCCGCATGGAAGAAGTCTCCATCGAAGTGAGCGAACAGGCTCTGCGCCGCTACGGCATCACCTTCCAGGACGTGGCCGATGCCATCCGCGCGAGCTCCATCAACCAGTCCGCCGGTACCGTGCGTACCCAGGCTGGCGCCTACCAGCTCAAGGTGCGCAACCAGGCCGATAGCGAACAGGAATTCGCCGATATCATCGTGCGCCAGACCGCCGACGGCGGCACCATTCGCGTCGGCGACGTGGCCAACGTGGTGGACGGGTTTGAAGACAATGAAATCCTCGCAACCCTGAACGGTGAATCCGCCGTGCTGCTGCAGGTGATGAGCACCGAGACCATGGATATCGTCACCGCCTCGGATTCGATCCGCAAATGGATTGCTGAGCGCAGCGAAACCCTGCCCGCCGGCGCCAAACTCACCCTGTGGACCGACAACGCCGTGGACTTCAAGGGGCGCATGGAAACCATCGGTTCCTCCGCGTTCCAGGGCCTGATCCTGGTACTGCTGGTACTGGTATTCAGCCTGCGCCCGAAAGTAGCGTTCTGGGTCGCTGGAGGTATCGCCACCGCCTATGCCGGCGCCTTTGTACTGCTGCCGACCGTGGGGGTTTCCCTCAATATGCTCTCCACTTTTGCCTTCCTGCTGGTACTCGGTATCGTGGTGGATGATGCCATTGTGGTGGGGGAAAGCATCCATACGGAATCCCACAACCCCGAGCACGGCAACGACGAAAAAGGTCGCCTGAATGCCGCGGTGCTCGGCACCCAGCTGGTGGCAAAGCCCGTAATCTTTGCGGTGGTCACTACCATCTTCGCCTTCCTGCCGTGGATTTTTATCAGTGGTTCCACCAGTGAGTTCACCCGCCATATCACCTGGGTGGTGATCCTCGCGCTGCTCTTTTCCCTGATCGAATCCCTGTTCATTCTGCCGGCCCACCTGCGCAACCTGAAGCCGCGCACCGAACTCGGCCGCTTCGGGCGCATTCAGAAAAGCATCGCCGACCGCATTATCTACTTCGCCCAGAATCACTATCGCCGCATCGGCCAGTGGGCGGTCAACCGCCGCTACCTGACCCTGAGCATTTTTATTGCGGTGACGATGATCGGCTTCGGCATGTTTGGCAGCGGCTGGGTCAAGAAAAGCTTTATGCCGGAAATCGAATCCGATGAAGTCACCGTCAACGTGGTGATGCCGGAAGGTGCCCCCTACAGCCGGGCCCTGGAAGTGCTGGCACAGCTGCAGGATGCAGAGCAGCGCCTGGTAGACGAAGTCAACGAGCGCACCGACGGCAAGGGCGTCCTGATCGAAAACTGGTATACCCGATCCCGCCGCGACAGCGTGATGGCGATCGTCAAACTGGCGCCACCGGAAGTGCGCGATATGTCCGCCAAGGAAGCCGCCCTGCGCCTGCGGCACCTGCTCGGGGACATTCCCGATGCGAAGGAAGTCTCGGTGCAGTACTCGTTTAACAATGGCGGCCCGGGCTTTGAACTATCCATCCGCCACCCGGACCTGGACGTCCTGCGCGCGGCCACGGCCGAACTGGAAATGCAGCTGCGCAGTTACCAAAGCCTGTATGACGTGCGCAACAATCTCGAAGGCGCCTCCGAGGAGATTCGCATCGATTTGAAACCCGGTGCAGCCAAGCTCGGGCTGACCCTGGCAGACGTCAACCACCAGGTACGCCAGGCCTACTTCGGCGAGGAAGTGCAGCGCCTGCCCCGCGCCGGCCAGGACGTAAAAGTCATGGTGCGCTACCCACTGCAATCTCGCCGCTCCATCGAGAGCCTGAAGGACTTCCGCGTGCGCACCGCCGACGGCCGCGAAGTGCCGCTGCTGGCCGTTGCCGACCTGCACTACGCCCCGGGCATCAAGCGCATTCAGCGCTGGAACGGCAACCGCGCTGCACGGGTGATGGCAGACCTGAAGGACGACGTGCGCGGCGAGATCATGAAGGACCTCAACGAAAACTTCTTCCCCGAGTGGGAGAAGCGCTACCCGGGTATCGTGCG
>NZ_CAJXKH010000042.1 GCF_913055755.1 uncultured Microbulbifer sp.
AAGCCGCGACCGCGGACGACATCCACAAGCGGGAATTGGTATCTACATTGGCCGTGCCGATAAACCCTTTCATCAGCTTGTTGGCAACGTAATAATCTTCCGTCAGCAACTGCCCGGACAGATAAAAAGCCACCGAATCCGGCCCATGCTCGTCGATCGTCTCTCGCAAATTCGAAGCGGCAAAATCCAGCGCGGTTTCCCAGTCGCAATCCTCGCCATGCAAACGTGGCTTCAACAGGCGCCCGTGGTTACCCAGGGTATCTGCCAGGGAAGAACCTTTGACACACAGCTTGCCCTTGTTGGCCGGGTGCTGGTCGTCACCCTGAATGCGGATCACTTCCTCGCCGCCGCCAGGCTGCAACTCCCGCGTCGCCGCCACCCCACAGCCCACACCGCAATACGGACAGGTAGTACAGGATTTACGGGCACTGAACAGTTCGGTTAAAGCCATCTTTCACTGCTTATCGGTTGCTGGTCGTTTGGACGGTTACGTGCTTACTGATCGAGCTTGATCAGCACCTCATCGCCTTCAAAGGCAACCGGATAGACCGCCAGCTGAATATCCTCTTCCTCCAGGCACTGCCCATCGGTGAGGCGATAATGCTGCTTGTACAGCGGTGAAGCCACGGTCAGCACATCGTCGATCTCCGCCACAATGCCACGGCCAATCACGCCGGCCTTGGCGACAGGATCCCAGTTATCAATGGCGTACAACTGGGGCTCCTGCTCGGGTAAAAAAAACAGGGCAATCTGGTGATCACCCACAAGAGCACACACTCCGGATTCGGCTACAAGATCTGATCGCTTGCAGACTTGCAGCCACTCGGTGCGGGTTATGGCAACTTCGCTCATTTTGGTTCTCCACTATGGTGGTGGTGAAATTTTTAAAAGTTGTGTTCTTTTTTCCAGTTCCGGGGGAGCTGGATTCTGGCGTTCGCCAGAATGACGAATACTTGACTTGATACGGAGTCAAACTCTTCGATGCGAAGGTGGAGTGCCGGGTGTAAGGTTTCAGGAGCGTCGGCGACAGGGACGTCGCCGCCGCAGCGTACAGGGACGTATTCACAGCGGTCCTGAAACCTTACACCCGGTGCTCCACCGCCACCGGGATAGCAAAAGGATTAGGCCGGCTCGGCGATCTTGACGATTTCCTCTTCGGTCGCCGGACGGCGTTGTTTGCGCTCTTCGACGAAGACGATTTTCTCGTCCTTCACATCGGTATTCACAAACTGGCGGAAGCGCTTCAGCATCTCCGGATCATTGATCGCCGTCTTCCACTCACACTGGTAAGTGCCGACCACATTCGCCATCTGCCGCTCCAGCTCCTCGCCGATGCCCAACTTGTCCTCGATCACCACCTCGCGTAGATAATCCAGACCGCCTTCCAGGTTCTCCAGCCACACCGAAGTCCGCTGCAGCTTGTCTGCCGTACGCACATAGAACATCAGCACACGGTCGATATATTTGATCAGCGTCTCGTCATCCAGATCCGTGGCAAACAGATCCGCATGGCGCGGGCGCATACCGCCGTTACCGCACACATACAGGTTCCATCCGTTCTCGGTGGCAATCACCCCGATATCCTTACTCTGTGCTTCCGCACACTCGCGGGTACAACCGGAAACCGCCATCTTGATCTTGTGCGGCGAGCGCAGGCCCTTGTAACGGTTCTCCACCGTCAGCGCCATGCTCACACTGTCCTGTACCCCGAAGCGACACCAGGTACTGCCCACACAGGACTTCACCGTACGCAGGGATTTACCGTAAGCGTGGCCGGTTTCGAAACCCGCATCGGTCAGCTCGCGCCAGATCTCCGGTAGTTCTTCAAGACGGGCACCGAACAGGTCGATACGCTGACCGCCGGTAATCTTGGTATACAGGTCGTACTTCTTCGCCACCTGACCGAGCACAATCAGCTTGTCCGGTGTAATCTCGCCGCCGGCAATACGCGGAACCACGGAATAGGTACCGTTTTTCTGCATATTTGCCATAAAGGTATCGTTGGTGTCCTGCAGGCCAACGTGGGGTTTCTTGTGGATATGTTCATTCCACAGGGAAGCAAAAATCGACGCGGCGGTGGGCTTGCAGATTTCACAGCCCTTGCCGGAACCGTGCTTGTGCAGCAGCTCGTCGAAGGTCTTGATCTCCTCCACCTGCACCATGTGGAAAATTTCCTGGCGGGTGTAGGGGAAGTGCGGGCACAGGTCGTTGTTCACTTCCACGCCCAGCGCCGCCAGCTCTGTATCCACCACATTTTTCAGCAGCGCGGAACAGCCGCCGCAGCCGGTGGAAGCCTTGGTCGCATCCTTTACATCGCCGAGCGAGCAGCAGCCACCCTGTACCGCACCGACGATATCGCCCTTGCTCACGTTGTGGCAGGAACAGATGGTGGCGGTGTCCGGTAGCGCGCCCGCACCCAGAGTCGGCGCCGCACCGTCCAGTGCCGGCAGGATCAGCTGCTCCGGGTGCTCCGGCAGATCCATATCGTTCAGGTGGTATTGCAGCAGGGTGTCGTAATCGCCGGTATCGCCCACCAGCACCGCGCCGCGCAGTTTCTTGCCGTCGCGGTCGGTGATCATGCGCTTGTATACACCGGTCTGCTCGTCGACAAAGGTAATCGCCGCGGAGCCTTCCGTACGACCGTGGGCGTCGCCGATGGAGCCCACGTCCACGCCCAGCAATTTCAGTTTGGTGCTCATGTCCGCACCGTTGAACTCCGCCGCCTCGCCGCACAGCAGGGAAACCGCGGTGCGCGCCATGGTGTAGCCGGGGGCGACCAGACCGAAGATACGGTTGTCGAACAGGGCACACTCGCCGATAGCGAAAATATTCTTGTCGGAAGTGCGGCACTGGTTGTCGACCACGATACCGCCGCGCTCGCCCAGGGCGATGCCGGCAGAATTCGCCAGCTTGTCTTCCGGGCGAATGCCGGCGGAGAACACGATCAGGTCGGTGACCAGTTCCTTGTCACCCTTGAACTGCATACGCAGGCGACCGCCGTCGACTTCTTCGATCAGCTCGGTGGCGGTGCTGGTGTGGACCGTCACGCCCAGCTCTTCGATCTTTTCCCGCAGCAGATTGGAGCCGCCCTCATCCAGCTGAACGGACATCAGGCCCGGGGCGAATTCCACCACATGGGCTTCGAGGCCCAGCTGCTTCAGCGCATTGGCCGCTTCCAGCCCCAGCAGGCCGCCGCCCACTACCACACCAATCTTGCCGTCCTTCGCCGCGGCCTGGATCTTGTCGAGGTCTTCCAGGGTGCGGTAGACGAAGCACTTGTCGTGCTCGTGGCCGGGGATTGGCGGTACAAAAGGATAGGAACCGGTGGCAAGCACCAGGTGATCGTAGGGTTCGCTGGCGCCGCTGGCGGAGGTGACGATTTTCGCTTCGCGGTCGATAGCCACCGCCGCATCGTTCAGGCGCAGGTCGTAGCCCCATTCGCGATACTGCTCCACCTTGCCCATGGCCAGGTCGTCCGCGGTGCGGCCGCCAAAGTATTCAGAGAGGTGAACCCGGTCGTAGGCGGGACGGGGTTCGGCGCAGAACACCAGCACATCGAACATTTCCCGCTCGGAGCGATTTGCCAGTTGTTCCAGGAAGTGGTGACCCACCATGCCGTTGCCGATGACGACGATTTTTTGCTTAACCATAATCTCTGCCGTTGCTGTCTGAAGTTCACGGCAGGAAGGAGGAAGTGGGGCGGGCAGTGGTCAGCGCAGCACGGACGTCCCCTCTTCTCTGCCGAAGAGTTTCAGGCGCCGTTGCCTTGCTAGTAGAAAAGTCGAATTGTGACAAAAGATATTCAAACTCTGTGCCAACTAACAAAATACCCCGGAGAATGGCGGGAAGCCGCAAGGTTTGTGGGGATAGGTGTCGGCAGTAGAGCTCGGGGCAGGTCACAGTGGCCAGACCCGGACCTGCCTTATGACTGTATGTGCGCGAATTCGGTGCGCGCCAGGTATAAACGCCCTAAGTTGGCACTTTGCGCTCAGAGCAGGTGCAGCAGATGGGAAAGTAGCAACAGCAGTGCCACCAGTTGCCAGAACAGCAGCGGATTGCGCTCCATCAATGGCGGCTTCTCCTTGCGGGAGAGCTTCTGATTTGGCGTGCTCAGGTCGTGGACGAATTCCGACAGCGCCGGATAGCGGTACTTCGGGTCCGGCGCGCAGGCCTTGCGCAGCGCGTCGTCGATCCAGGCCGGCATATCCTGGCGCCACTGGCGGGCACTGATATAGCGCATGCTGGCATAGTTCTTCAGCTGGAAGTGACTGCTGCCGAAGCGCTCCTTGTAAGGGTAGTGCCCGGTCAGCATCTCGTACGCGATTACCCCAAGGGAAAAAATATCCGAGCGGTGGCTGGCGGCATCACCAAAGAAATATTCCGGCGCGCAGTAATTCTTGCTTCCCGGCGGCGCACTGTCCTGGTAATGCAGCAGTTCCTGCAACCCCGCCGCATTGGCCCCGCCCAGGTCAATCAGCTTGAGGCGACCTTTGGCGTCCACCATGATGTTTTCGGGCTTCAGGTCCCCGTGCACAATCTCCAGTCGCTGCAGGCGGCGCAGCGCGCTCACCAACTGCTGCACCAGGTTGCGCACCTGTTCTGCCGGGGGTTGCGGGTTCAGCTGCATCCACTGCCGCAAATTCTGCCCGTCCACATATTCCATCACATGGTAGAGAAACTGCCGTTGCTTTTTCGGGGGGAATATTTTCACGATACCCGGATGATCCACCCGGCGCCCGGTCCACTCCTCGGCAATAAAGCGCTCGATATAGGCCGGGTCATCATTGAAATTTTCCGACGGCGCCTTCAGTGCCAGCAACGCACCGGAATCCATATCCCGCACCAGGTACAGATAACTGCGGCTGCTGGCATGCAGCTCCTGCAGCACCTCGTAACCGTCAAGCTTATTGCCCGGCGTCAACGGAGGGGGAAACGGCAGCTGACTGGTAGCCACCAGCAGATCATCCGAATCCAATTGTTCGACCGCGTTCACCCGGCACAGCGCCAGGCTCAGATTGTCCTTGCTACCGTTATCCAGCGCCGCCCGAATCAGCGGTTGCGCCGCGTCCAGCTGGTGTGTTGCCAGTAGATCGGCGAACTGTGCGCTTGGCAGGAAATCGTGAATCCCGTCCGTCGTTACACAGAACAGGTCCCCCGGTTCCACCGGCTCGCGGCGATAATCCACCTCGATATGCGCATCCATCCCCAGCGCCCGACTGAGAAAAGTGCGCCCCGGCCCCAGCGTGCGCGCGTGATCCCGGGTCAGGCACTCCAGCCGGCCATCGCGCAGGCGATAAATCCGGGAATCCCCGATATGAATCAGGTGCGCCGTCGCCCCTTTCACAACCAGCGCCGAAAACGTCGTCAACCAGCCCCGCTGCACCTCATCCGCACCGCCGCTCTGGCGATACAGCCAACCGTTCAGCGCCTGCAACACCCGCGCCGCCGCCTGCTTCACCGACCAGGAATCCGGCGTACTGTAATAGTCGGAAAGAAATCCGCTCACCGCCGCCCGCGCCGCCGCACCACCAGCCTCCGCACTGCCCACCCCATCCGCAATCACCGCCAGCGAACCGCGATACCGCGCCTCGCTACCTTTAGCCTGATACACCGCCACGGCATCATCGTTATACGCCCGCTGGCCGCACTCGGTGGCGGTGGCGAATTGTAGCATTTCCATCGGGTGAGTTTCTGGCCTTTTGGCAGAAGGTTTAGGTTTGCAGGTGGTAGTCAATAGGTTCGGTATTTATCTGATGGTTAATGTTAAGGCAGGGGCTGGCGACCCTTTGCCGGACTGTCGAAAAGAGGGACCTTTTCGACAAGCCCCCAGGGATGGGTTTACGGCGTGTCCGGCAAAGGGTTGCCAGCTCCTGGCGCCCGGATATCTATTCGGGGCACCAACGGAATTACAATCAGGCTACGTCAATCAGAGAAACACTGCCATCCGGCATCACCTCGGCCATCTGGCCTTCCGGCTCTTCCAGGAACAGCAGGGTCACAAAACCCAGCACCGCGGTACAGGCAATCACCAGGAAAAACGTCTGGTATGAAACCATGCTCAGAATGGTCAGGTAAAACACCGCACCCACATTACCATAGGCACCGGTCATCCCCGCAATCTGCCCCGTCAGCCGGCGCTTGATCAGCGGCACCACCGCAAACACCGCCCCCTCACCAGACTGCACAAAGAAAGAACAGGCCATCGCCGCAGCTACCGCCAGATACAGCGGCCACTCCGAATCGATCATACTCATCGTCAGGTAGCCCACCGCCAGCCCCGCAGTCAGAATCAACAGCGTAGACTTGCGGCCAAAGCGGTCACTGATCAGCCCGCCCGCCGGGCGCGACATCAGATTCATAAACGCATAGGCCGAAGCTACCAGACCCGCCTTCACCGGATCCAGGGTAAACGTCTCCGAGAAAAATAGCGGCAACATAGAAATTACCGCAAGTTCAGAACCGAATGTCGCAAAGTACAGAATATTCAGCACCGCCACCTGCTTGAACTTGTAACGGTGAATCGGCTCCGGCAGCTTTACGAACACCTCCTTGTTGATGTCGTAACACTTCTTCGCATCGTAGAAATACAGCGCCGCCAGCGCCACATAAATCGCAATCGCCACCGGCTGTGCCAGCATCGCCACACCGTTGGGAGAGAGCTTCCAGGTCAGCAGCGCCAGCGCCGCATACATCGGCAGCTTCATGATCAGCAGCAGGATAAAGTCCGACGGGCTGGAAACCTCCATACCGCCGATTTTTTTCGGTTTGAAATAGGTGCTGCCCTTCGGGGTATCGGTTACCGAGTGGTAATAGATAAAACTGAATACCAGCGCCAGAACCCCGGTAATACCGATCGCATAGCGCCAGCCATCCGCGCCACCGAACAGCAGTGCAATGGTCGGCAGGGTCATGGCGCCGGCCGCAGAACCGAAATTGCCCCAGCCTCCATAGATCCCCTCAGCGGTACCCAGCTGCCTGGCCGGAAACCACTCGGAAACCATGCGAATGCCGATAACAAAGCCGGCACCGATAAAGCCCAGAAGGAAACGGCCGATAGCGGCCTGAATAAAGTTGTCCGCCAGCGCAAAAATGAAACAGGGAATACTGCCTACCGCCAGCAGCAGGGAATAGGTCAACCGCGGACCGTACTTGTCGGTAAGCATACCGATGATCACCCGCGCCGGAATGGTCAGCGCCACGTTCAGGATCAGCAGGGTTTTGACCTGGTCCTTGGTCAGCGACAGGCTGTCGGCAATGGCCACCAGCAGGGGGGCGTGGTTGAACCAGGCGAAAAAGGTAATGAAAAAAGCCATCCACGTGAGGTGGAGGACCTTGATCTTTCCCTTGAAGGAAAACAAATTGAGAGATTCTGAGGACATGGTCTTTCCTGTCGGGTCGTAACGCTACCCGCAGGCATAAAAAAAGCCCACGGGTACAGCGAGGCTGTAGCCGGTGGACTTCGTTGTCCGCGATATTGCAGTTGAAAGCTGGAAACCATTGCCCGCATCGGCAAGCACCGGAAAACCGCAGGTGCCGGGTTTCCACTTCCTCATATATTGAATATTCAAGATTTGTGCCATTGCTGTGCGCACCCCGCATTGCGGTGCGGTGTGCGCTATATGGCGGGGCGCGGGGGCCGATTCAAAGTAGAAGGGGGCGTCGCAGCCCCAAGCTGGTGATTCCGGTGCACCCCATGGGCGCGCCGTGCCATCAAACAGTGCGCGCCCGGTTGCGCAGAAAGTCCAGGGTCTGCTGGTACAGATCCGCACGGAAACGATCTGCCGTATCGGTGTCCACCGGCGCGATGGCATTGCTCAGTGCCAGCAGCTCGCGGGCCTTGCCGGCTTCCGGGCGGCCGTGGTCCGACAGCGGGTGGGCGAACAGGTGCCAGTCCCTGCTTTCCACCGTCGCCGCGGCGTGGCGGCGGACCAGTTTGTCTTCCAGGGATTTGCCGATCGCCTCCTCCGGCAGATCCAGGTATCGGGTATTGGCCAGCAGGCTGACCGCATCGCGGCGCTGGGAGCGCTCACCCAGGACCGCACAGGCTTCCAGCAGCGCCGCGCGCAGGGCCAGGTGGGTGGCGGGGTTGGCCTGGTGCCAGCTTTCGGTGACCGCGAGCACCTTTTCCGGCATCGCCGGCAGCAGGGTATTGCAGGTAGTGGCGATGACGCCGATGCCTTGCTCCACCGCCAGGGTGTTCCAGGGTTCACCGACACAGTAGCCATCGATGTCGCCCCGGCGCAGGTGGTCCACCATCTGCTCCGGGGGCAGTACTACGATGCGCACATCCCGGTCCGGGTCGATACCGGCGGTGCCCAGCCAGTGGCGCAGTTGCAGGCTGTGGCTGGAGAAGGGGTAGACGGTGGCAAAGGTCAGCGGCGGCTGATCGCTGTCGCGCTGCGCGATGTGGTGTTTGAGCGCGGTGCCGGTGTCGCCAGTACTCTCCAGGTCGAGCTGGCGGTACAGGGTTTCTGCCAGGGTGATGGCGTTGCCGTTACAGCTCAGGATCAGGCCGGTGAGCAGTTTTTCGCTACAGCCGGGCAGGGTCTGCTCCAGGGTCAGCGGCATGGGCGCGAGCATGGCGGCGGCATCGGCGGCACCGCCAATCAGCTTGTCGCGCAGAGTGGCCCAGGAGGTTTCCCGCTGTAATTCCACCCTGAGGCCGTATTGTTCAAAGATCCCCATCTCCTTCGCCACGATCAGCGGTGCGCTGTCGGTGAGGCGCAGGTAGAGGAGTTTCAGGTTCGGTTTTTCTGCTTGCAGGGCTGTCACGGGCTTAATCTCTACTTATCTGTCTTTGCGGGCGCTTGCGGGCTTTGTGGAAGCAGTTTTCTACACTCGGCTTTGCAAGTGCGCGACTATCTGCTCCGCCACGGCCTGCATGGTGGAGTTGCTGTTCATGGCCAGGGTGCGCAGGGTCTGGTGGGCGGACTGCTCGCTGATATTCTTGCGCGCCATCAGCAGCCCCTTGGCGCGTTCGATAATCTTGCGCTCGTCCAGCTGCTTTTGCGTACGTTCGAGGGATTTGCGCAGTTCCTGATAGCTGCGGAACTGGGCCATGGCGATCTCGATGGCCGGGGCCACCCGCTCCGCAGACAGGCCCTCGGCCATATAGGCGCTGACGCCGGCCTCGACCGCACTGGTGATGAATTCCGCTCCGCCGCGGGCGGAGAACATGGCAACCGGGGTGGGATTGTGCTGGTTGATTACCGAGAGGCTTTCGAGGATGTCCCGGTCCGGGGATTCGATATCGATAAGCACGATATCCGGGCGGTGTCTTTCCACCTGGAACAGGAGGCCCTCGGCACTGGAGAGTTGGGCCAGGAGGTTGTAGCCGGCGGCACTGAGCTGGCTGGCGACCATCTCCGCGCGCTCCGTCTGGTCATCGACCAACAGGATACTGATAGGTGTCGTTGTCATCGCTTTTAGAACTTCAGTTCGAACTGCAACCAGAACTTGTCGGTATCGCTGCTGTAGGTATCAGCGTCGTACCCCGCGTACTTGACTAGCAGGTCGATATTTTTTGTTATTGCCGTGGTCGCCACCAGGTCCAGCTCGTTGCCGTAATCCTGGCCGCCGCGATCACTGCGGAATTTATGTACAGTTGCTGCAATCTTCATACCAGAAATTACGAATGAGCCTCCGACGTAGTAGTCGCGAATGCCATCCACCGGCGTGACCAGAAACTTGTCGGCGAACCCCTGGAATTTGTGCAGGGTGGCCAGGGGTGTCTGGAAGGCGCGCTCGTCGTTGCCGGTCAGCCATTCGGTGCCCACCAGCCCCACAAACTTGTACTGCTGCAGGGGCAGGGTGGCGATTTCCGCGTTGTAATAATTGGCCTGGTAATCGAAGGGATTGCCGCCCACATCCCGCTGGGTGGCGGCGCGCAGGTGCCAGCGGAAGCTGTTGCATTTCACCGCGAACTTGGCGCCCGCGGTGACGTTGGCCAGGGCCTCCTGGTCGTGAAAATTCTCGCTGTAATAAAAGCCGCTGAGAGTCTGGTTGGGCTGCACCTTGTAGTCGACCGTCAGCGCATTCACCGGCCCGCTCAGATCTGCATCCGCCCCGTCGGGGCCAAAAATGCGATTGACGTTCCAGATATAGAAGTAATCGGCGGAAAGTTTTTCGTTAAAAGCCCATATTCCGCGAACAGCGTCGTAGGTCTGCTCGTTCTGACGCCAGCCCACCCCGCCGAAAAAGCGCTGGTCACCCAGGTTGATCCGCTGGCGCCCCAGGGTGAACAAACCCTGCTCCGGCGCATAGCTGATCTGCGCCCGGTTCATTTCGCTGTAGTCGGGGTCGGCGATCACCGGGTACTGGGTTTTGCCGTTTTCCGTGTTGTTGAAATGCTCGCTGCTGATATAGGTGACATTCTCCCCCTCCAGCAGCACTTCCCATCCCCGCCACTGGGCACTGGTCCAGGTTGCGCGGCTGCGCAGGGTGCCGGCGGTGGCGTGGTGGGGAAAGGCAACCTCGCGCACATGCTCGTAGCGGGGGCGGAAATTCAGCGCGAAATCGCTGTAGCGGATCATGTCGCCGACACTGTGCACCTGTGGTTCCGGCGCGCCCGGTTGCTGGTCCTGGGCACTGGCGGAGTACACCGGCAATAGCGCTGCCCCCGCACAAAGGCGTGCAACCAGGGATCCTTGTGCTGTGAAATGGCTGAGGTGCATAAAGCGCTTCCTATCCTCGATGGAAGGCATAAAAAAAGCCCGGCGACATCGATTGTGTCGCCGGGCTTCTTTGCCTGTGGCGGTTTGACAATCAAAAGTCGTACCAACTACCGGTAATCTAGTTAACTCTCGTCGCCGGAGACGGAAAGAGTTCGACAACCGGATGAAATGCACGCAGCGAGGGCACGGGCTGCGCGGAATGCCTCCAATTGGTGCGCTTTGCCGGCGGGTTTGTCCGGCAAAGGTGGCGCCACTCCGGTGCGGGTGTGCAATGGTAGTGCGTGTAATGGGTTATCCTGTGGCACAGTATTTGCCACCCTGAGCACCGCCCGGGCCGGAAGGTGAGAATGGTGGGGCTTTCAATTGTCAGAAGTAAAGGCAGGCTGCACGGATGGGTTTAAACGAAACGGCTGGCGGGATAAAACGGGTTTGTCCCCTGGTGCTGGCGGGCGGGCAGTCCAGCCGCATGGGGCAGGACAAGGCACTGCTAAAATTACCCTGTGGGCAAACGATGCTCGAGCGCGCCAAACAATTGCTGGACGCGCTGCAGGCACCGCCAGGTATCGAATTGCTGCCCACACTGATCAGCGGCGCGCGCCCGGGAGGCATTCCCGACCGCTACCCGGCGGCGGGCCCGCTCGGGGGCCTGCAGGCGGTGGCGGCCCACCTGCAGGAGCAGGCCGCAGTCTGCGATGCGCTGCTGGTGGTACCGGTGGATATGCCCCTGCTGCAGCCCGGGCAATTGAAAACGCTGTGCAGTGCCGGCCAGTGCGTGGAACAGGCGGTGTGTTTCGATAGCCACTTTCTGCCCTGCTGGCTGCCGCTGAACCCGCGCTGCCGGAACTACCTGGATGCGGCGGCGCGGGGAGATTCGATACCGTCCGTGCGCGCGCTCTTCGGTTACCTGGGGTGCGTGCAGCTGCCGGCACCCGCAGGCCACTGGCATTTGAATGCAAATCGCCCGGAGGAGTTCGCACAAATTGCGGCACTGGCGACTCGGAGTTAAGCCTATGCAGAGTTATCCCCACCCGACGCCGATCAGCTGCAGCAGGCGCTGATGCCGCAGGAAGAGTGCCATGTGGCAAGCTGTCTGGTCTGAGCGCCCATCGCCACCGCAGCGGCCGGGGCGGCTGCGAAAGCTGCTTGCCGCACTGGCACTTCTCACCCTTGCCCCCGCATTGCTGGTCGCTTGCGGAGAGCGCCCGCGAAAGGTGCTCAATCTCGCCGCAGACGCCAGTTTTCAACCGGCGCTGGAATCCCTGCGCCCCGACTTCGAGCAGCACTGCGGCTGCCGGCTGAATATCACCGGCGGTGCCAGTGGCCTGCTCTACAGCCAGATACGCGAGGGCGGGCACTTTGATATTTTTCTGTCCGCAGATACCTCCCGCCCGGCGCAGCTGGTGAAAGACGGCCTCACCGTCCCCGCCAGCCTGCAGACCTATGCCCGCGGGCAGCTCGCCCTGTGGGTGAGCCGCCGCCTGATCGAGACCGCCGGTGAGCAGGAGGGGGAGGACTATTCGGCGATGGTCCGCCTGCGCTCCGGTGAGCTGACCCCGCGCCAGCTGATTTTGTTACTGGGCCGGGGCAAGCACAAACTGGTGGTGGCAGACCCGCAGCTGGCGCCCGATGGCAATGCGGCGGTGCGCATGCTGAAAGGCCTGCGCCTGTGGCCGCGGGTGCGCGGGCGCATGGTGTATGCGAATCACGCCGGGCACGCCCAGATTATGCTGCAGCAGGGGGGGGGGGATATGGGGCTGGTGGCCTACGGCCAGGCGCTGACCTCCGGCAGTTCCGGCGAATTTATGCGGGTGCCGGCACGCTTCCATCCGGCACTGAATCAACAGCTGGTAATTTTGCGCGCCACTCGCGAGCGCACGCTTGCAATTCAGTTTGTGCAATTTCTGCTGTCCGACGAGGTGCAGGCGCGCCTGCCAGAGCTCGGATTCCTGCCCGCCGCGACTGCGCGCTGACAGTTTTCTTTACCTGTGACTTTTTACAGTCAAAAAGTCGTAGCGAGTACTTAATCCCCCCTGATCTCCGAATTGCCGGCCTGGTGTGCCGGCAGCGACCCCGCTTTGCCCGCAGAAGGGGGGGATCTGTGCCGCTGGTGTGGCACATCGCGGGATCACGGGCTATTAGTTTGTGACCTATGGGGGCAGCGGGTGTTAGTGAAAGGCACCAGAAATTTGAAGTCGGACCTCCCTGTAAAACAATAATGATAATTTTTTACCTGTTGGCTACGTAGCAGCGACATAAATCCAGGAACAGTATGGAAGGATTCCACGCCGACCGGCGCAACTTCATCAAGCTCTGCACCGTCGCCGGTATCACCGTATTCGCTGCGCCGGCGCTGTGGCAGATGGGAAGCGCCCGGCAAGCTCAAATCGCGAGCGACAACCTGAATTGGCGGGGTGCCGGTCCTGCCCCCGCTTTCCGCTCAGATGGCATATCCAAAGTTACCGGCCAGAAGATATTTGGCCGGGACTTCCGCGCCCGCGACATGCCCGGCTGGAAGCAGCAACAGCACTACGCTTTTGTGCTGCGCTGCAACCGGGTGGGGCGAAGTTTCAATGGATTCGATTGGGGTCAGCTTCCCGCCGAAGCCCAGCCCTACGTAAAAATCACCGCAAGAACGCTGGCAGAGAAACAGTTGAAGTTGCCCCCCTTCTACGGTGAGGCAATGCTGCTGCCCGAGGGGGATTCACCGCAGTACTACGGTCACGCGGTGGCCATGCTGCTGTTTGATGACTTCGAGAAATACGCTGCGGCCAAACAGGCACTCCAATTTAACCAGCAAGTGATCCGTTACGGTGACCAGACGCCCCCAATAGAGCGAGACCCTTACGCAAGCTGGCGGATCATCCGGGTTGAGGGGCCGCAAGGGCCGGAGGGTGAAGACCTCTATTCTCCATTACAGGACGGTCTGTTCTTCCCGAGCTACCAGGACCACAAGGCACAGTGGCCGAGGGTTGCCAATCAGACGGGCAGCGTCAGCGAACGGGGTATTTACTACGCACAGCAGATTCGCAGTCAAACCGAGAGCGAGGCCGGTTCCGGCAACTGGCACCTGGTACGTGGCGAGTACAAGACGCAGATCGTCGATCCAATGATGATGGAGCCGGAGACCGCCAATGTCTGGTTCGACAGTGATCAGCGAACGCTACATGTGGTGATCACCTGCCAATCGCCACAGGATTTCCAGGAGTTCGCCGCACATGTGATTGCCGAAAGTGCGTTCGCCGGAAAGATAAAAAACATCGTGGTGCACTCTTCGGTCATTGGTGGGGGTTTTGGCGGCAAAGACCACTCTATTTTCCCCTATTACGGCCTGGTCGCCGGGTTGTTCGGTTCTGCCCCCGTCCGCCTTGCCAATAATCGCTTCGAGCAATTCCAGTCTGGACTGAAACGCCATCCTTTTCATATGCGCAATACCCTGGCAATCGATAAGGAAACGGGAAAATTCCAATCCCTGATTGCCGAAATGCAGGCGGATGGTGGAGGGCGACAAAATTTCAGTCCGTCCATTGCCATGGTCGGCGCCAGCGCAATCCAGAGTATCTACTACCTGCCGCGCAACGATATTTCCGCGGTCGCAAACCACTCGATGAATATGGATTCCGGCTCCATGCGCGGCTACGGCACGCTGCAGACCATGACGGCGATGGAGATGATGGTAAACCAGGCCGCGGAAGAGCTTGGGATTGATCCCATCGAGTTGCGTCTTCGCAACGCCTCCCAGACCGGGTGGCGCAATACCCAGGGGGCCATCCCGAAGGTGGGCGTACGCTATCGTGAACTGTTGGAGCGCGCGAGAAATCACCCCATGTGGCGGGAGCGAGGCGAGCGCAAAAAAGCCTTTGAGCGAGAGCATCCCGGATTTCTGTTTGGCACCGGCTATGCCATCGCGACCAAGGATTACGGTACCGGGGCGGCGGCTCCAAGCGCTGCGATCCAGTTCGATAGCGCAGGCCGGCTGTCCATGGCCGTTGAATATATGGAAATGGGCACCGGAATCAGCACCTCCCAGTCCCTGCTGTTGGAAACCGTACTCGGGCGGGCAGCGGATCACTGCGTGGTGGGGGAGGTTGACGCCTGGCACGCGCTGCAGCAATTCCAGACCGAAAGCCCTTACACCATGAGCCAGCAGCATCAGGACCAGCAATCTGGCGATCCCCTGTGGACGCCGGTGACGGCGATGGCGAGCGCGGCGTCGATGTCTTCCTACTTCCAGAGCCACGCGACACAGCAGGCGGCAGAAATACTGTTGCAGCAGGGCCTGCTGCCCGCCGCGCGTCGCCTGTGGAAAAAGGAAGACCTGGATGGCGCGCAAGTGCAATGGCGTGACGGCAAGCTTCATCACGCAGACCTACCGCCCCTCGCCCTGACGGAACTGGCTGCGGAGGCCCATCGCAATGGCGGCGTCACCGGCGCGATGGTGCACAGCTTTAACCGCTGGGAGTGGGCCGAGGCAGACTTCGAACTGGACGGCCAAAAACAGGCCTGGAGTATCGACGGCCTTGCGTTGCGCCGTGGAGGAACTGCCGAGAAGGTGAGCGCCGACGAGTACCAGGTAGAGAAACGCACGGCGGTGCGCTATCCGGAAGCTGCACTGAACAATGCGATGGTCACCTACTATGCGCCGACCGCGGCGCTGGTGGAAGTGGCTGTGAACGCGGGCACTGGTGAAGTTCGCATCCACGGATTGCAAAACTATATGGATTGCGGTCGCACCATCGTGCGTCAGTTAGTAGAAGGACAGATAGAAGGTGGCGTGGCCATGGGGATCGGCCACGCGCTCTACGAAGTCCTGCCGCCGCTTGCACAGGGCGCAGGCAACGGTACCTGGAATCTGAATCGCTACCAGGTGCCCCTGGCGAAGCATGTGCCGGTGTGGAATCAACAGCACGACATCCTGCCGCCGGCCTCGGAGAAAGATCCGCACAAGGGAATCGCCGAAGTGGTGATGATTCCCATCGTTGCCGCTCTCGCCGAAGCGGTTTACCAAGCCACGGGGCAGCGTTTTAACGAGCTGCCCATTACGCCGGAAAAACTGCACCGCGCGCTCAATCCCCAGGTACTGTGAGGAGGTGGACCAGATGGCGAAGATTCCGGTTTCAATGATTGTGAATGGTGAGAAGGTCGGTCCGCTTGAGGTGGCGGAATATACCTCCATGCTGGACTTCCTGCATGAATACCTGAACCTGACGGGCACCAAGCTCGGCTGCGGTATCGGAGTCTGTCACGCCTGCACCATCGTGGTCGAGGGCGAGGATGGCGCGCTGGAGCCGGTACGCAGCTGTATCAACAACGTGGGCCGGTTTAACGGTAAAGTCGTCACCACCGTCGAAGGGCAGGCAGAGCTCGACGCCGCAGGCGAGGTCGTGGCGCTGTCGCCTGTGCAGCAGGCGTTTCTGCGCAACTTTTCATTTCAGTGTGGCTGGTGTACTGCGGGCTTTGTCAATGGGGCCACGGCACTGATCGATCGCCTCAAGCGAGACCCGGCGCCGGCGGACAAAGTCGAGGAGGTTATCGGCGAAGCCCTGGGTGAACATATCTGTCGCTGTACCGGCTATGTGCGCTACTTCCGGGCCGTGAGGGAGGTGATCGAATCCACTCCCGGGCTACTGAAGGAGGCGGAATAAATGGGTAAATGTATCGTCGTTCTTCTTTTCTTGCTGCTGGGCGGCAATGTTGCCGCACAGTCAACGGTGGAAAAAGGGCGTTACCTGGCCGCCGCAGGTGACTGCGTCGCCTGCCACACGGCGACCAATGGCCGCCCATTTATTGGTGGCAGGCCCTTCCATACGCCATTTGGCACCCTCTATTCCACCAACATCACTCCGGATAAGGAAACCGGAATCGGCAACTACACCCTGGAGGATTTTGCTGCAGCCATGCGTCGCGGTGAAGGTGCGCACGGGAATCTCTATCCGGCCATGCCCTATACCTCGTACTACCTGATCGCCGACGAGGATATCGCGTCCCTGTATACCTACTTTATGCGGTTGCCAGCGGTCGAGCATGTGGTGCCAAACAATGACCTGTTTTTTCCGGCCAATCTCAGGTTTGGTCTGAGTTTCTGGGACTGGGCGTTCTTTGATAAGGCGCCCCTGGTCCAGCCTGAAGGCAAGAGCCCGGAATGGCAGCGTGGCAACTATCTGGTCAATGCGCTGGGCCATTGCGGCGAATGTCACACACCGCGTAATTTCGCCTTTGCCATGAAGCGGGATGAAAAATTTGCCGGCAATATTCTCGAGGGATGGGACGCGGTGGATATTCGGGCCGAGTCGCTTCGCCGTCAGGGGTGGGACAGAGCACAGCTGCGGTTGTTGTTCACCACTGGCGCTAGTGAACGCGGTACCGCCTTTGGGGAAATGTTCAGTGTGGTGAAACACAGCCTGAGCCGTCTCTCCGACGATGACATCAACGCGATCATTACCTACCTGCTCGATGGCGACGACAACGTGGCTGTTAACGGGGGAGACTCCCAACTCGCCGCGCAACAGTATGCTCAGGGGCGCGCGGACTTTGTCGCCTACTGCGCCGGCTGTCACGGCCGGGAGGGCAGCGGGGTGACACCAGTCTTCGCGCCGCCAATGGATCGCAATGCCGGCGTCCGGGCAGAAAGCCCCTTCAACATGATTGCCGTCATACTGCGCGGGCTGCCCGCTCAGCGTATGAATCGTACCAACGCCCGGGCGGGTATGCCCGGGTTCCATCGTGAACTGGATGACGCCCGTGTGGCCGGCCTGGTGAATTTCATGCGTAGCGCGTGGGGTGGCGCGGAAACGCCGGTGACGCAGGAAAAAGTGGCAGAGATTCGCCATCAGCTGCGGAAAGATGATTATCTGGGTGTGGTGGAATGACAACTATCGGCCGTTTCTGGGGACTGTCATCGATATTCGCCCTGGCCGTAGTTTACCTGATGCCTGCTCAGGCTGCGGAATGGTCCGCCACTGAAGCCCAGTTGCAATACGGCCGACTGGACAACCCCTTCGGCGGTGGCAGCGCCGATACCACCATCCTTACCCTGCAGCATGCAAGTGGCTGGAAGTACGGGGACAACTTTTTCTTTGTCGATTTTATCAACGATGGCGTGCGCGATGGTTTCAACGATACCGATGTCTATGCCGAGTGGTATCCGAATTTCAGTCTGGGGAAAATTACACACTGCGATTTGAGTTTCGGGCCGGTGAAGGATTTTGGCCTGTTGGCTGGATTCAATTACTCCGCCGACGCCAACGTGGAAAAGTTTTTACCGGGGGTTCGGGTCGCCTGGAAGCTTCCCGGTGACGCCTTCCTGAATACAGATATTACCGGCTTCCAGGATATCGGCTATGGCGATGGTGCACCGAAAGAAGGTGACAGCTATATGGTCGACTTCAACGGTGCATTTCCCTTCAGTATCGGCGACCAGGATTTCAGTATCGAGGGGCACATCGAATACATTCACAACCGCACCAGTGAATTTGGTGATGTGAAGGGCTGGGTCCTGGCACAACCCCAGTTCCGCTGGGACATGGGCAAGGCACTGTTCAGTAGTCCCAAGCAAATTTTCATTGGTATCGAATACCAGTACTGGCGCAACAAGCTGGGAAACGAAATCGATGAAAGCGCCGTGCAGGCGTTGCTGGTGTGGCGTTTCTGAGTCGAGGTCCAAAGAGAGCCGGAGCGTCAGGGGGGAGAAAAGGCCTATTTCCGCGAAATACCTGAATGGCATGTGCGCAGGGTTGGGTGGGCCCGTGCGTGGTAATGTGCGCCAAAAAAGGTAACGGTTGAAACCAAAAAGTGGTTTTAGCCGTTACCTATTCCGTTGCCGAATTCTTTGTATATCAAACGGTTATTTCACGGTTAAACGATTTGGAATAGCTGGGTAAATATTCCTTTATATGTATTCCGATAATATTGCTGCCGATATGTGTGTGAAGCAATTAATCGCCAAAAACTCTGGTGTTTGCATCAATAATTCCCCAAACCTGTTTCTTGTGTAACATTATTGATGGTTTTTTTAGCTTTTTTTGGAATTCTTAATAAAATTCATCAAAACGAGTAATAAGAAACGACTATTTCCGTTGCCCGCGGTATTTCCCTTTAATGCATCCACCTACCGAAATGTATTTGGTCGTCCCCGAAAAAAATCCTTTTTTCGGGGTGCTCGAATTCGCGCTGAATTCGGGATTAAATAACAGCGGTACCGACTGGCTTCGAAAATCGGAGCGCTATGGAGCCTCGTGTTTTCCAGGGGTTCCCCATAACAACGACAATGATTTTTTGAACGGGAGCACAAACGGTGATTATTGCCATACCAAAGGAGACTGCGCCGGGCGAAGCGCGGGTGGCGGCAACGCCAGCCAGCGTGAAGCGATTGCAGGCGCTGGGTTTTGATGTTGCGGTTGAAAGGGGTGCCGGGGAAGCAGCAAATTTCCCCGACGCGGAATACGAACAGGCCGGCGCGAAAATTTGCGACAGCGCAAAAGACTGCCTGAGCGATACCGGCATCGTCCTCAAGGTTCAGGCCCCAGATGATGGCGAGCTGGATCTGGTTCCCAGCGGCGCCACCCTGGTGGCCTTCCTGAAGCCCGCCCAGAGCGGCGAGCTGCTGCAGAAATTTGCCGACCGCAATATCAATGCGCTGGCAGTGGAATCCATCCCGCGCATTTCCCGCGCGCAGAAAATGGATGCGCTGAGCTCCATGGCCAATATTGCCGGCTACCGCGCGGTGATCGAGGCAGCGCACAACTTCGGCCGCTTCTTTACCGGGCAGATTACCGCCGCCGGCAAGATCCCCCCGGCCAAGGTGCTGGTGATCGGCGCCGGTGTTGCCGGCCTGTCCGCCATCGGTACCGCCAAGAGCATGGGCGCCATCGTGCGCGCCTTTGACACCCGCGCGGAAGTGCGCGAACAGGTGGAATCCATGGGCGCCGAATTCCTCACGGTAGAAATTGAGGAAGAGGGCTCCGGTGGCGGCGGTTACGCCAAGCAGATGTCCAAGGAATTCATCGATGCGGAAATGGCCCTGTTCCGCGAGCAGGCCAAGGAAGTGGACATTGTCATCACCACCGCCCTGATCCCCGGCAAGCCGGCGCCCAAGCTGTGGCTGGCGGACATGGTGGATACCATGGCGGAAGGTTCCGTGGTGGTGGACCTGGCGGCGGAAATGGGCGGCAACTGTGACTACACCGTGGCCGACGAGCGGGTAGTGAAAAGCGGCGTGACCATTCTCGGTTACACCAACCTGCCGAGCCGCGCTGCAACCCAGTCCTCGACCCTGTACGCCACCAACCTGTGCCACCTGTTGACGGACCTGACTCCGGAAAAGGACGGCCAGATCGATATCAACTTCGACGACGAGGCGATCCGCGGTGCCACCGTGGTGAAGGAAGGCGAGATCACCTGGCCGCCCCCCGCGCCGAAAATTTCCGCCGCGCCGCCGCAGAAAAAGCCGGAGCCGCAGATTGAGGTGGAGCCGGCACCGGAGAAGAAAACCACTCCGCTGCAGTATGTGGCGTTCTGGTCGGTGGCCGGTGCGCTATTGCTGGCGCTGGGCAAATCCGCGCCGGCAGATTTCGTCGCCCACTTTACCGTGTTCGTGCTGTCGATCTTTATCGGCTGGCAGGTGATCTGGAATGTATCCCACTCGCTGCACACGCCGCTGATGAGTGTGACCAATGCCATTTCCGGCATCGTCATCCTCGGCGCGCTGTTGCAGGTGGGCGCCACCGGCTCCTTCCTGGTGACCCTGCTCGCATTCGTGGCGGTACTGTTTGCCAGTATCAATATCTTCGGTGGTTTCTTCGTAACCCACCGCATGCTGAAAATGTTCCGTCGTTAAGGAGAAACAGACATGAACAGTGTAATTTCCATGGCGTATCTGTTCTCCGCGGTGATGTTCATCCTGAGCCTCGGCGGACTTTCCAGCCACGAAACCGCGCGCCGCGGTAACGCCTACGGCATCGTCGGCATGGCGGTGGCGATCATTGCCACCATCGCCGGTATCGCCAGCGGCGCCTACCTGCTGGTGGGCATCGCCATGGCGGTGGGGGCGGTGGTCGGCCTGCACCTGGCGCGTAAGGTCGAAATGACCGCGATGCCGCAGCTGGTGGCCCTGCTGCACAGCTTTGTGGGCCTCGCCGCGGTACTGATCGGCTGGGGCGGCTACCTGGATCCGCGGGTAAATCTCGAGGGGGCGGCGCATATCGTGCACAACTCCGAGATCTATATCGGTGTATTTATCGGCGCCATCACCCTTACCGGTTCCATCGTCGCCTTCGGCAAGCTGCAGGGGCTGATCTCCGGTAAACCGCTGATGCTGCCGGCGCGCCACTGGCTGAACCTGATCGCGATCCTCGCGTGCGTGGTGCTGGGTGCGCAGTTCATCCCCGCCGAGGTGGGTTCCGCAACCATCATCAACCTGCTGGTGATGACCTCCATCGCGCTGCTGCTGGGTATTCACCTGATCGCGGCGATCGGCGGTGCGGACATGCCGGTGGTGATCTCCATGCTGAACAGCTACTCCGGCTGGGCGGCGGCGGCCACCGGTTTCATGCTCAGCAACGACCTGCTGATCGTCACCGGCGCCCTGGTAGGTTCCTCCGGTGCCATCCTCAGCTACATCATGTGTCGCGGCATGAACCGCTCGTTCGTCAGCGTGATCCTGGGCGGCTTCGGTTCCGACGGCGGTGAAGTGGCCGCAGACGGCGAAGTGGAAGGGGAGGCGGTTGCCACCACCTACGACGAGCTGGCGGACGACCTGAAGAATGCCGGCAGCATCGTCATCGTGCCCGGCTTCGGTATGGCGGTGGCTCACGCCCAGCAAGCGGTGAGCGACCTGACCGACAAGCTGCGCAAGGCCGGCAAGACCGTGCGCTTCGGCATCCACCCGGTGGCGGGTCGCCTGCCCGGGCACATGAACGTACTGCTGGCGGAGGCCAATGTGCCCTACGACATCGTGCTGGAGATGGAAGAGATCAACGAGGACTTCCCGGAGACCGACCTGGTACTGGTGATCGGCGCCAACGACACAGTCAACCCGGATGCGGTGGAAAAGCCCGGATCCCCCATCGCCGGCATGCCGGTGCTGGAAGTGTGGAAGGCGGGCAAAGTGGTGGTGCTGAAGCGCTCCATGGCCTCCGGCTACGCCGGTGTCGCCAACCCGCTGTTCTACAAGGAGAACTCGCGGATGCTGTTCGGCGATGCCAAAGACAGCCTGCAGACGGTGCTGGGCAAGCTGACCCCGGCCTGACCGGGAAGGGCCTACATACCCAAACAAAACGGGCGGCCAACAGGCCGCCCGTTTTGTTTGAGGAGATTGGTCTTGCAAGTTTACATCGGTGGTCGCCCAATTCTGGCGCCGGTGTTAACCTTCACGCTGGGTAAACAACATAACAATATCTGATCATGGCAAATCCATCTCGCGGCCTGTCCCGCAGCACCATCAAGACCTCCCTGCTGGCACTTTCCCTCGGGCTTCTGACCGCCTGTGGCGGCGGCGGTGGCGGTTCCGGCTCTTCCGATCCGGTCGACATTGTCGATCCGCTGCCCCCGTCCGGGGACGGGCCCATGACCCTCAGCGGTGATACCTCGGCAATGGCCGGGGATTCCGTCGGTATCGTCGCCAGTTTCAGCGAGCAGGGTTACCAGCGCTTTGCCTGGGAACAGTTGTCCGGGCCCAGCGTGGAGCTTCCGGGGAACGGCACTGCCGGGGTCAGCTTCGATGTGCCCTCCAGTGGCAATTACAGTTTCCGCCTGACCGCCACCGATGGCGAAGGCAATACCCTGTCGGATACCTTTGACCTCTCCGTTGCCAGCAACAGTGTCTCCACCCAGGTGCAGTTTCGCGCCGACCGCGCGGTGAGCGAGGGGGCTGAGTTTTCCCTGCGACTGAACGCCACCAAATACGTGGGCACCGTGAACGGCTGGCACTTCAGCCAGTTGAGCGGCCCGGCGGCGACCCTGGAGGAAGATGACTCCGGCCAGCCGGTGGTATTCGTGACCGCGCCGGATGTAGACGGCGACACCGTGCTCACCTTCGAAGCGACACTGGAGACTACCGCCGGTAACTTCTCCGATATCGCCTACGTGGTGGTGCAGGACCGCGCGCAGGTCACCAGCGAGTACTTCTGTGACGGGGACGGGGAGTACTGTGCCACCGACAGCCCGCTGAACAATATGTACAGCTATCGCGCCGACAGCCCCTACCGGGATGACCTGGCGGATTGCGTGTTCTCCAACCAGCTGGACGACAACAACCTGTGTACCCTCGGCCGCCTGCCAGTGATCGGCATGCGCAGCAGTGCGCCCAGCGTCGACCTGATCATGCAGCACGTACTGGTATCCCACGACTGGATGGGCGAGCGCTTCGAGACCTTCCTCAACAATCTCGATCCCCACAGCGATTTTGCCAACCTGCTGCGCGCCACCACCGCGGTGGTGATCTCCAGCGATATCCGCCCGTCGTTTTACTGGTCCCTTACCGGTGCCATCTACCTGGACCCGGACAGCCTGTGGCTGACCGCAGAGGAGCGGGACGTGATCAACGAGCAGCCGGATTACCGCGCCGGCTTCGGCTCCGCACTGAATTTTGTCACCCCCTGGCGCTATGTGAAGAACAACAATTACGTGTTCGACAGTTACGCGGTTTCCCAGCGCTACGGTCGTTCGCTGCAGGACCTCGAGGCGGACCTGGGATCCCTGCTGTACCACGAACTGGCCCACGCCAACGATGTGATGCCGCAGAGCAAGCTGAACAGTGGCCTCGACAGCAGCGATATCTTCTTCAACCAGGCGCACAGCGGCGCGGCGGTGAATGAATCCGTAAGCACCATCAACCCCCTGCAGTCTGCGGAACTGTTCGCGCTGGCGGACGTGCGCTATCGCGGCATGGAAGCCACCGCGGTGCAGCGCGCCTATACCCCGGAAGATATTGCGGGTTTCTTCTTCCCGGACAGCGCCAGCGACTTCTATGCCTATTCCACGGACTACGAAGACCTGGCGATGCTGTTTGAGGAAACCATGATGAGCCTGCGCTACGGCATTCAGCGGGACGTTGCGGTAACCAACAAACCGGCAAACCCCACTTCCGCAGACGATTACATTGTCAGCCAGGGACAGCGCAACCGCATTGGCAGCTCGTTGCTGCGCCCGCGCGCCAGCTCTGCGGTGCAGGGCCTGCTGCCGGAAGCCTGGGCTGAGGCGGATGCCCACCTGCAGCAGCTGAACCCCATGCTGATGTGCGCGGGCGAGGGCTGGGGGCAGAACCTCAACCCGGCCTGTGAAGGCAATTCCGGCCTGCTGCGGTTTGCCGCGCCGCTGCCGAGCAAGGCGATCCCGATGCCGAACGAGAAGCCCCGTCACCAGCACCCGCCCATGTGGTATTGATGGGGCATTGGTGACGGCAACAGACAACAAAACCACAACCGTAAACCGACGAGAAAAGGACGAGAGAAAGTATGCGTAAACTCGGAAAAATTCTGCTGGCGGGCGCGGCCTGCCTGATGGCACACACAGCGGTAGCCGCAGAGGTCACCAGGGTGTTCATGGCCGGCGACTCTACCATGGCCATCAAGGACGTGAAGGACTACCCGGAAACCGGTTGGGGCGTGCCGTTTGCCTATTTCTTTGACGACAGTGTGCAGGTGGACAACC
This sequence comes from uncultured Microbulbifer sp., assembly GCF_913055755.1. Lineage (GTDB taxonomy): Bacteria > Pseudomonadota > Gammaproteobacteria > Pseudomonadales > Cellvibrionaceae > Microbulbifer. Next base: position 24,318 of record NZ_CAJXKH010000042.1, read on the forward strand.
GCGCCAAAAACGGCCGCAGTACCCGGACCTTTATCGAGGAAGGGCGCTGGAAGGGCATCATGGATGAGCTCAAGGCCGGCGACTTTGTGGTGATCCAGTTCGGTCACAACGACGAATCCGAGAGCAAGAAGGACCGCTACACCACTCCGGAGCAGTACAAGGCCAACCTGTCCCGCTTTATCAACGACGTGCGCGGGGCCGATGCGCACCCGATCCTGATGTCACCGATCACCCGCCGTTACTTCGACGGTGAAAACACCATCGAGCACACCCACCCCTACGCGCCGCTGGTGCGGGAAGTGGCGGCACAGGAGAAAGTGCTGTTTATCGATATGGAGGTGGTCACCCGCGAGTATTTCCAGGCCATGGGCGACCGGGACTCCGCGCTGCGCTTTATGCACATCGCACCGGGGCTGCACCCCAACTACCCGGTGGGGGTGCGCGACAATACCCACCTGAACCAGATGGGCGCGCGGGAAGTGGCGCAGCTGGTACTGGCGGAGCTGAAAAAGCAGGATCACCCGCTGGTGAAACACCTGCGCACGCCGGACCCCAAGCACCTGGCCCTGAAATACTGAGTTTGATCTGTTGTTGAAATGGGGCGGTTGAGGTGGGACAGGGACGGCCGCAATGGGCGGTCGTCCCGCGGACGCTGCCCTCAGCAGGGGCGCAGCAGATTGGACAGTTTGGCGTTGGGCTTCTTGGCATTGCGCAGGATCAGCGCGATCTTGCCAATCTCCTGCACCAGCTCGGCACCGGTGGCGGTGCACATCTCGGCAATCACTTCCTTGCGCACATCGCGGTCCGGAATCGCCATTTTGACCTTGATCAGCTCGTGATCTTCCAGGGCGCGATTCAGCTCTTCCAGCACACCTTCAGACAGACCTTTGTCGCCAATGGTCACAATGGGCTTGAGATTGTGACCGATATTGCGCAAGGCTTTTTTACGGTCGTTGGTTAAAGGCATACAATACTCCATCCTTACAGCAGGAATTCTTAACGGCAGGCTCCGGTGTGCGCCAACAGGCGAGAGTGAACGGGGGCTTGCGAGTGGCACGGCTGATGGCAGCCTGTTTCCTGCCCGATCAACCCTTTGACGATGTATTGTAACTGATGGGCCGATCCAAGAGCAGCCACCGCTGGCTGCGTGAACATTTCAACGACCACTATGTCAAACAGTCCCAGAAAGAGGGCTACCGCTCCCGCGCGTCCTATAAACTGCAGGAACTGCAGGAGAAGGACCGCCTGTTCAAGCCCGGCATGACCGTGGTGGACCTGGGTGCAGCCCCCGGCGGCTGGTCACAGGTGGCGGCAGAACTGGTTGGCCACAAAGGCCGCGTGCTGGCTTCCGACATACTGCCGATGGACGCCCTCGCCGGGGTCGAGTTCGTGCAGGGGGACTTTACCGAGGAGTCCGTATTCGAGGAGCTGCTGGGCAAGCTCGGCGATGAGCGCGCCGACCTTGTGATTTCCGATATGGCCCCCAATATGAGTGGAGTGCGCGCGGTTGATCAGCCGGCCTCCATGTACCTGGTGGAACTGGCGGTGGATATGGCCCGGCATGTGCTGAAACCCGGCGGCGCCTTTGTCGCCAAGGTGTTCCAGGGCGAGGGCTTCGATGAGCTGATCAAGGACCTGCGCGCCAACTACCAGACCGTGGTGACCCGCAAGCCGGGTGCATCCCGCCCGCGCTCCCGCGAAGTCTATGTGGTGGCGCGGGGCTTTAAGGGCTGAAGGCCTATACCCGCGCTAAGGGCTCTCAAATATTTGGGGCCCGACAGCCGCTGTGGTAAAAGGAATCACAGCATACAGACATGACCCGCAGGTTGCGGGTATCCCCCGGCGCCAACTGCGTCCGGGATTTCGACAGTGAGAGCCGCCTATACTGGGTGGAACGGAATTACCTGCACAAGGCAATGGCAAGAGGGCAAACCCTTTGAACGATATGGCAAAGAATCTGGTGTTGTGGCTGATCATCGCTGCGGTGCTGCTGATGGTCTTCCAGAACTTCAAGCCGCAATCCCGGGACGAGTCCATCAGCTATTCCTCCTTTGTGCAGGATGTGCAGTCCGGCCAGGTCAAGAAAGTACTGGTAGACGGCCTGGTGATTACCGGCGAAAAGGCCGATGGCAGCCATTTCAAGACTATCCAGCCACAGATCATCGACGACGAGCTCACCAACGAGATGGTGCGCGGCGGCGTCCAGTTCAACGGCCGTGAGCCCGAATCCCCCAGCATCTGGCAGCAGCTGCTGGTGGCCAGCTTCCCGATCCTGATCATCATCGCCGTGTTCATGTTCTTCATGCGCCAGATGCAGGGCGGCGCCGGCGGCCGCTCCGGCCCCATGGCCTTCGGCAAGAGCAAGGCGCGTCTTTTAGGTGAAGACCAGATCAAGACCACCTTCGCCGACGTGGCGGGTGTGGACGAAGCCAAAGAAGACGTACAGGAGCTGGTGGAGTTCCTGCGCGACCCGTCCAAATTCCAGCGCCTCGGCGGTGCCATCCCCCGCGGCGTACTGATGGCGGGCCCTCCCGGTACCGGTAAGACCCTGCTGGCCAAGGCCATTGCCGGTGAAGCCAAGGTGCCGTTCTTCTCCATTTCCGGTTCCGACTTCGTGGAAATGTTTGTCGGTGTGGGCGCCTCGCGGGTGCGCGACATGTTCGAACAGGCCAAGAAGCAGGCCCCGTGCATCATCTTTATCGACGAGATCGACGCCGTCGGCCGCCACCGCGGCGCCGGTGTGGGCGGCGGTCACGACGAGCGCGAACAGACCCTGAACCAGCTGCTGGTGGAAATGGACGGCTTTGAAGGCAATGAGGGCGTGATCGTCATCGCCGCCACCAACCGCCCGGACGTACTGGATACCGCGCTGCTGCGCCCAGGCCGTTTCGACCGCCAGGTATTCGTCGGTCTGCCGGATATCCGCGGCCGCGAACAGATCCTGAAAGTGCACATGCGCAAGGTCCCGCTGGACGAGCGCGTAGATGCCCAGACCATTGCCCGCGGCACCCCCGGTTTCTCCGGTGCCGACCTGGCCAACCTGGTCAACGAGGCCGCGCTGTTCGCCGCCCGCGCCAACAAGCGCATGGTGACCATGGATGAATTCGAGCGTGCGCGCGACAAGATCATGATGGGCGCCGAGCGCAAGTCCATGGTGATGAACGAGAAGGAAAAGACCAACACCGCGTACCACGAAGCCGGCCACGCCATCATTGGCCGCCTGGTGCCGGAGCACGACCCGGTGCACAAGGTCACCATCATCCCCCGCGGCCGCGCCCTGGGTGTCACCCAGTTCCTGCCGGAAGAGGACAAGTACAGCCTGTCCAAGCGCGCGCTGGAGTCCCAGCTGTGCTCCCTGTTCGGCGGCCGTATCGCGGAAGAGATGACCCTGGGTATCGACGGTGTCACCACCGGTGCTTCCAATGACATCGAGCGCGCTACCGACATCGCCCGCAACATGGTCACCAAATGGGGCCTGTCCGAGAAGCTCGGTCCGCTGCACTACGGTGAAGACGAAAGCGGCCAGCCCGGCCACGGCAACCCGGTATCCGGCAAGACCTCCAACGAGATCGACGAGGAAGTGCGCCGCATCATCGACAGCTGCTACGCCCGCGCGCAGCAGCTGCTGGAAGACAATCGGGATATCCTGGAAGCGATGAAAGACGCGCTGATGGAATACGAGACCCTGGACGCCGAGCAGGTGGACGACCTGATGTCCCGCCGCAAGGTGCGGCCGCCGAAAGACTGGCACGACAACGATTTCGGTGCCAGCGGCGGCAGCGGCTCCACCGGCGAGCCGGAAGACACCGCGCAGCCCAAAGACGGCGACAGCCCGGTGGGCGGCCCCGTCAGCGGTCACTGATCCGACAGCAGGAGCCCGGATACTGATTCCGGGCATCCCTTCCGTAACAGCGGGCCATTGGCCCGCTTTTGCGTGCCGGCTGGCGCACAAATTATCCAATTGGTAGCTCCCTGTTCATGCAACTAGTCTGCGGCAAGCGCACCCTCGATCTCTCCCGCCCCCAGGTCATGGGCATCCTCAATACCACCCCGGACTCCTTTTCCGATGGCGGCAGCTATTACGCCGGCGGCGGGCTGGATCTGGACCTGGCCCTGCGGCGGGCGGAACAGATGTGCCGGGAGGGCGCTACCCTGATTGAGATCGGCGGAGAGTCCACCCGCCCCGGTGCGGCGCCGGTCTCCGAGCAGCAGGAACTCGAGCGCGTGGTGCCGGTGGTGGAAGCCATCGCCCGGCGCCTGGATGTGGTGATCTCGGTGGATAGCAGCACCCCCGCGGTGTTCCGCGAGTCCGCCGCCGCCGGTGCCGGCCTGCTCAACGACGTGCGCGCGCTGAACCGCGCGGGCGCGCTGGAAGCCGCCGCCGCGACCGGACTGCCGGTGTGCGTCATGCATATGCTGGGGGAGCCCGGCACCATGCAGTCCAACCCGGAATACACTGACGTGGTGGCGGAGGTGAAGGACTTCCTGATGCAGCGCCTCGAGGCCTGCATCGCCGCCGGAATCCCGCGGGAAAAGGTCGTATTCGACCCCGGTTTCGGCTTTGGTAAAAATGACGACCACAACCTGGCGCTGCTGCGGCAGTTGCCGGACACCGCGCCGGCAGATATTCCGCTGCTGGTGGGCATGTCGCGCAAATCCATGATCGGGCGCCTGCTGGACCGCCCGGTGGAGTCGCGCCTGCCCGGCAGCCTGGCGCTGGCGATGCTGGCCGCGCAACGGGGCGCCCATATCATCCGCGTGCACGATGTCGCGGCCACGGTGGATGTGCTGCGCATGCAGCAACTGGTGGACTGCACCTAGAATATTGCCCGAGAAAAATAGATGGATCGCGGACCCGGAGTGCCCGGCCGCGCATTGAATCAAGGTAGAAGTATCCGATGACGAGAAAATATTTCGGTACCGACGGTATCCGCGGTCACGTAGGCGAGGGGGTGATCACCCCGGATTTCATGCTGCGCCTGGGCTATGCCGCGGGCAAGGTGCTCGGCGCCAAGGGCCATGCCGGTGGCCACAGCCGCATCCTGATCGGCAAGGACACCCGGGTATCCGGCTATATGTTCGAGGCCGCGCTGCAGGCGGGGCTGATCAACGCCGGTGTGGATGTCGGCCTGCTCGGCCCCATGCCCACCCCGGCCATCGCCTACCTGACGCGGACCTTCCACGCGCAGGCGGGGATCGTCATCAGTGCGTCGCACAATCCCTACCAGGACAACGGCATCAAGTTCTTCAGTGCCGACGGCAGCAAACTGCCGGACCAGGTGGAGCGGGATATCGAAGCCGCCCTCGACCTGCCGATGGAAACCGCCGAAGACCTGGGCAAGGCCTGGCGCATCGACGACGCCGTCGGCCGTTACATCGAGTTCTGCAAGGCGAGTACCCCCTGGCGCTACGACCTGGAAGGGCTGAAGATCGTGCTCGACTGCGCCAACGGCGCCACCTACCACATCGCCCCCAAGGTGTTCCGCGAGCTGGGCGCCGAGGTCCACGCCATCGGCGTGCAGCCGGATGGCCACAATATCAACCTCGATTGCGGTTCCACCAAGCCCCAGCAGCTGCAGAAGGTCGTGGTGGAGAAGGGGGCTGACCTCGGCATTGCCTTTGATGGCGACGGCGACCGGGTGATGTTCGTGGACAAGGACGGCACCCTGATCGACGGCGACCAGCTGCTGTTCCTGATCGCCATCCACCGCCAGCAGTACCTGGGCGGCTGCAATGGCGTGGTCGGCACCCAGATGAGCAACTACGGCTTCGAACTGGCGCTCAGGGACCGCAAGATCCCGTTTGCCCGCGCCAAGGTGGGCGACCGCTACGTGCTGGAACTGATGCATTCCAACGGTTGGACCCTGGGCGGCGAGTCCTCCGGCCACATCGTGTGTACCGATGCCACCACCACCGGAGATGGCATCATCTCTGCACTGCAGGTGCTGCGCGCGGTCAGCGACTTCGGCGAACCCCTGCACCAGCTGAGCCAGCGCATGCAGATGCTGCCCCAGCATATGATCAATGTGCGCCTGGGCAGCCGCGACGGCGTGCTCGAGGATGACCGGGTCACCGCTGCAGTGGCCGAAGCCGAGGCCAAACTGGCGGACAGCGGCCGCGTGCTGCTGCGCCCCTCCGGTACCGAGCCCCTGATCCGGGTCATGGTAGAGGGCAAGGATTCCGCCCTGGTGGAGCAGCTGGCGGGCGATATTGCCCAGGTGGTGGAGCAGGTCGGCAACCGCTGAGCCCGCGGTGCCCGCCCGCGGGCGGCGCACCACTTGGAAGTTATTGATATTCCGATAAATAGTGCGGGTTGCTGGTTGTATGTTGCCGGCAATGTCGCTAAGATTTGCGCCCCTTGGAGGAGCACTGATGCGCACATCCCTGGTAGCAGCCAACTGGAAAATGCACGGCACGCAAGCGTTCGCGCGGCAACTGCTGGCTGATCTGGACAAAGGACTGGCGTCGAGTAACTGCTCCGCACAGGTGCTGATCTGCCCGCCATTCCCCTACCTGTCACTGGTGGGTGAAGCGGTAGGCGGCAACCTGGCACTGGGGGCACAGAACCTCAGCGAACACGCCAGCGGTGCCTACACCGGCGAAGTCTCTGCGGAGATGCTGCTGGATTGCGGGGCCCGCTACGTGATCGTCGGGCACTCCGAGCGCCGCAGCCTGTACGGCGAAAGCAGCCAGCTGGTAGCGGAGAAGTACGCCGCCGCCAAGCAGTCCGGCCTGATCCCGATACTCTGTGTCGGTGAATCACTGGAACAGCGCGAAGCGGGCAAGACACTGGATGTGGTGGCCGAGCAATTGGCCGCAGTGACCGAACTGGCCCTGGCAAATCCATGGCAGGACGCGGTCATCGCCTACGAGCCCGTATGGGCCATCGGCACCGGCAAGACCGCCACGCCGGAGCAGGCGCAGGACGTGCATCGCTTTATCCGCGAGCAGCTGGGTGAAGCCGGAGCCGTGACCCAGATCCTCTACGGAGGCAGTGTCAAGGCAAACAACGCCGTAGAGCTGTTTGCCCAGCCGGATATCGACGGCGCACTGGTGGGTGGTGCTTCCCTGAAGGCGGAAGAATTCGTAAGTATCTGCTGCGCGGCAAACGAATAACGCCAGCGGATCAAACATTTGTAAACGGGCCCAGGCCCAACACAGCAGGTTTCCTGAACAATGGAAAAACTGGTTTTAGTGGTTCACATCCTTACAGCGCTGAGCATCATCGGCCTGATCCTGCTGCAGCAGGGTAAGGGTGCGGAAGCGGGTGCCTCCTTCGGTGCAGGCGCCTCCCAGACCGTATTCGGCAGCCAGGGCAGCGGAAATTTCTTTTCCCGCTTGACAGCAATCATGGCTACCGTATTCTTCGTCACCAGCTTCGGCCTGGCCATCCTCGCCAGCAAAAGCAACGAAGCCAACGTCGGTGCCGACCTGCCGCAGGTTCCGGCAGTCGAAGAGCAGCGCGGTGATATGCCGGCGGTACAGGAAGGCGACATCCCTGAAATTCAGGAAGAAGCCCCGGCCGCAGGCGAACTGCCCTCCGTAGACGAAGCCCCGCAGGCTGAACTTCCGGAAGCCGGCAGCGAAGAGCAGACTGAAGAAAGCACTGAGGAACAGCCTCAGTAAGCCGCAAGGCTTGAATCAAAAACTGCAAAGTTTTTGCCCAGGTGGTGGAATTGGTAGACACGCTATCTTGAGGGGGTAGTGAGCTATGCTCGTGCGGGTTCAA
>NZ_CAJXKH010000043.1 GCF_913055755.1 uncultured Microbulbifer sp.
AGGGTGAATTCACCCTGACGGGCGCTGTAAGCAAAGTGCAGCAGCTTGTCGGATTCCTTCTGCAGATCCTCGCGGGTGCCGAGGTAGATATCGGCCCAGCGCTCTGCCCACTGGGCTTCCAGTTGCGGGTCGCGCGCGCCGTCCACCTCGATGCGGATTCGGGAACGGTGGCCGTGCGCGATACGCTGGCAATTGCCGTCGTGTTTTTTCAGGCCGTGGCTGTAGTGGTAGTAGGGGGTGTCGATGGCCTCGCTGGTAAAATCCAGTCGCAGCTGGTCGACACTGGTGGGGAAGACCCCATCGAGTTCGCCGACACACCAGCCCGCTACCGATTCCGGGGTAATGGACTCCACCGCGACCAGGGCAAACGCCTGTGCCGGGCCGCTCACGGAAATCGTTTCTCCGCTGTCGAGTTGCCAGTCCAGGTGGATGCCGTCTTCACTCTGTTCCAGTGTCAGCTGCGGTGCGCGGGTGGGCACCAGCAGGCGGTGATCCAGCTCCGTATCCAGCCAGTTGCGCAGAGTCTTCTTGACGATGCCGAAGTCGCACACCATGCCCTGCTCATCCAGTGCGCCATCGAGCGCTGCATTGGCCAGCCAGGTTTCGCCAACAATGCCGCGGCTGCGGTGGAGATAACTGAAATCCACGTTGGTGAGGCTGTCGACAAACAGGTGCATAGATTTTCCGGGTAGAAAGTGGCTGAACAGGTGACTGAAGGGCCCGGATCCGGGCGCGGCACAGTATAGCTTTTTGCCGTGGCAAATTGGCGCTTTGCACGGAGGATTTTCTCGCTTCGAAGCACGCCGCGAGAATGCGGCTGGCCGTCGAGGGAAAATCGGAGGCAAATTGGGGCTGGAACCTGGCGCCTGGAGTCTCTATAATCGCGCCCTCTTCGAGCGCAGGTCCCCCTGTTGGCGACCGCATCTCACAGATGCTAGCCTGATTGCTCGAGCGTGATGGCGGCCCTTCCGGTCTCCTCGCAATGATCAGCTGTGAACCCCGCCAGGCCCGGAAGGGAGCAACGGTAGCAGTGACATCATGTGCCGGGGGTGTGCTGGTTGGGCTGCCTCCAATTCCCTCTCTTCAATTCATTACTTTCCCCCCGATACCCTGGTTTCCAGAGGTTGCTGTATCCAGCGCCAGTTGCGAGACATTTCTCCAAGAAAAGACTGATGTGGGGAATTTTGTGCCGATGTTGGGCGTGCAGGGCGCTACCACAGCCCGTGCCGATGACTCTGTGTGCTATAAAACGACGACAGAAAGAGCGTATTGGGGATTTTTCTGTCTTCAAATCGACCCTTCTCCCTTGGGAAAAAGCAAATAAAACAGAGGACGCTGATGAAAAAGCTAGCGCTGGTTATTGCCGCGACCATGGCTGTTTCCGCCTGTGACAATCGCAATTCAGAGCAGGGGGCCGCGCAACAGGCGACGGCTCCGGCACCTGCCGCGGAGGCCTCTCGTGGCCCGGACGATAATACGGGTACCACGGCCCAGACAGATGCCGCCAGCGGCAGTCTTACTGCCGCAGATGCCAAGGCATTCCTGGATGACGCGCAGGCCCAGCTGGCGAAGATCTCGGAAGAGGTGAGTCACGCGAGCTGGCTGGCTGCTACCTACATCAACGTCGACTCCCAGTTTACCGAGGCCCTGGCGGTGGAGCGCGCGACCACGCTGGCGGTAGAGCTCGCCCAGGAGGCGGCGAAATTTGACAATGTGGACCTCGACCCGGAGACCCGGCGTGCGCTCACCATGCTCAAGCAGAGCCTGGTATTTCCTGCACCTAAGGATCCAGAGCTGACCGCCGAACTGGCACAGATCGGTTCCAAGATGCAGGGCATGTACGGCGCCGGCAAATACTGCACCGGAGAGGGCGACAGTGAAAAGTGCCTGACCCTCACCGAAATGGGCCAGATCATGGCGAAGAGCCGCGACCCGAAGGAGTTGAAGGATCTGTGGGTAGGCTGGCGAGAGGTCGCTCCGCCCATGAAGCCGCTGTACGAGCGCCAGGTGGAAATCGGCAATGCCGGCGCACAGGAACTCGGTTACGACAACCTGAGCGTAATGTGGCGTTCCAAATACGATATGGAGCCGGATGCCTTTGCCGCCGACATGGACGCCCAGTGGAACAAGGTGAAGCCGCTGTACGAAGCTCTGCACTGCCACGTGCGTGCGAAACTGAACGAGCATTACGGCGACGAGGTGGCACCGGCCCAGGGCAAGATCCCCGCACATCTGCTCGGCAATATGTGGGCGCAGCAGTGGGGCAATGTTTATGACATCGTCAAAGACGACGACATGCAAGCGCCCTACGACCTCACCGAGCTGGTGGTTGATTCCGGGATGAGCGAGCAGGATATGGTCAAAGTCGGGGAGAAATTCTTCACCTCTCTCGGCTTCAAGCCGCTGCCCGAAACCTTCTGGGAGCGTTCGCAATTTACCCAGCCCCGCGATCGCGACGTAGTCTGTCATGCCAGCGCCTGGAACCTGGATAACGTTGACGATATCCGTATCAAGATGTGCATCAACAAGACCGGCGAAGACCTGGTCACCATCCACCACGAACTGGGGCACAACTTCTACCAGCGCATCTACAACCAGCAGCCGTTCCTGTACAAGGAAGGTGCCAACGATGGTTTCCACGAGGCGGTGGGTGATACCGTTGCCCTGTCCATTACGCCGAAATACCTGAAAGAAATCGGCCTGCTGGACGAGATTCCCGGCGAAGACAAGGATCTGGGCTATCTGATGCAGCAGGCGCTGGACAAGATTGCGTTCCTGCCGTTCGGTTTAATGGTCGACAAGTGGCGCTGGCAGGTCTTTAACGGCGAAGTGCAGCCGGAAGACTACAACAAGGCGTGGTGGAAACTGCGTGAGGAATACCAGGGTGTGGAAGCACCGGTGGCACGCAGCGAAGCCAATTTCGATCCGGGCGCCAAGTACCATATCCCGGGGAATACCCCCTACGCGCGCTATTTCCTTGCCCACATCCAGCAGTACCAGTTCCACCGTGCGCTGTGCGATGCCGCTGGCGAAACCGGTCCGCTGCACCGCTGCTCCATTTACAAGAACGATGCCGCCGGCAAGAAACTGCGCGATATGCTCGCCATGGGGGCCAGCAAGCCGTGGCCCGATGCGATGGAAGCGCTGACCGGCCAGCGTGAACTGGATGCCTCCGCGATCGTGGATTACTTCCAGCCATTGATGGCATACCTGCAGGAGCAGAATAAAGACCGCCAGTGCGGTTGGTAAGCCAACTGTCCCAAAAGCCCGGCATGGTTATCCATGCCGGGCTTTTTTTTGCTCGCATTCAAATGTTTCTCAGATATTGTTTGAACTGCTCTGCAATATGCGAGAAGCAGTTTCCACTTACATTCATATCAAAAAGTAGCGGCGGCGGTGAGCCAGAGTTTATCGGTATCCACACTGAAGTCGTCCGCGCTGTAACGGCTGTACTTCAGGCTCAGGTTGACCCCGGCGAGGGTATAGGCCGCGAGGAAACCCTGCTCGCTTCCGAGTTTGTCCATACCGGAAACACCGGAATCGTCGGAACTCAGCTGGTGGTAATTGACCGCGAGTTTTATCCCGGCAAGGCTGGTGCCGGCAGACAGGTAGACATCTTCAATGCCGCCGGCAATGTTACCGGTACCGCCGCCGAGAAACTTGTCGTTCCAGCCCTGGAATTTATGCAGGGTCGCCAGTGGCGTGATGAACTGTCCGTCGCTGCCGTCTGCCCCTAGCAGCTCATAGCCAGCAGCCAGTGTTACCGAACCCACTTTGTAGCTGCCTTCCGCCAGCAGGTAGTCCGCGGTGTAATCCGCCGGGTTATCCGCTGCGGCGGACTGGGTGGCATATTCCAGCGCATAACTCAGGCTGCCCTGACCGCCGGCAAAACGCAGGCCGTAGGTATCGGTGGAAAAGGCCAGGGCGTCTTGATTGTCGATCAGGTACGCGTACCCGCTCAGGGCGCCGAGGGGCAGCCCCGCGTATTTGGCGTTGAGCAGATAGGTATCGTTGGTATGGTCGCCTACTGGGCTGTCTTCACCAAAGATACGGTTTACGTTGTGTATGTGCGCCATAAACAGCGTGGTATCGGCAAGGCTGTTGTCGGTTACGCTGAATGCATCGTAAGTCTGCTCGTTCTGGCGAAAGCCGACGCCGCCGACAAAGCGCTGGTTGTCCAGCAGGATGCGCTGGCGGCCGTATTTCACACTGGTCTTCCCCAGCTGGTAGGCAAGAAATGCCTGGTTGACCTCGGTACCCTCGGGGTCGCCGACGCCGCCTTCAAATTCCGTGATATGGGTGACGTCATCCATCTCGATTACGGTGCTGAAGCCCTGGTAGGCGGCAGACGAAAAGGTCAGGCGAGTTTTAAGGCTGGTGAGGTCTACATCGCTGCCGGCGGTGTCGACCATTTCCGTACGTGCGCGGAAGCTGAGGGATACATCCCCCTGGCTGAGGGCATCGCCGAAGCTGGTGACCGCAGGCGCCTGGTCCCCGGCCACTTCCTGCGCGAGAACCGGTGTCGCTGCGAGAGTGCCGATGGCCAGTGCGAGCAGCTGGCGCGGCAGGGTGGTTATCAGTGTATTGGCAGTCAGAAGGTTTTGTTTTTTCATCTAATTGTCCTCGGAACGGAAAATCGGTTTTTATTGAGTATTTTTTTCGTGAACTTGTGTCAGGCGGCGTCCTCTACGGTCTCCACTGCAGGTCGCGAATGCTCGGCGGACGCGGTTTGGGGTGCATCCGGTTTGTTCTCCACCGGCTTGGTTGCCGGAACATCCGGCTGGCTGTGGCGTTCGTGCAGAAACTTGAGCACTCTCGCTCGGTACTGGTTGTAGAGTGCGTCGTCTGCCAGTTCCAGGCGGTGACGGGGACGCTCAAGGTTTACGTCGAGAATTTCGCCGATGGTTGCCGCCGGGCCATTGGTCATCATCACGATACGATCGGAAAGCAGCACCGCTTCATCGACGTCATGGGTGATCATGATGACGGTGTTGTTCAGCTCCGCCTGGATTTCCATCAGCGAGTCCTGCATGTGTGCTCGGGTCAGTGCATCCAGCGCGCCGAAGGGTTCATCCATCAGCAGAACCTTGGGTTGCATTGCCAGCGCGCGCGCGATACCCACCCGCTGCTTCATCCCACCGGAGATTTCCGCCGGGCGCTTGTGCATGGCGTGGCCCATGTGCACCAGATTCAGGTTGTGTTCGATCCACTCGCGCATTTCCGTTTTGGAGCGGGATTTGCCGAATACCTGCCTGACCGCCAGCTCCACGTTTTCGTATGCCGTCAGCCACGGCAGCAGGGAGTGATTCTGGAATACCACAGCGCGCTCCGGCCCCGGTTCGGTTACCTCCCTGCCGTTCAGGATGACACCGCCGCGAGTGGCCTGGTAAAGGCCCGCCACCACATTCAATACGGTGGACTTGCCGCATCCGGAGTGTCCGATCAGGGAGACAAATTCACCCTGGGAAATTTTCAGGTTCACATCCTTCAGTGCGGTGAAGCTGCCCTTGGGAGTGGGGAATTCCATGTCGATATGGCTGATATCCAGTAATACACTCATGCTTTGCTCCAATTTTGAGTATTCGTTTCTGCGCGAAGGGGATTGGCTGGTTACTGACTGATCCCTTTGTCCCAGGAGACCAGTTTCTGCAGCGCGAGCATGCCGCGGTCCAGCAGAAAGCCGATGGCGCCGATAACCAGCACTGCGGCCATGATGCGCGCCAGTGAGTCCGAACTGCCGTTCTGGAATTCATCCCACACAAACTTGCCCAGTCCCGGGTTCTGGGCCAGCATTTCCGCTGCGATCAGTACCATCCAGGCCACACCGAGCGACAGCCGCATACCGGTGAAAATCATCGGCACCGCAGCCGGCAGGACGATTTTCTGCACGTGCTTGAGGGCCGGCAGTCGCAGTACCTTGGACACATTGACCAGGTCGCGATCGATACCGGCAACGCCCACGGCAGTGTTGATGACCATCGGCCACAGACAGCACAGGGTTACCGTAATCAGCGAATTGAGAAATGATTTCGCGACCACCGGATCCGGGGTGCTATAGAGGGCCGACACCACCATGGTGACCAGCGGCAACCAGGCCAGGGGTGATACCGGCTTGAATACCTGGATGATCGGGTTGACCGCACTGTTGAGTGCCGGACTCAAACCTACCGCGATGCCCAGAGGGATCGCGATGGCCACCGCCAGAAGAAAGCCGCTCATAACCGTCACAAGGCTGGTAACGATCTGGTCGAGAAAGGTTTCCTTGCCGGTATAGGCGCGAATTTTCGGCACGTAGTCCGGGTCTTTGGCGACCCGTTCCGCATTGCGCACCTCCTGTCGCTCATAGAAAGCGCGCTCCTTTTCCCGCGAGCGCTGGTGCTCCTGGTACAGGGCATCAAACTGTTCGGCAACGGCCGCAGGTCCGGGAAACTTCCCCAGTGACGTATCGATACGCTGCGCGGTGACCGACCACAGCAACAGAAACACCAGAATGCCTGCCAGTGGCAGCGCCACATATTTGATGGCACTTCCCAGGAATCTGCTGTCGAGCCTCGGCAAACGAATCCCGGTAAGTTTCTCTGTTGCAAGGGTAGTGGCTGTCATGGTGCGGTTACCTCAATGGTTGTGTTGGAGCTATCCCGGTTTTTACCTGCCGGACCCGCAGGCCCGGCAAACTGCGCCTGGTGTCAGAGCTTCTGGCCGGACTTCAGGCCAATGGGGAATTTCTCGATGTAGGCATTGGGTTCATGGCCGTTGTACACAATGCCGTCGATGAAGTGGGTCTGCGGATCGCGGAAACCATCTTCGGTGGCAAAGTCCGGAAATTGCTCGGGCTTGGCCAGCTTTTCGGCAATCAGGGATTTCGCGGCAGCCTCATAGATATCCGGGCGATAGACTTTACTTGCGAGATCCTTGTACCAATCGTCGGATTTGTCTTCCGGAATCTGGCCCCAGCGGCGCATTTGTGTCAGATACCAGATGGCGTCGGAGTAGTAGGGATAGGTGGCGTTGTAGCGGAAGAAGACATTGAAGTCGGGCACTTCGCGCTTGTCACCTTTTTCGTATTCGAAGGTGCCGGTCATGCTGTTGGCAATTACTTCGTAGTCGGCGCCCACATAATTCGACTGGGACAGAATCTTCACTGCTTCCGGGCGGTTGGCATTGTTGTTTTCATCCAGCCACATGGCCGCGCGTATCAGTGCGCGGGTAAGGCGCACGGTGGTATTGGGGTACTTTTCCGCAAACTCCCGGGTGATTCCGAAAACCTTTTCCGGGTTGTCTTTCCAGATCTCATAGTCGGTAACCACCGGCACGCCGATATCCTTGAATACCGCCTGCTGGTTCCAGGGTTCGCCCACGCAATATCCGTAGATGGTGCCCGCTTCCAGTGTGGCCGGCATTTGGGGCGGCGGCGTAACCGAGAGCAACGCATCTGCTTCCAGTTGTCCGGAAATGTCGCCCTTGTGGGGGGCGTAATAGCCCGGGTGGATGCCACCGGCGGCGAGCCAGTAACGCAGCTCATAATTGTGGGTGGAAACCGGGAATACCATGCCCATATTGAAGGGCTTGCCGTCGGCCTTGTATTTTTCCACTACCGGTTTCAGCGCATCCGCCTTGATCGGGTGTACCGGCTTGCCATCTGGCTGCTTGGGTATGTTGGCCTTCATCTGTTCCCAGATATCGTTGGAGACCGTAATGCCGTTGCCGTTCAGGTCCATGGAGAAGGGGGTAATGATGTCCGCCTTGGTGCCGAAGCCCATGGTGGCGGCAATGGGTTGTCCCGCCAGCATGTGGGCACCGTCCAGGCGACCGTCGATGACGCCGTCCAGCAATACTTTCCAGTTGGCCTGGGCTTCGATGGTGACGTAGAGGCCCTCGTCCTCGAAGAATCCCTTCTCGTATGCGATGGCAATGGGCGCCATATCCGTAAGTTTGATAAAGCCGAAGGTCAGCTCCTCTTTTTCCGGGTAGCCCAGTTCCTCAGCAGCTACCGGTGCTGTACTCAGGGCGGTGCCGGCAAACAGTGCAAGGGCACCGGCCAGTTGTTTCAAGGATTTTTTCCATTGCATTTGATGATCTCCCCAGTTTTCAAGTTGCGAAATAAGTTCTGTGTCAAAAAATGGAGCGCAAAAAAAAAGCGCCCATCGATTGGCTGCCGGTCGGGCAGGTATCGATGAGCGCCTGTGCTCTGGGCAACCATTCGCGGTTGCGACTTTTTTGATGTTTGGTCTTCGTTCTTAAACGCCGACCTGAAATTAAATTTTCACCAGCGATTGTGTTTCGCCTACGCAGCGATCTTTGCGAAGAGTGTGCCAACTTTTCTTGCTCCGGCTTCTGCCATGCTGCTTTGGCCGGTTATATGGGCGCCGTTTTCAAGGCGCGGCTCCGCCGCGCCAAGAGGGCGCAAGTGACTGTTAAACAATAAGTTTTACCCGAAGGTTTTATCTCTGGATCGAGCGTCGTGCAGGGGATTTTGCTGTCTTGGCAGTTTTCGCCGTCGCTGTTTTTTTGGAGGATTTTTGCGTCAGCAAGTGGATGGCGGGTGTCTCTGGCGTGCACCACAATCAGTGCGCGAGCGATAGTGAAGTATTTTTCTGGTGCGCGGCAGATTTTGCCGTGGCGGTTTTCGGTGCGAAATACGTGTCAGGATTGGTGCGTGCGCTCCATCAGCGGGCGAGCCTCGAATGCGAGGCCGCGCAGATTTTCCAGGAATAAAAAAGGGCCGGGCATGCTAGCCCGACCCCAATGGCAAGTCTGTTGCTGACGGTGTAATCAGAACTTGTAGTTCAGTGAAACGCCGGTGAGCCAGGCTTCCAGGTTGGTGGTGCCACCGTTGAAGTAGGTTCCCAGGGTGCCGGCAGATGTAGGTAGTGCTGAGAACTCCTGAATAGTCTCATCGTCACCCCACAGGTAGGCGAGACCGCCATCGATGCTCAGCTGGTTGTTGAACTCATAGGTGCCGCCAAAGGTCACCCACTGGCGGTCGGCATCGGGAATGGACAGGGTGCGCCAGGTTACCGGCAGGCCGGCGCCGAAGCCGAATTGTGCGGTCTCATTGACCGCATCTTCGTTCAGGCCATCGCGGGCGGCGCCCTCGTCATAGGCATAGCCAACGCGCCAGGTCACTTCATCGCAGGGGTAGTACTCCAGACCCAGGCTGTAACGCCAGCCGGATTCAAAGTTTTCCTCTTTGATATGCAGCGGGTTGTAGTTGGGGATTGGAGCGCCACCGGCGGTCTGATCCGGGAAGAAGGCTTCCAGGCGCTGGAAGTCATCCCAGTCGGTCCACAGGGCACCCACTGCCACACCCCAGTTGTCGCTGAAGCGGTGGTACAGGCCGAGTTCCAAGATGTCTGGCAGGTCCAGGGTCAGGTCTGCTTTTTCCCCGGAAAAGGTGCCGACGATCTGACCGCTGTTGTTGAACGCCGGCAGCAGGTCGGAATCCACATCGGCGTCGATTTCCGGATCCATCTCGGACTGATAGGAAATACCCACGCGGGTGCGGCCGTCGACACTGCGCCAGATGGCACCAATGGCCCAGCCGTAGTCCCAGTCATCGCCATCGGCATCGAGAATTCTGGCGTCCGACAGGCTTGGGTCGATGATAAAGTCAGATGGCACTTTGGATTCCAGGGTGGCATCTGCATACAGGAAGTTGGCGGAAATGCCCACGCTGAACTGGTTGTTGAAGTCGAATGCGACGGATGGCGCAATATCGACGGAAATCAGTTCGGTCTTGTCGGCGATGTGGGTTACCGGCCAGTCGGCGTCGAAATCGGTTTCCAGACCATAGTCGGTGTTGATGGCGAGGCCAAAGGACCAGCAGTCGTTAAATGGTACCGCGAGGTAGGCATTGGGCACCCAGGCACTGCTGGCATAGTCGTCTGCGGTTGCGAACAGGGGTTCTGCGAGCAGAAACGGTCCAGCTTCGGTCCGCGCGTAATATTCGGTGTAGCCCGCGGCGTCAATTTCCGGGTTGACATAGGTCGCGCCGCCGGAAATCGCGATTTCATTGAATAGTGCCGAACCGGCAGGGTTGCGCGCGAGAATTGCGGCGTTATCGCCGATGGTGTTTTCTGCCGCGAACGCGCGGCCGAGGCCGGAACTGCTGGACTCCTGGAGCCCGAAACCGGCAGCCATGGCGCCGCTGGAAAAGACGCCGCCGGACACGGAACAGATCGCTGCGGCCAATGCGGCTTTGCGCAGAGTTTTGATAGTCATGAGGTCCCACTCTGTTGCTGAAAATAATGCCAATGCAGTGACGCTTTCACTTCGGCTTTGGCAGTGAAGCTTTTTCAGAATACATTTGCTTCAAGCAAACCTATTCCCTGTAGGATGATTTTAGCAGTGCGAAATTTACGCACGGGAATAAAGCCGCGACTTTATAGAGGCAATGAGCGGGAAAATCTACGCTTTGACGTGATTTTTTTGCAGAGTGTGAGGAAATTTTTTCGATTATTTTTTTACGCTAACGGGATTTCCATCAATGGATAAATTTGTCAGGGTGATTTGGTAGCTTTTGCCATTATCTTCACGCTGCATAAGCTTTACGAGGGCGTAATTCCATTCGGGCGCAAACCAGATGTTGGTGACGCGCGCGGCATCCTGTGCGCGCACGCGCTGGACCTTGATGGTATCTACCAAACCCATTGGCGTTTTGATTTTTTCCCGGCCGGCAATGCGAAATTCATAGTGACGGATTTTTTTGCCGTCAGCGACATCGTATTCCAGCGTCTTTTTTCCCGCCGCGACATCCAGCGCCAGTTGTAACTGGTAACTGATTTTGTCCTGGATGTGTGCCGGGGCATTTTCGATGGTGCGGGATTTGTCGTGGACGTTTACCACCCGCTGCTGTGCGTTTTCAAAGTTGAGTGCGGTGTGGCGATCCCGGCCGAGGCCGGATTTCTGGTAATCATAGTGTTGCGGGGTGAGGCGGTTGCCACTTTGGGAAAAACGCGAGTACTCCTCGATTTTTGCAAACATGGAGTGGGCGGAAAAATCCAGTCTCCAGTTGTCGGGGGTGCCACTGAGTTTGCGCTCGGCGGTGACGCCAAAGCCGCTGAATTCCGCCTGGTAGGTCGCGGTAAAGGGCTGCAGGACGGTGCTGTCAGCTGAGGTTGAAACGGAGTCGGAAGAGGCGACCGCCAGCGGGGCGGTGAGGAATGTGCAGAGAAAAGCGGTTAAAGCGGCTGCTGTGATTCGGAGCAAGGTTACACCTCCGGTCTGAGTCTCAAGTTCCATTGATCCAGACCGGAAATGTAGCCGGCCTGGTTACTCTGTTGCTGGCGTTTCCGTACTGTTGATGCGCTTGCCATGGCGCGGTAACAGTTCGCCGTCCAGCTCGGTACGGTCGCCAACCATCCGCAGGCGCCCCTGGGCAAACCAGCGGGCGGCGAGCGGGTAGATTTTATGTTCCTGCACCTGTACGCGCTGTGCAAGGGATTCCGCACTGTCGTTCGCGAGTACCGGCACACTGGCCTGGACGATGGGCGGACCGCCATCCAGCTCTTCGGTGACAAAGTGCACGGTTGCCCCGTGCTCACTGTCGCCGGCATCCAGCGCACGCTGGTGGGTGTGCAGGCCCTGGTACTTTGGCAACAGGGACGGGTGTATGTTCAACAGGCGACCGCTGTAATGGCGCACAAACCCGGGAGTCAGGATACGCATAAAGCCCGCCAGGATCACCAGGTCCGGACGGTAGGCATCGATCGTCTCGATCATCGCCTGGTCAAAACTTTCCCGATCAGTGAAATCCCGGTGGCTCAGTACCGCGGTTTCCACACCGGCATCCGCTGCCCGGGTCAGACCATATGCTTCACCTTTGTTGCTGACTACAGCCTGAACGGCGTATTCGCATTCGGGTCTGGCGGCGTCGTCGAGCAGCGCCTGGAGGTTGGTGCCGCTGCCGGAAATCAGTACGACAACCCGGCAACCGCCAGCCTGTGGTGCAAGAGAGGAGTCTGACATGGTCGTGTTACAGTCCCTGCAGTACCACGGCTTCCGCGCCCTCGGCAGCTTCTTCGATGCTGCCGACGATAAACGCGTCCTCGCCCAGGCCCTTGAGGGTTGCAATGGCGCGGTCGGCATCTTCTGCCGGAACGCAGATCACCATGCCTACGCCGCAGTTGAAGGTGCGGTACATTTCCCGGCTTTCGATATTGCCGGCTTCCTGCAGCCAGCGGAACACCGGCGGGAACTCCCAGCTGTTGGTGTTGATCACGGCACTGGCATTTTCCGGCAGAACCCGCGGCAGGTTCTCCAGCAGGCCGCCGCCGGTGATATGGCTGAGGGCGTTGACCTGCACGCTCTTCATCAGCTCCAGCAGGGACTTCACGTAAATCCGCGTCGGCGCCATCAGGGATTCCGCCAGGGTTTTGCCTTCCAGGTCTTTCTGCAGGTCGGCGCCGCTGATTTCCAGCACCTTGCGAATCAGGGAGTAGCCGTTGGAGTGGGGGCCGGAGGCGCCCAGGCCGATCAGCTTGTCGCCGGCCTTGACCTTGCTACCGTCGATGATGCCGGACTTTTCCACCACGCCGACACAGAAGCCGGCCAGGTCGTAGTCGTCACCTTCGTACATGCCCGGCATTTCAGCGGTCTCGCCGCCCACCAGCGCGCATCCCGCCTGGCTGCAGCCCTCGCCGATACCGGTGACCACATCCGCGGCAACGTCGACATTCAGCTTGCCGGTGGCGTAGTAGTCGAGGAAGAACAGGGGTTCGGCACCGGCGACCACCAGGTCATTCACACACATGGCCACCAGGTCGATGCCGATGGTGTCGTGGATGCCCAGGTCCATGGCCAGGCGCAGCTTGGTGCCGACGCCGTCGGTGCCGGACACCAGAACCGGCTCTTTATAGCCGCTGGGCAGCTGGCACAGGGCGCCGAAGCCACCGAGCCCGCCCATGACCTCAGGGCGTGTGGTGCGCTTGGCCACATGCTTGATGCGCTCAACCAGGGCATTGCCCGCGTCGATGTCGACACCGGCATCTTTATAGCTGAGGGAAGGGCTCTCGGAAGGAGAGGTGGGCTTGGAGTCGCTCATGGTTCAACCTGTTAAGGGCCTGTTTGGAAGGGCGCGTATTCTAGTGGAAAATTGCTCAATTGTGCGAACTGAAGGCTGGGCGAATCAGCCGACACTGATACAATAGCCACAATTTTGATCATTGCGGGCCATTTCTGGATGTTCCGCAGTACCGAGGCCCGCCACAGGGCAACCCAGAATAAGAGGTAAAGGGGAACTCCGATGCCACTGCCGATCCACCCCCGTGTTGTACTCTACGGCCTGTTTTTCCTGCTGGCACTCGCCTGCCTGCAGCCCGCGCAGGCGCGGGTGATCCCGGATTTGTACGAAATCGTCGAGGCGGTGCCGAGCCGCGGCGCCACCGACCGCGCCAATGCCAGCAGCCGCGGCCTGGAGCGCATCTTCGTGCGGGTCACCGGAGACCAGAATATCGGCAGTGACCCGAAACTGGCACCGGTTCTCAAGGATGCCCGCAAGTACCTGCAGGTGTACCGCTACGACAGCGAAGACAACCAGCTTTACCTGCACCTCAGCTTTGACCCGCAAGCCGTGAATGAACTGGTGCACCAGCTGCAACTGCCGCTGTGGCCCAACAACCGTCCGGCCACCCTGGTGTGGATGGCGGTGGACAGCCTGCAGAGCGGGCGCGACAGCCTGCGCCAGGAAGACTACCCGGAACTGTTTGGCCTGCTGGATAGCCTGGCCCTGGAGCGCGGCCTGCCGCTGGAATTCCCGGTGATGGATCTGAATGACCAGCGCAATATGCCGCTGGGCAGCCTTTGGGTGCAGGACGAAGCTGCGGCGCAGAAAGCCGCGGTGCGCTACCGTCCCGACGCGTCCCTGATGGGCCGCCTGCTGCAGACTTCCGGCCAGCGCTGGCAGGCCAACTGGCTGCTGATCCACGGCGGCCGCAGCTATGCCTTTGACGCCAGCGGCAGCTCCATGGAGGAGGTGGCGCTGCGCGGTATCAACGAGGCTGCGAACCTGATGGCGGAGCGCTACGCCGTGCGCGCAGGCGGCACCGGTGTCGCCAGTGCGGTGCAGGTGGAAATATCCGGCATCCGCAGTTTCGCCGCCTACAGCAAGGTGACCAGTTATCTGCAGGGGCTGGCCCAGGTCAGCGCTGCGGATGTGCTGGCGGTGCGCGGCGACCGGCTGATTCTGTCGCTCGCCACCAGCACCCAGTTGGAGAGCCTGCGCGACGTGCTGGCCCTGAACCGCAACCTGCAGCTGGATGCGGAAGGTCCGGTAGACCTGACCGGCTACCGCGCGCCCCTGGGCAGCGCGCAGAACCCCCTGCGTTACCACTGGCAGTAGTACCCGTGTCCGGTAGTCATCAGAAGAGCGGCGTGCCGCAACAGCTCTCGCTAGGTGTTTCCCTGCGTGACGACGCCACTTTTGCGAACTTTTACCAGGAGCCCGGCGATGCCAATCGCCAGGTGGCCGACCTGTTGCGGGACTTTGCCAGCGGCGCCAACCCGGAGCCGGTGGTTTACCTGTGGGGGGAGTCCGGCAGCGGTGTGACCCACCTGCTGCAGTCGGTGTGCCAGGTGGCGGAGGCCAGTGGCCGCTCGTTTCAGTACCTGCCGCTGGAAGACCTGATCGAGGCAATTCCGGAAGTCATGTTCGACGGTCTCGACCAGCTGGACCTGGTGTGCATCGACGACCTGCAGATGGTAGAGAACCGCGCGGACTGGCAGGAGGGGCTGTTCCACCTCTACAACCGCCTCAAGGACAGTGGCCGGCAGCTGCTGCTGGGGGCGCGCAAGTCTCCCCGGGGGCTGGACCTGCAGCTGGCGGATCTGCGCTCGCGCCTGCAGTGGGGGCTGATCTTTCAGTTGCACCCGCTCAGCGATGCGGACAAGATCGCCGCCCTGCGCCAGCGCAGCCGCCTGCGCGGCTTTGACCTGCCGGAGGATGTGGCCCAGTACATCATTCATCGCGCACCGCGGGATACCCGCGCACTGTTCGCCTGCCTGGAGCAGCTGGACCGGGCTTCCCTGGAGGCCCAGCGCAAGATCACCATTCCCTTCGTAAAGCAGGTTCTGAATATCTGATCCTCTGCCTGTCGCTGGCAGTTTGGCATTTCCTTCTACACTTTAAGCATTAGTGTGACTTTGGCCGCCGGCCGGCCTGCAGTGGAGGAGTGTTATGTCCCGTGTTGCCCGTTCCCATTTCCCCTGGTCTCTGGTTGCGGTGGCGCTGATGGGCAGCATGGCGCTGTCGGCCAGCGCGGAAACTGTGGTGAGTGTCCTGCGGCTCGATGACAAGGGGGTGGGCACCATGCTGGGCACGGTCACCATCACCGAGACCCGATACGGCCTGGTATTTACCCCGAAACTGAAAGGGTTGCCTTCGGGGCTGCACGGCTTTCATCTGCATGAGAATGGCAGTTGCGAGCCGGCAATGAAGGACGGCCAGCTGGTCCCGGGGCTGGCGGCGGGTAGCCACTACGATCCGAAAAAGACCGGCAAGCACGGGTTGCCCTGGGGCGATGGCCACCTGGGGGACCTGCCGGCACTGTATGTCGACAGTGATGGCAATGCCTACGAGCCGGTGCTGGCGCCGCGCCTGAAAACGAAAGACCTCAAGGGCCGAGCGCTGGTGATTCACGCCGGTGGCGACAACTACTCGGACCAGCCCAAGCCGCTGGGTGGTGGCGGTGCGCGCTTTGGTTGTGGCGTAATTCAGTAAGCGGCGGCACTTCCATAGTTCCCATCTTCGCACTGGCTGTCGACGACTGAGCCGTCGACAGGCCGGAATTGCGGATCGAAGCAGCGCGGCAGCGGCCATCTCGGCTTGCGCACGTTGAGTCCCTGGGTCGTCGAGCAGGGCTCGGGGTAACCGGGTACACACCAGTTCACCGGGGCAGCCAGCGGCGCGTTGTTTTGGCTGTGGCGATAGTCGGACACCGCCTTGTACACCAGGCGCCGCGCGCGGCTGAGGCTACCCAGCGGCTCCCATTCCCCGACCCCGTTCCAGGGGTTCATGGACAGGTTTTCACAAAACGTCTGTTGCGCGCTTCCGGTAAAGGTCTGCGGCGGTATGCGCACGCGGGCGATTGACTGGAATGGCGACTGTGATTCCGGCCAGATTTCGGTGGCGTCATCCAGCGGCATGGCGGTTTCGTCGGTTTGCGGCTGTACCATGAAATCGAAACAGGCTGCGCCGGTCTCCAGAGTGTCTGCCATCTGTCGGGTAAGGAAGTCATCACCGCTCTGGTCGACGGTGACCTCGTAACGGCTGCCGGGGCAGGGCCGGGCGGAAAACTTCAGCGGGGTGTTGCCGAGGCGATAGGGCAGCATGGAAAAATACTGTGCAGCCAGCGGTGTGTCGATGCGGGAGGAGACGGTCTGCCGGGCGCGGATGGTTTCCCTGAGGTGCAGCCGCGGCGGCCACAGGCTGACAAACCAGCCGGTTTTGTCCAGCCTGGCCAGGTGCTGCATGTTCTCCGCGTAGTCGTGGATATTGCGGTTAAAAAATGCCGGGGTGTTGGTCATGATGAAGTCCTGGCTGCCGCTCGCGCCCAGCTCGGGTGCAACCGGTGCGCCCTCCGCGCCCATCACTTTTATTGCCATGCCTCGGGCATCCGGTGTCGCGTCCGGCTGTACCAGCATGTCGCCGTTGGAGAAGCGTATCCAGGCCTGGTATTCGCGGCCGGGTTCCGCAAACAGGCTGTGGCGAAATTCATCGGGAATATCCGCGTTGACGGTAAACCGGGCGCGCACGCAGCCGGTGGCTTTGGCATGGGCATCCCGGCGGAATGTCTCGCCGTTGTGCGCTTGAGCGATGCGGGAGACTTCCCGAGCGGAATTGATCGCCGAGAGTATCGCGACCTTTTCCTCCAGGGAAATGTTCATGCCCAGGTCGTCCAGTTCGCTGGCCGGTGCCGCGGCCTGGTCACTGGCGCGGAGCATGGGACTGAAAGTGAGCAGCGGGGCGATCATTGCTGCGGCTAGCGCACAGGGTAATGTTTTCACAGCACGGCCTCCCCGTCGTTGCGCACCAGGTGCGGGGCGTTTTCGCTGGAATGGCGGTAGGGCGCACAGGCCATTTCGCCGCCGGGGCTGGCGGGCGGGGGCGAATATTGATCCCAGTTCTGCGGGTCGCCCCCGAGGGCTGCGGAGAAGTCCGGATTTCCCAGCACCTTGATGTATTCGATCAGTGCCATCCGCTGCTGTTCGCTCAGGCGATCACCGATGCGGCCCTTTTCGTCCACATCCGTGAACAGGTGGCCGCTGTTGTGGTTACCTTCTACGGTGGTGTCGAACTCGAAATTTCCGCGGCGCAGGTCGGTGACATACCCGAGTTTTTGCGGGTTGTATTCGCGGTTTCCGACACCGAAGCGGGCAGGGCGGGACTCCCGTGGCGACAGCAGGTCGTAAATGGTGGGCACCGAGCCGTTGTGCAGGAATGGCGGCGTGGCCCATACACCGTGCAGTGGGCGCGCCTTGTAGGCGGTGTGATTGGCGATGCGGAAGGGCACGTTCAGGCCGTCGTAATCCGCGATACCGTTGTTGTCGCTGGAAATATCGTTGTTTTTGTACAGTACCGGCAGAAGCTGGTTGATCAGCAGCTGCAGGCCGTCGCCGGCGTTGACCTTGGGGGCTCCCGGCGGCAACAGTGGGCCGGCCAGATATTGTTTTGCGTTGTAATTTTCCGCGGCTTTGGGGTCGGTGCCGATCACCTTGATGTCAATCCAGGGGACGGACCAGATGGTGCTGCGCCAGTCCTCGCGCACCGGGCGGTTTTCCTCGTCGTAGGAAACCTGGCCGGACATATCCCATTGCCAGTTCACGTCGTTCTGCGCTGCGGGGTTGGCTTGCGGGCTGTCGGCCAGTGACCAGCGGTAGGGTTTGGAGATATGCGGGCCGTGGCAGTGGGCGCACTGGTCCGCAAACAGGTGTTTGCCCGCGCGGGCCTTGTCTAAATCAATTTCTCCGAGCACATCCTCCGGCCATTTCGGCGGCTTCAGTTTGCGCAGGGTTGTCTCGATACACTGCATGCCCTGAATGTCGATGGTGGATTGTCCGAACTCCCCCGGCGGCAGCAGTGCCCCGGCTTTATCCACCAGCTTCACCGGTGCCATTACCCCGAGGCTCTCGCCCACGTTGCGCGCCATCGCCTGGTTGGTGAAGCCGGTGTACTGCACCCAGTCAAAGCGCCAGATATCCCACAGGAAGGGGTAACTGACCGGCGCATCGGCGTTCTTGTAGTTTTCTTCGATCCCCAGGTTGTACCCGAATACCACATTGCCGATGCGGCCCACGGCATCGGTGCGGCCGCGGCCTTCGGTTACCGGGAAGTGCTCGTCGTTGCCGGGACCATCCGCAAATTCAAAAAAGCGCTCGCGGAATGCGGCAAAGTCGCGCTTCAGTTGTTTGCGTTTCTCTCTGTCGTCGCCGGCGATTGCATCCGCAAAGCGGTTCCACTTGGCGAGGTTGTATTTCATTTCCAGGGTGCTGGCACCAACCGAGTAGGTGAACTCTCCGGGGGCGCCGGTGGACATGCCGTGGATGGCCTGTCCGCCATCTACCCGCAGCGCGGTGCCCTTGTAATGTAGCTCGCCGGTATGACACAGGGCGCAACCCAGATCCAGGCGGTAGGCGTTGGCCTGCGGATTCCAGTGCTTGCTCATCCCCACCGGATAAGCTCCGGATTCGCTGCCGGCCTCGTCGCTATCGACAATAAAGCCCCATCCGCGCAGGTTTTTCTCCGTGGCCAGCTTTTCGTTGGAAAACGGCAGTTCCAGGGCCGCGAGCCATTCGTAATGCAGGCCCTGCAGTTCTGTGCCCTGGGGCGTGTTGTAGAACAGGGCGCGGTCTTCGTCGCTCCAGCCCTGATCCAGGTAGCGGACTTCGCTGATGGTTTCGCTGGTGATATTGGGCTTCAGGAACTGGTGTGCGATGGAGCAGCCAGCCAGTGCGCTGGCGGCTATGGCCATGGTTATCAGTATCCAGCGGGTAGACTTTACTCCTCGTTTACCCTGGCTGGTGTGCCCCCCAGTGTTTGCACCGGTGTTGCGCCCACGGCGCAGGAGTGTGCGTAGTAAATCCATTTCAGCAACTCTTGGTATCGGTTTTTGTTTTGTCTGTTTTTATTGCGCTGGCGTGAGCCAGACTTTTGGCGGGGCTATTGTATAGCGCTCGCCAGTACAAAAAAAAGCCGGCCCCAATTTTCCGGGGCCGGCTTTTTAAGGCGTGGAGCGGGCTGGCGATGTGCCAAGCCCGTATTTAGTACATTGTGGTGGCCGATCAGGAGCCGGACTTGGTCTCCTGTACCCATTCGTCCACCAGCTGTTCCAGTACATCCAGTGGAACAGCGCCATTGGCCAGCACCACGTCGTGGAATTCGCGGATGTCGAATTTATCTCCCAGTTCCTGTTTGGCGTTTTCCCGCAACTCGAGGATTTTCATCATGCCGATCTTGTAGGCGGTTGCCTGGCCGGGCATGACGATATAGCGCTCGATGGCTTTTACCACATCCCCGTGAGGGTTGGGGCTGTTTTCCGCGAGCCAGTCGATGGCTTCCTCGCGGGTCCACTTCTTGCTGTGCATGCCGGTGTCCACCACCAGGCGGCATGCGCGCCACAGCTCCATCGCCAGGCGGCCGAAATCTGAGTAGGGATCCTGGTAAAAACCGATTTCTTTCGGTACCAGTTCCGTATACAGCCCCCAGCCCTCGGTGTACGCGGTGTAGCCGCCGAACTTGCGGAACTTGGGCACATTTTCCAGTTCCTGCATGATGGACAACTGCATGTGGTGTCCCGGAATACCCTCGTGGTACGCGAGCGCTTCCATCTGGTAAGTGGGCATGCTGCTCATCTTGTACAGGTTGGCATAGTAGATGCCGGGGCGCGAGCCGTCCGGTGCGGGGCGCTGGTAAAACGCTTTACCTGCGGATTTCTCCCGGAAGGGTTCCACCGCCTTCACGATCAGGTCGGCTTTCGGTTTGGTGATGAACAGTTCGTCCAGGCGCCCCTTCATGGTGTCGATGATGGCGGTGGCTTCCTTCAGGTAGCGCTGCTTGCCTTCCTCGGTTTCCGGGTAATAGAACTGTTTGTCGGTGCGCATGAATTCAAAGAATTCCTGCAGGCTGCCCTCGAACTCCACCTTCTTCATGATCTCACGCATTTCATCGTGAATGCGCTGCACCTCTTCGAGACCCTTCTGGTGAATCTCCTCGGCAGTCATGTCGGTGGTGGTGTAGACGTTCAGGCGATGCTGGTAGAACTCGTCGCCGTCCGGCAGCTTCCAGGCGCCATCGTCGGTGGTGGCCGTTTTCTCCAGCTCGCCCAGGTAGCCGATCAGGTTCTGGTAAGCCGGCTTCACATTTTCCAGCATGGCGGTTTTGGCCTGTTCGATCAGTGCAGCCTTTTCTTCGTCACTGATATTGAGTTTGTCCACCTTGCCTTTGAAGTCGGCGAACAGGGTGCTGTCTTTACCGTCGTCGAAAGGCGCACCGGTAATCAGATTTTCGCCGTCGCTGATGACATAGGGGAACACGAACTTGGGCACGATCACTCCGGCATCGGCGCGCTCCTTGAGGTTCGCGATCAGCTGTTCGAAGTGTGCCGGGAGGCCGTTCAGGCGGGAGATATAGGCTTCCGCGTCGGACACGTCGTCAACGCGGTGCTGGTTGATCAGCAGGGAGGCCACACTGGTGTGGACCGCATACATCTGGTTCACCGGGTAGGTGTGCAGGCGCCACTTGTAGCCCTCGATATCCTGTTCGTGATTGCGGATCGCCAGTTCCAGTGACAGGCGGGTGGCGTCGTCGAGTTTGCTCGGGTCGATTTTCTTCAGCTCTCGCAGCTGGCGCTTGGTGATTTCGAACGATTCTTTTTCAAACGCCGGCGAAATGTCATTCCACTTACCGTAGTCCTCTTTCATGCCCAGGAATGTTTTGAACTCCGGGCTGCGGGCGAGGAATTCCTGAAATTGCTGTTCGAACAGCTCATTGGCCGCAGCAATGGCAGCGGTATCTCCGCGGTCGGCTTGTTTGGTTTCGCTGGTGGCTTCTGTGGCCGTCGCCGGTGCAGTGTCTGTCTGGGGGGCGACTTGTGATTGCGGCTCTGATTGTGGCTCTGGGGGCTTCTGCTGCTCCCGGTCGCATCCTGTCATGGTAAGCGCGCTTATGGCTGCGGCCAGCAGGGTCACTTTCAATTTCATGGTGGCTACTCATTGATGAAAGGAAACGTGTACGTCAGTGTGAGACGTAAGTCGTCGAATAAAGTTTATCGCGAGGAAAGTTGTAACGAGATAGGCGCGGTTATACAAATTTTGTGCGCGATAGTGGGGCTTATGTACGAAAAAGTGTGCACAAAAAAGCGGGCCCGGGGGCCCGCTCTAGCGTGTGCTACCTGGCGGTAACTCAGGCGAAGTTCTGGTTCACGAAGTCCCAGTTCACCAGTGCCCAGAAAGCTTCCATGTACTTCGGACGCGCATTGCGGTAGTCGATGTAGTAGGCGTGCTCCCATACGTCGCAGGTCATCAGCGGGGTAACGCTGCTGTCGGTCAGCGGGGTTTCCGCATTGGAAGTGTTGACGATGGCGACGGTGCCGTCGGCCTTTTTCACCAGCCAGGTCCAGCCGGAACCGAAGTTGTTGACCGCGCTGTTGGTGAATTCTTCCTTGAACTTGTCAAAGGAGCCGAAAGCGGCATTGATGGCGTCAGCCACGGCGCCGGTGGCTGCACCGCCGCCGTTCGGGCTCAGGCAGTTCCAGTAGAAGGTGTGGTTCCAGATCTGGGCCGCGTTATTGAATACGCCGCCGGAAGAGGACTTGATCACGTCTTCCAGGGATTTGTCGGCGTCCGGGGTGCCTTCCAGCAGGCCGTTCAGCTTGTCTACGTAGGTCTTGTGGTGCTTGCCGTAGTGGTACTCCAGGGTTTCCTGGGAGATGTGCGGCTGCAGGGCATCCATAGCGTAGGGAAGCTCGGGGAGAACATGTGCCATGTAGTATTCCTTCCTTTTGATGGGACCCCTATCCGACCACTGGTCCGATACAGGTCAGTTATTGGTGAAGCGCATTCTACACGCGCCAGAAGTCATTATTAAGCGGTTGGACTGGCCAAAAGGTTCCAAATGCGCAGGTATTGTAGAATATTCGGCCTGCCACGGGGCTGGCGTCTAAACTTGTGTTCAGGTTGCTTACTTTTTCGGCAGTTTTTGGTATAACTTGCCGCTGTTTTCAACCAGAATTCTACTGACGGGCACTTCTGGCCCGTCGGTCAGTCTCACTGGCACAGAGACCGCATTCAACGCAGATACAACCGCAGGAAAGAGAAATCATGCAACGCAGAGAGCCCACCCTGGACGGCAGCAGCCCGTCGCTGGACCCTCAGACCGCCAATGGCCCCATCGGTGGCCAGCGCTATCGCACCCAGGCGCCGGCGCCCGCAGCGGATCCCGAGCCCCGCAGTGGCGGCGGATCCTCATTCCTGGCAATCGTGGCGCTGTTGCTGGCAATGGCCGGCCTGGGCGGCGCCGGCTTCCTGTACACCCAGTGGCAGGAGACCCGGGTGCAGCTGGTGGATGCGGAAGGCCGTATTCAACAGCTGGAGAAACGCTTCGAGATGTCCGGCGAGGAGTCCGCGGCATCCGTTGAAGTACTGAATGCCAAGGTCAAGGAGAACGCCTCCGAGATCCGCAAACTGTGGGGTGTGTCTTACGATACCAACCGCAAGAATATTTCTGCCAACCAGTCCGCGGCAGCGTCCAACAAGAAAGAGATCGCTGCGCTTTCGAAGAAGATCGGTAACCTGGACGGTGCCCTGAAAAAAGTGGCGGCGCTGGAGAGTGAGCTGGCGAAGCTGAAAGAGTCCACCGTCAGCGCATCCCGCGACACCAAGGACACCGTGGCCAAACTGGAGCGCCAGCTGTCTTCCGTGCGCTCGGACCTGACCATGCGTGTGGGTGCCAACGAAGAGGCGATCCAGTCTATCGACACCTATCGCCGCACCGTGAACAAGGACCTGGTGCAGTTGCGCGATGCGATTCGCAGCCTGCAGAGCAGCTCCACCACGGCTTCCGCGCCGTAATGTGAGCCCTGTTACGCCGAGCTGTTGTGTCGAGTTGACGCAGCGGCCACAGTAGCAAGGCAGTCGCAAGGCGTACCCGGAAACGGGTGCGCCTTTTTCGTGCCTGCGACCCCGCAACCAAACTGGTCACAGTCAGTTCCGAATCTGGCTAGTCTCTCCCGCCCGCAACCCATACACTGGCCGCAGATTTTTCCGGGGCCACAACCGTGCAACTCGATCCTTCCATCTGTAGCAGTGCCAGGCTTGCCCGCGACAAGCGGTTCGACGGGCGCTTTTTTACCGCAGTGAAAACCACCGGTATCTTCTGCCGCCCCATTTGCCCCGCGCGGCCGCCACTGGAGCGCAACGTGGAGTACTTCGGCACCGCGGCAGAGGCGGCCGCGGCCGGCTACCGCCCGTGCCTGCGCTGCCGGCCGGACGCCGCCCCCGGCAGCCCCGCCTGGGGGCTGGTATCCACCACGGTGCAGCGGGCCCTGAACCTGATGCGCGCCGAGCGCGAGGCCATGTCCATCGAGCAGCTGGCGGAACGCCTCGGTATCACCAGTCGCTACCTGCGCAAGCTGTTTGCGGAACATCTGGGGATCAGCCCGTTGCAGGTGTGGCAGGCAGAGCGTGCGCTGTTTGCGTTCAGCCTGCTGCGCGATACCCGCCTGCCGGTTGCCGAAATAGCCCTGGAGGCGGGGTTCAACAGTCTGCGCCGGTTCAATGACGTGTTCAAAACGGTCTACCGGCGCACGCCGTCAGAAGTGCGGCGCGAGCAGGGGGGGACCGCCAATAGCGATGGCAGCGCCACGCGGCTTTACCTGGGCTATCGGCCGCCGTTCGACTGGCCCGGCTTGCTGGCGTTTTTTGCCGCTCGCGCACTACCGGGTGTGGAGCAGGTCCTTGCGGAGGAGAAGGATCCCGACGGCGCCGTGTACCTGCGCAGCTTCTGTCTGGCGGGGCGTCGCGGCTTGCTTGAGGTGCGACACCAGGCCGACAAGAAGCGCCTCGCGGTAGATGTCTATGCGGAAGGCTCCGGTGCAGTGCTGTACCAGGTGCGGGAAAAGATCCGCAGGCTGTTCGACCTGGACGCGGACAGCGAGGAGATTTCCGCGCACCTGGCGCGCGACCCGCAGCTCGAGGTCGTGCTCCGCCAGTCCGCCGGCGTGCGCCTGCCCGGCGCCTGGGATCCGTTTGAATACGCATTGCGGGCCATTCTCGGCCAGCAGATTTCCGTGGCCGCGGCCACCACCATTGCCGGGCGTTTGGTGGCGCAGTACGGCGAGGTGTTTGCGGGGCCGGACGGGCAGGAGGTACGCATTTTTCCCACGCCAGAGCAGCTTGCGGGCGCAGACTTCTCGGGACTCGGGGTTACCCGCACCCGCGCGCAGACACTGCGCAATTTCGTTGCCGCCACCGGGGCGGGCGAGATCGATTTCCGCGAACCGGAGCTGGCGCGCTGGTGCGAACAGATGACCGCGCTGCCGGGTATTGGCGGCTGGACCGCCCAGTACACCGCGATGCGCGGGCTCTCGATGCCGGATGCCTTCCCCGCCTCGGACCTGGGTATCCTGATCGCGCTCGGCGACGGTGACAAAAAATCCACCCCGAAGCAGGCACTGGCACGGGCCGAAGCCTGGCGTCCGTGGCGCGCCTACGGGGCGCTGCTGTTGTGGCAATCTCTCCAACCGAGGAAGTCTTGATGATCTGCTATTCCCTGTACCCCAGCGCGTTCGGTGAACTGGCGATTGCCGCCAGCGACAGCGGTCTGGTGGCGATCGACCTGCAAACCGGCCAGCGGCCGCTGGTGGCCAAGCGCGAATGGCAGCGGCAGGCAACGTCGCTGACCGACGCGGCGGCCGCGCAATTGCAGGCGTATTTCGCTGGCGAACGGCAGGTGTTTGACCTGCCGCTGGATGCTGCGGGCACCGATTTCCAGCGCGGTGTGTGGCAGTCGCTGTGTGCCATCCCCTACGGTGAGACCCGCAGTTACCGCGAGCTGGCGGAGGCCATTGGCAATCCGAAAGCGGTGCGGGCGGTGGCCCGGGCCAATGGCGCCAACCCGCTGTCCATTGTGGTGCCCTGTCACCGGGTGATCGGTGCCGACGGTACCCTGACCGGCTATGCCGGGGGGCTGGAAATGAAGGCGCGGCTGCTGGCGCTGGAAGGGGCGCTGATCGGCTGACCTGCCCTGCGGTCTGGCCCGCTTCGGGGAGGCAAAAAAAAGCCCCGGCATTAGCCGGGGCTGTGGGTCGCTGTGGGCAAGTTCCGTCGGAGTTACAGTGGCGCCATACAGGCCATGTAGACATCCAGCTGGTTCACCTCCGTCAGCAGGCTGTTGAGGCTCAGGCGCACCTTGTTGAAGTCCTGCTCGGTGGCGATCACGATGACCCGCTGATTCACCGCGCCATCGACCTTGAACGCCACCAGAGAGCTGCCAGTGGAGCTGTCACCGGTTGCGGTGTCGTCCATCCAGGTACTGATGTTAATGCTGTTCTGCAGTACCAGGTCGAGCAGGCTGGACGGTTTCTCTACCAGGAAGCCGATCAGATGACGTCCGGACAGTACCGTGGATTTGGTGACATCGATGTACGCATAGCCACCTGCGCCAGCGGTAACTTCGAGCCGCGCAGCATCGGTAATCACATTGTTGGTGATGCGTCCGGGACTGGTCACCGAGCAGCCTGAGCAGGGCGCCACCGTGCCGTGTGCCAGGTAGGAATCGCTGGTGGTAATCGGCTGGAAGTCACCCAGCGATTCGCAGGTAGCGGCGAGATCGAAATCGCACACATCGCCGATACCGTCACCGTCAAAGTCGTCCTGGCCCGGGTTCGGTGTCTGCGGGCAGTTGTCGACATCGTTATTCACGCCGTCGTTGTCCACGTCTACGTCACAGCTGTCGCCGATGCCATCGCCATCGGAGTCGAGCTGGTCGGGATTCGGCACCAGCGCGCAGTTGTCGACACTGTTGTCAACGCCATCACCGTCCCGGTCCGGATCACAGCCATCGCCGACGCCGTCGCCATCACTGTCCGCCTGGGATGGATTGTGTACCAGCGGGCAGTTGTCGGCGTCGTCGCCAATGCTATCGCCATCCAGGTCGTCGTCGCAGGCATCGCCGAGACCGTCACCGTCGGTGTCGAGCTGGTCGGCATTGGCGGTCATGGGGCAGTTGTCCTCGTCGTTGCCGGTACCATCACCATCGACGTCGCTGTCGCAGGCGTCGCCCATACCATCGCCGTCCAGGTCCGCCTGGTCGTTGGCAATGTTCGGGCAGTTGTCCACGGTGTCGTCAGTATCGTCACCATCCCGATCGAGGTCGCAGACATCCCCCAGGCCGTCGTTATCGATATCGGACTGATCGGAATTGCCGGTAGTGGGGCAGTTGTCGGTGTCGTTGTCGACGCCATCGCCATCGACATCGTCGTCACAGGCATCGCCGACACCGTCGCCATCGTTGTCAGCCTGATCGTTTGAGATCAGCGGACAGTTGTCGCTGCTGTCGTCGGTGCCGTCACCATCGGCATCACTGTCGCAGGCATCGCCGATGCCGTCGCCATCCAGGTCAGCCTGGTCGGAGTTGGCCGCGTTCGGGCAGTTGTCCGCATCGTCGGGCACGCCGTCACTATCGCTATCGGTGTTGCTGTCACAGGCGTCGCCGAAGCCGTCGCCGTCGGTGTCAGCCTGGTCGGCATTGGCGGTGGCGGGGCAGTTGTCTGCATCATTGTCGACACCGTCGCCGTCCCCATCGCTGTCACACACATCGCCGATTCCGTCGCCATCGGAGTCTGTCTGGTCCGCGTTTGCGGCAGCCGGGCAGTTGTCGCTGTCGTCCTCGATTCCGTCGTTATCGTCATCGGTGTCACAGGCGTCTCCGGTACCGTCGCCGTCACTGTCTTCCTGGCCGGCATTCGCGACTGCCGGGCAGTTGTCGACGTCGTCATCCAGGCTGTCACCATCTTCGTCTGAGTCGCAGGCATCACCCAATGCGTCGCCGTCGAGGTTGGCCTGGTCCCCGTTGCTGACCGTGGGGCAGTTGTCCTGGCCGTTATCGACGCCATCGCCATCGCGGTCGTCGTCGCACACATCGCCGATACCGTCGCCGTCGCTATCTTCCTGGCCCGCATTGGCTGTTACCGGGCAGTTGTCACTGCTGTCGTCAACGCCGTCATTGTCGTCATCGCTATCACAAGCGTCGCCGGTGTTGTCGCCATCGCTGTCCAGTTGCCCGGGGTTTGCCACCGCCGGACAGTTATCGCTGTCGTTGCCGGTGCCATCGCCATCCGCGTCGGTGTCGCAGGCGTCGCCGATGCCGTCGCCGTCAGAGTCTTGCTGGTTGCTGTTATCGATAGCCGGGCAGTTGTCGCTGCCGTCGTCAACGCCGTCATTGTCGTCGTCGCTGTCGCAGGCATTGCCGATTCCATCCAGGTCGGTATCTGCCTGAGAGGGGTTGGCGACCGTGGGGCAGTTGTCGGAATCGTTGCTGTCGCCATCGCCGTCGCTATCAGCGTCACAGGCATCGCCAATGCCGTCGGCATCCAGGTCGGCCTGATCGGCGTTGGCATCGTTCGGGCAGTTGTCGGCATCGTCCGGGATGCTGTCGTCATCGCTGTCGGTATTGTCATCACAGGCGTCCCCGAAGCCGTCACCGTCCGTATCTGCCTGGTCGCTATTGGCCACCAGCGGGCAGTTGTCGGCGTCGTCGTCCGCACCATCGCCATCGCGATCTGTGTCGCAGGCATCGCCGATACCATCGCCGTCCAGGTCAGCCTGGTCGGCATTGGTATTCAGCGGGCAGTTGTCGGCGCCGTCGCCGACACCGTCGCCGTCATCGTCGTCGTCACAGGCGTTACCGACACCGTCACCATCGCTATCCAGCTGATCGCCGTTGGCGAGATTGGCGCAGTTATCCGCAGTGTCTTCGACGCCGTCGCCGTCACTATCGGTATCGCAGGCATCGCCGATACCGTCGCCATCCAGGTCGGCCTGCAGCGGGTTTTCCACCAGCGGGCAATTGTCTGCATCGTTGCCCAGGCCATCGCCGTCGGTGTCGGTCAGGTCGTCACAGGCATCGCCGATGCCATCGTTATCGGCGTCTTCCTGTAGCGGGTTGGATGCAACCGGGCAGTTGTCTTCGCCGTCGGACACACCGTCGCCATCGCGATCCGGATCGCAGGCGTCGCCGATGTTGTCACCATCCAGGTCACTCTGGTCCGCATTGGCGGTAGCGGGACAGTTGTCGGCGCCGTCGTCTACGCCGTCACCGTCGTCGTCGCCATCGCAGGCATCGCCGGTGCCATCGCCATCGGTGTCCAGCTGATCCGGGTTGGGCACCATCGGGCAGTTGTCCTCACCGTCATCCAGGCCATCGTTGTCGGTATCGCTGTCGCTGTCACAGGCGTCGCCGATTCCGTCGTTGTCCTGGTCTGCCTGATCCGGGTTCGGTATCGCGGGGCAGTTGTCGAGACTGTCGGTCAGGCCGTCGCCATCGCGGTCGTTGTCGCAGGCATCACCGATACCGTCGCCATCGAGATCACTCTGCTCGCTGTTCGGGATAGCGGGGCAGTTGTCCTGGTCGTTGTCGACATTGTCACCGTCGAGGTCGCTGTCACAGGCATCGCCCAGGCCGTCGCCATCCGCATCGGCCTGGTCTTCGTTGGGTATCACCGGACAGTTGTCGCTGTCGTTTGGCACCCCGTCGTTATCGTTGTCGCTGTCGCAGGCGTCGCCGATACCGTCTCCGTCCATGTCCGACTGGTCGGCATTGTCGACGTTGGGGCAATTATCACTGTCATCGGCAATGCCGTCGCGATCTGTGTCGACAACCGTCGCGGTGGCAGAGGGTAATTGCGTTGAGAAGAATCTTCTCTTGTGATCCTTGCTGCAGGCGGTCAGAGCGAGCAACAAGAGGCTGAGAAGCACGATCAGAAGACGGCGCATGGATAAGCTCTCCAAAACAAATTTCCTTTTTGTTATCTACAGAGAACAGGGGGGATTTGTGCACTTCGGTCAGCCGGATACCCGCGCATACTTTTAATTAGTTGCGGTGTATCCATCTCCCACTTCCCTGTCGGGGGCCGCACCAATGCCGCGAACGGGACTAATTGCATTCCCTTGCATCGCTTTGCGCGCTCCCGGGCGTAGTTATACTTCTTTATTGAACTGGTTCTTAGTTATTTTGTGAATCAGATCAAAATAATGGCGTCGTAATCCCCTAGTAATCGTTTGTCAGGTCCATGGTGGTGCAAAAGTGGCGCGCGGATCTTCCTGTGCCAGATTGGCGGGGCCCTGGGGGTTTTGCGGGCAAACTGGAGACGGCGGCGCGGTTGTCGACTCGGGACGGGAGCTGGCTGGTTGATGTGTCCAGCCGGTCACGGGGCGTGAGGGTGGCAATCGGGGGCCTTGGGCGGGATAATGGCGGGCTGATTTTTGACTGTCACCATATGATGACCGGAGGCCGGATGCTGTACAGATTGGGCGATAAGCAGCCACAGCTGGAAGGCGAGGGGCAGTACGTGGCTCCGGGCGCCCGGGTGATCGGCAACGTGCTGATGAAGCCCCACAGTTCTGTGTGGTTCAACGCGGTGATCCGCGGCGACAACGACCTGATCACCATTGGTGAGCGGGCGAACATCCAGGACGGCTCGGTGCTGCACACTGACCCGGGGGTGCCATTGACCGTGGGCACCGGGGTGACGGTCGGTCACAAGGTGACTCTGCACGGTTGCCAGATCGGCGACTTTTCCCTGGTGGGCATGAATGCGGTGGTGTTGAACGGGGCCAGTATCGGCAAGTGCTGCATCATCGGGGCCAATGCGCTGGTGACGGAGAATGCGCAGATTCCGGACTACTCACTGGTTCTGGGAAGCCCGGGCAAGGTGGTGAAGTCTCTGGATGAGTCGACGTTTGAGTTGCTGAAGGCGAGCAGTGATATTTATGTGGCCAATGGCAAGCGCTTTGCACAAGAGCTGGTGCCGGTTGACGCTGTAAACGGTAGCGTGAGCGATGACTGAGAGTGATTGGAGCCGGGTAAAAGACCAAGAGCCCGAGCCCGCATTTGAGTTTCCGGTGAAATCCCCCTGTGTGTCTGTCTGCGCGCTGAATCGCGAGGATATCTGCGAGGGGTGTTTCCGTTCCGGGACCGAGATCAGCCAGTGGGGCCGACTGAGTAATGCCGAGAAAAAACAGGTGTTGGCGCGGTGCCGCGAGCGGGCGGTGGAAATGAAGCGGGTCTGGTGGACTGACTGACTTTAAATGCCGGTTTAAGGCCCGTTTTATTTGGCCTCTTGTGGCGGCGGAGCACCGGGTGCGGGTTTTCAGGACCGCTGTGAACCCATCCCTGGGCGCTGCGGCGGCGACATCCTGTCGCCGACGCTCCTGAAAACCCGCCCCCGGTGCTCCGCCTTCGCGTAACGATTTTTACTTCGTCAGCCTCTGTGAGTGCAAAGCATTCACGCTTACGAAGAGATTTATTTTCAGAGTTGCACAGAGCGCCGAGGGGGAAGACCTTCCCGGGACCTTCACCGGCATGGATGCCGGTGCAGAGCTTACAGGGATGTATTTACAGCGTGTCCCGGGAAGGTCTTCCCCCTCGGTGCGCCCCCGGATCAGAGCACAAAGCCAAAAACCTCCGGGGCCAAATCAAACAGAAGAAATATGACCCAACCCTTCGTACATTTAAGAATCCACTCCGAATACTCCCTGATCGACGGCCTGGTGCGGATCAAGCCGTTGATCAACCGCGTCGCCGAGCTGGAAATGCCGGCGGTGGCGATTACCGACCAGACCAATTTCTACGCCCAGGTGAAGTTTTACAAAGGGTGTATGGGGGCCGGGATCAAGCCCATTACCGGTGCCGACTTCTGGTTGCGGGAGGGCGGCGACGAGCAGCCGACCCTGCTGACCCTCTACGCCATGAACGGCACCGGTTACCGCAATATCACCGAGCTGATCTCCCGCGCCTGGATGGAAGGGCAGTACCACGGTCACGCCTTCGTCGAGCGGGCGTGGATTGAGGAAGCGTCGGAAGGGGTGTTGATGCTGTCCGGGGCCAAGTACGGTGATGTTGGCCGTGCCCTGATTGCCGGGCGCAACGCGCAGGCGGAGGCGTTGGCACAGGAGTGGGAGCGGATTTTTCCTGGGCGTTATTATCTGGAGTTGCAGCGCACCGGGCGGCCGGGGGATGAGGAGTATCTGCACGCGGCGGTGGGCCTTGCGGGCAAGCTGAATCTGCCCGTTGTTGCAACCAACGATGTACG
Source organism: uncultured Microbulbifer sp. (assembly GCF_913055755.1). Classification (GTDB taxonomy): domain Bacteria; phylum Pseudomonadota; class Gammaproteobacteria; order Pseudomonadales; family Cellvibrionaceae; genus Microbulbifer. The sequence goes on from NZ_CAJXKH010000043.1 coordinate 31,302, forward strand.
CTTTATTGAAGACAGCGAGTTCGAGGCGCACGAGGTGCGGGTGTGTATCCGTGAGGGGCGCGCGCTGGACGATCCGCGTCGCGAGCGTCGCTACTCCTCCGAACAGTACCTGCGCACCCCGGAAGAAATGCAGGCGCTGTTCCGGGATATTCCGGAGGCGCTGGAAAATACGGTGGAAATTGCCCGCCGCTGTTCTTCGCCGATCCAGTTGGGCAAGTACTTTCTGCCACAGTTCCCGATTCCGGAAGGGATGACGGAAAACGAATTCTTCGAAAAGATTTCCTTCGACGGCCTCTACGAGCGTCTAGAGAGTATTCTCGACAAGTCCGCCCCGGATTACGAGGCGCGCAAGAAAGAGTACGAGGATCGCCTGCGCTTTGAGCTGGATATCGTTATCCAGATGGGGTTCCCGGGCTACTTCCTGATCGTGATGGACTTTATCCAGTGGGCCAAGGACCACGATATTCCGGTGGGGCCGGGGCGGGGCTCCGGTGCGGGCTCGCTGATTGCCTATTCGCAGAAAATTACCGACCTGGATCCGCTGCAATACGACCTGCTGTTCGAGCGATTCCTGAACCCGGAGCGGGTCTCCATGCCCGACTTCGACGTCGACTTCTGCATGGAGAAGCG
>NZ_CAJXKH010000044.1 GCF_913055755.1 uncultured Microbulbifer sp.
AATTTCCAGTTGTTGATCTTGTACGTCTGGCGCCCCGACTCTACCGGTGTAACCAGGCGGTACTGGTTATGCCCGAGGAACTCAAAATCCAGGGATTCACCGCCCGACGTGCGCAGGGACAGGTGGCGGAAGGTATGCTTGCCCAGGTCATCGCCCTCTGTATCCGCCAGCAACTTATCCAAGCGCTCCCGCTCACCCTGCACATACTCCATCAGGTCGGGATCAATTTCGCGCTGCTGGACTGCCGGCTCAACCGCAGGCTTCGCGGACTCCAGAGACGCCAGTGAGGGTTTGGGCAGTTCCGGCTTGCTCAGCGGAGCAGCAGGTTCCGGCTTCGCCGGTGCAGGCGCCTTGCTCGCCGCCTTGGCCCTGGCTTTCTGCGCCTCGGCCTGCACCAGCATGGACTGGACCATGCCGTCCACGCGCTTCTGCTGATCCGCCAGGCGCCCCTTGCCCCGGGCGACAGCAGCCTGGGACTTCTCCAGGCGCGCCTGCAGCTCGCTGTAGGTGGACTGGATAAATTCTACTCGGCGATTGCGGCTGTCTACTCCACGTTCCGCCATCGCAAAACCGTGCTTGGCCTTGCGCAGCGCCCGCTCGGTGTCTGAGCTCGGCGCAGCCTGGTGCTCACGCTCAGCGGCCTTGAGCTCCTGCAGGCTGGTAGCGTAGTGCTTGCGGGCATCCGCGAGGGACTTTTCTGCACGCTCCAGCTTGTATTCGTAACCCAGAATTTCGTTCTCGACATCTTCCAGCTCAACCTGCCGGTTTTCCAGGCTTTGCTCAATTCGTGCAAGTTTGTTCTGCTCTACCGTCAATGATGAAGCCGACTGAGCCGCAACCCCAACACTCAACGCCCCCAACAAGCCCGCAAAAAGCAGCGAGCAACCACGGTTTACCGCCATAGCCAAAAGTCCATTGTTTGATTATTTACTTCGAAATTCGAGGAGTCTGTGCACTAAAACGGAGCCAGTTCGCTACCGGCATGGCACATAGCCACACAATTTACCCCAGACGAAATACCTCAGCAATGACCATGCCAAACAGAACGCATCACATAGAGTGACCCAGCCCGCAAAAGTGCGTATTCATCCGGGCGGAAAAAGTTCCACCGCTGCTAACAATTTTTTGTGACATTTAATAGTACAGAGCGCTTGATTTTTTTTCAGAGAATCGCATTATGGGTCATAGGGAGTTACTCCTGACCCAGTTGGAAAACCGACCCGGGCGCAAAACAACCGACGCTGAAATAGTCAGCACCCAATCTGCGACCTCTGGTGATTTGGTTTCCTTCTGAGCAGCACTCCCTAAAGGGCGCCCTACCTTTTTTACCAGCAAACCGCATTAGCGGCCTGCATGGACCCCTTATAACTGGAGGTAGTGCCCATGAAATCTGCGCCTTACGATAACATTGTGTTCCGCGACATCGACAAATCTGCAGCTCTGGCAGACACCGTCGCCAAGAAACTCAACAAGCTGGAACGTTATTGTGGCGATATCATACGAAGCCGTGTGGTCCTAGAAGCCCCCCACCAACACAAGCACAAAGGGAAGCAGTACAAGGCCTCTGTGGAACTGGCCCTGAGTGGCAACCCGGTAACCATTACCAATGAAAGCGAATCCATTCACCGTGCGGTCAACGCGGCCTTCAACTCTGCCGAACGCTGCCTGAAAGAGCGCGGCGGCCGCCGCAAAACACGGCGCCACCAGCTGCCCGAATTGGAACAGGAAACCGAATAGGGCCCCGTGAATCCGGGTCAGAGCACTGACCCGGCATAAAAAAGGCGATGCACTGATCAGATCGTGCATCGCCTTTTTTGTGGGTGATCCAGTTTGGACGAGTAATACCCCGCCCCCGGGGAACTAGCCCCCGACCGGGGTGCGCATGGTGACGAACTCTTCCGCCGCAGTGGGGTGAATACCAATGGTCTGGTCGAACACCGCCTTGGTGGCACCGGCCTTCATGGCGACGGCAATGCCCTGAATGATCTCTCCCGCGTCCGGCCCAACCATATGCGCGCCCACCACCTTGTCGCTCGCCCTGTCGACGATCAGTTTCATCAGGGTACGCTCGTCGCGGCCACTCACGGTGTGGCGCATGGCTCTGAAGTCGGATTTGAAGATAGCCACCTCGATCCCGGCCTGGCGCGCCTCTTCTTCTGTCAGTCCGACAGTGCCGATATTGGGCTGGCAGAACACCGCGGTGGGAATATTGTTGTAGTCAATTTCGGCGGTTTTACCGGTCTGCCAGTGTTTGACCAGCGCCATGGCTTCCGCCAGTGCCACCGGCGTCAGTTCCGGCCCCCCGGTAACATCGCCCAAGGCATAGATGGAGGTAACACTGCTGCGGAAGTTGTCATCCACGCCAATGGTACCGTCCTTATGCAGCACCACCCCCAGCTTTTCCAGGCCCAGCCCGGCAGTATTTGGCTTGCGTCCGGTCGCGAACAGCACCGCATCCACCACCAGGGTTTCGCCATCATCCTCCCGCACCAGCAGGCTGCCGTCCTGCTGCTTTTCAATAGCGACCACCTGGTGGTTGAAATGCAGGTCAACCTGCTTTTTAGCCATCTCATCCCGCACAAAATTGCGCACATCCCGGTCAAACCCGCGCAGGAAAAGATCCCGGCGATATGAGAGATGGGTTTCTGCGCCCAGACCGGCAAAGATACCGGCGAACTCCACTGCGATATAGCCACCCCCCACCACCAGAATGCGCCGAGGGAACGTTTCCAGGGAGAAGATCTCGTTGGAAGTTATGGCAAATTCACTGCCCGGGAATTCGGGCACATACGGCCAGCCACCGGTTGCCACCAGAATCCGCTCGGCGGAATAGACCTGGTCGCCTACAACCACCTCGTGACGGCCGGCCAATCTTGCGCGGCCATCGATGACCGTAACCTTGCTGTTGTCGAGCAGACTGCGGTAAATACCGTTTAGCCGGGAAATCTCTTTGGCATTGTTGTCGCGCAGTGTGGGCCAGTGAAAATTGGCTCCCTCCTGCCCCAGCCAGCCAAAACCCCGGGCATCCTCAAACGACTCGCGGTAACTGCTGGCATAAACAAACAGTTTTTTCGGCACGCAGCCCACATTGACGCAGGTTCCACCCATATAGCGGTCTTCCGCCACTGCAACGCGCATTCCTGCAGCGGCAGCCATACGCGACGCGCGCACCCCGCCGGAACCGGCGCCAATTACAAACAGATCAAAATCGTATTCAGCCAAAACTTTCTCCTGGAACCCGGACTGCGCCAGCGCGGCAATCCCGGCAGCACTCTACAGCGACAACACTCTTCATCCACAATTTCCCCGGTGCCGAACCGCCGTTTTTTTCAGCGACCGCCGGCATCGGTGACAATGTTTTTCAGTTTACCTGCCCCGCGCCGACAGTTCGATTCCGGACGCAAAACGCCGCCTGCGCGCACCGCAAGCCTGTCCAATTTTTATACGAAACAGCGCATTTTCGGCACTTATTTCCGAGCTCTACCACAAATACACCAGGAACAAATGTGCGCCAGCTCTGCTATTGGCACTTTAGTGCCTTTCGGTCCATAAAAGCCGTTGACATTAGAAAGTCGTTTCGATATTCATGTGATGTTTATCACAAATAAAAGCCTGATAGCGACAACAACAGCAGGGCATACAAAATGAAAACTACAGACACTACATTTGCTTTTAACTTTCCCACCGCAGCCGCCAAGGTTCTGCTAGCGATGACTCTGCTGCTCGCGAGCGGCTTCTCCATGGCCAAAACCCACCCCTCCTACCTGACACCGAGTTATTGCAACAGCGTGGTGGAGCAGTTTGTGGACTATGGCATGCGCAGCCTCGGCAAGTACGTCAACGAAAACTTCAAACCGGAATACAAGGGCGGTATCCGCAACACCATCAACTTCCTCGAGCAGCGCTCAGCGTGGTTGAATGAGTGCAACGACTACCTGCTCGACAGTGGGCAGAGCTACGTTTTCTACGATCAGAAAAATACCCGGGACATCTTCGCGGCCATCGATGCACTGGCCAAGGAGCTGCAACTGGTGCGCGAAGGAGTTGAGTACCCGGACGACGCCGGCAACAACAACCCGACGCCCTTTATCAAGAGCCGTTTCGAGACACTCGCGGAGCTGGTGGATCAGCACCACACCCGCATGCTGATGAAAAAGCAGTTCCAGTAATCCCGCGGCTAGCTCTCCGTACATCCGGGCGCCTGCGCCCGGATGGATACGTGCCCTTCCTCTGCTTTTTCACCCCTGGCGCTTGACTCCAGATCCCTGCCCGGATTTGATTTGTGTCGCCACCGCAACCGATTCTTCCCGCCCCAATAACCGCTCCTTGAGGCTGAGTGCGATGCGCTTGGTCAGCGCTCCCAGCCGCGGGCGCTGCTTTTCGGAAAACGGGATTGGGCGACAACTGTGCACCGCTGCAAGGCCGATACGGGCCATGAACAGGCTGGCCCCCATCCCCTGCCCCAGGCGGGCAGACACCGTGCTCAGCATGCTGTCCCCCACCAGTTCCGGCCACAGTTCACTGACGGCGTACTCGCTGGCACCACTGTAGGCTACCAGTGCGAGGATCTTCTTGAACAACCGCCAGCGCACCACAACCGATGGCCTGACACCGTAGATCTGCGCCACATCGTCGATCATGCGCATGGACTGGCGCAGGGCCACCAGTACATCGAGGGTGGTAAACGGGCTCAGGCCAACCAGCGCCCCGGTGGTGGTGGCGTGGCGGACGATGCGCCGCAGCGCCTCCTGGTCCAGCGCTTCGAAGAAATTGATTTCCAGGTGCCGCAGCAGTTCGCTGTTGTCGTAATAGTCCGGGGTTTCTTCCTGAACCCGGGCCAGCAGCGCGCCCTGCGGTTTGCCCGCAAACAGTTCCCGCAACTGCTCGTTCAGGGGCTCCACCGCATCGGTGGCACGGCTGTCGCGCACTTCTGCCGCCAGCTCCTGAGTTTTCTGCAGTTTGCGCAGCGGGCGACCGGCGCGAAAGTATTCCCACACCGCGCTGACCATGGTGAGCACCAGTGCGCCGATCACCACCGCCGCCAGAACCCCCAGGCTCCAGTGCATGTCCGCTGCCCAGTAAAAGAACTGCCTCAGCTCCCAGAACACGGCGCCAAACACCAGCGCCAGTGCCGCCAGCAGTGCGGGCTTCCACAGCCGCAGGCGGAACGTCGGCAGGCGCAGTTCCGAGAAAGAAATTTTGTCCGGCAGGGATTCACCGGTGGTGATGGACCGGGGGAGCTGGCTGCCCTCTTCCGTCAGGGTTTCGATCCGGGTCTGCGCCCGCTCGCGGTGCTTTTCAGACTCCTGGTCCGTCTCGAGGTTTTCGATGCGCGTCTGGCGGCGCGGCCCTCGATCCCCGGAGGGCTCGGCGCCGGATTGCCGCGACGGGTCCGCGGCGTTTTCTGGCTTGTCAGAATTCATCACACCTTGTCTCCAAGCAATAAATTCAACAGCGCGTCCATGCGGATATGGGGCATATAGCCCTCCCGGCCGATTCCCGCCGGCGGGCGCAGTTGCGGCGGCAGGCCGCCGGAATAGTGCTGCCAGTCGCCATCCCGCGGCGGGTGCGGCAGTATCTCGGCATTTTCGAAGCCCAGGTAACGACCGTCCATATCGTGCCCCACGAGCAAGCGGCGACCGTCGCGGCTGCTTTCATTGGAGCAGCGCACCGCGGCGATTGCCTCGCAGTACAGCGGCAGGCCGCGGTGGCGGGCACCGGAAAACGCCTGTTGCAGCTGTTGCCCCAGCAGCTGGCGCAGCGCGTCGTGATCCGCTGCCAGTACCTGGTCCACCTTGGTAGCGGCAAATACCAGGCGGTCGATACGCGGCCGCCACAGCTTGCGCAGCAGGCCGCTGTTACCGTAACGGAAGGTGTCCGCAATATGCTTGAAGCCCTGGCGCATATCGTCCAGTGACGACTCGCCGGCAAACAGGGTACTGATAAGATCCACCAGCACCAGCTGGCGGTCGAGATGCCGGAAATGGCTTTCCACAAACGGCGTAACCTTTTCCTCGACATAAGTCTGGTAGCGCCTCTCCACCACCTTGTAGACGCTGCCTTCTGGCAGCGCCTCGAGTTCCGCCGCGGTCATGTGCCCCAGCTGCGGTAATGGCAGTACCCCGTATTCATCCCCATCCAGCAGCGCGCGTCCCGGCTGCAGATAACTGAGTTTCAGTTGCCCGCGACAATCCCGCAGGAACTGCCGGTAGTCCTGCCAAAGTAGATCAAGCTCGCGGGGATCGGCGGGACCTGCTGGGCGCAACGCGTTGAGGCGCGCAATCAGCTCCGGAGCGAGGTTCGCTCGCGGCTGTGCCTCCAGCAGGCTGCCCTGGTGGCGGCACCACTCGGCAAAGGAAAGCCGCAACAGCGGCAGGTCCATCAACCATTCCCCGGGATAATCACGCAATTCCAGAATCACGGTCTGGCGGTAACTCCTTCCCAGGCGGCGCCCCTGCAGGTGCACATGCAGCTCCATGGCAGACAGTTCGCGGGTGGATTCCGGCCAGCGGGGAGGATTCGCGGTGAGCGCGTCCAGGCAGCGCTCGTATTCAAACATCGGCAGTCCGGTATCCAGTGCCGGGTGCAGTTCCGCCCCCAGCAGACGGCCGTTCAGAGCCGGCGCAAAGCCCGGCAACTGGGCGCGATCCGGGTGGCTGAGCTGGTAGATCAGGCTGCTGATCAGGGTCGACTTGCCGGCGCCGCTGAGGCCGGTAATACCGATACAGATTCGGCGGTCCAGCAGCCTTTCAGCAGCCCAGTGAGATTTGTCTGCGGCCTCCCGGCGCAGGCGTCGCAATCCGGAGCGCAGCTTGTGCAGGCGGCCGCGGCTGCCGCGTTCATCGGTCATCGCACACCCCCTCTACCGCCGCCCGGGACAACAGGTCCCTGTACAGTTGTTTCAATGAACTTCCTCGCTATTCGACAGCCACAACTGTGACCGAGTGTTCCGTCCAAGTCTAGCTCCCCTATATATGAAGCCGCAGGCACATCCCCTCCCAAACGACCATAAAAAAGCGCGGGCCTCTCGGCACCGCGCTTCTTTTTACACTGCTTATGCTGCGCTATTAAAACTGCAGCCAGTCCGGATCAGGCGACAGCCAGATCAGTCCACCAGGGCAATATCCCCGGAGCCCATGACCGAAAAGGACTCATTCGCCGGGCGCTGCAGCACTATGTCACCGGAACCCATGATGGCACCACCGGCATCGTTGGCGCGCAGAGCGCGGCCGACAAAGTCCCCGGAGCCCATGATGTTCACCTTGAGGCTACCCACCTTGCCGCCGATCACCATGTCTCCGGATCCGCGGATCTGGGCAGACAGCGCTTCGCCGACGAAGTTTTCCAGGCGCAGATCGCCGGAACCGGTAATCCCGGCAGAACCGCTCACCGCGAGCACGGTGCCCACTAGCAGATCCCCGGAACCGGTCACCTCGGTATTCAACTCTTCCGCCGCCACCTTGTCGACGCGAATCACGCCGGAACCCGTTACCTTGAGTTCGAGCTGCTCGCTTTCCAGCGCTTCCGCGTGGGCCTCGCCGGAGCCGGTAACCCGGATCTTGTTGATCTTCGGCAGGGTCACGTGATAGCGCACTTCGGGCTCTGACGTCACGGTGACCACTCCGAACAGACTCTTTTTGTCCGAATCAACGAACAGTACCAGGGTATCGCCCTTCACTTCCGCATTGGCGAACTCCATGGCGTCGGCCGGCCCGGTAGCGGTGACGGAGAAGCTTTCGCCCTGGACCACTTCCAGGTGGGAACTGCCTTTCAGAGCGATTCCGGTAAAGCCATCGAGGGCAAAGCTCTTGCTGCCACCTTCGGCCTGGGCCAACCCTGCGGTCAGCAGCATCAAGGCCGCCATCAGAGCGGCAAAACGGGATCTGGAGAACATATTGGATTCCTGCTTTTCTGTTATCTGCCACTGTGACGCGGCGGGCGACGACTTTGGATGCACGCTTTTCAAAAAAAATCGCCATCCCATAATGCTGTCCACCAGGCGGACTCTGAGCGAAGGCGTCGCTGGCGATCGCTAATGTACATCATTGCGCCGCCATCCCGGGTTTAACCGGCTTCTGCATACCCTAGCTCCACCAGGGCAGCGCGCAGACGGGCGGCTTCTGCAGCCAGTTCTTCCGACTCGGCGGGCTTCTGCAGGGAAAAATCGAGATCGCCGATCGCGTCGATCGGCACCAGGTGGTAATGGGTGTGCGGCACCTCGAGACCTGCCACCATGATCCCTACACGCTCGGGCTGGTATACCTTTTTCTGCGCCTTGGCGACTTTCTGGGCGACCTCCATCAGGTGGGCATTGATATCGGTGGGAACATCATCCCAGTGATCGATCTCCTGCACCGGAATCACCAGGCAGTGGCCGGTCTTGATCGGTGCGATGGTCATGATTGCCACCGCCACATCGTCCCGCCAGACAAAGTGACCCGGCAGGTCACCATTGATGATTTGGGTGAAAATACTCGCCATAGGTGCCTCGAAAATCCAGTAATTTGGGTGTGCCCGGTCCAGGCGTGAAGCGGACCAGACGCTCGCTGCAAGTCTAACAGCCAGTGGCCGAACAGTCAGCGAAAGCATTTGCCGCCGAAGGGTAGCGCAGCAATGCACCATTGCCAGAATACCCGTGGAAGTCCGTGACAATTTCGTTGCCAACCGTTGGCACTAGTGCAACCTTCCCTTAATCTTGCCGCCCATATCGCAAGGGGGCATCGGTCGCCAGCGCAGTACCGGCAACGTGCCGCCGCGCAAATCTACATTCAGGTACCGGCCCCACTCTGAACGCCAAACCAACGTCTCAGGGGGGAGACACCATGCAGAACCTGCTGGAGCAACTGGGTGGACGAGAGTTCGTCCAACACACCGTGGATGAATTTTATCAGGTGATCGGCAAGCACCTGTCTGCCGAAGATTCCAGCGATCACGGTAAGCAGAGCAGCCGTCAGGCCCAGTTCCTGAACCACGTGCTGTCGGGACAACCGGAGCCGATGCACTCTGCCCGCGCCTCTTTCCTGGCCCGCGGACTGAACCCCACCCTGTTTGAGGCCATGCTCGAATTCCTGCAGGCGCGCCTGGAAGAGCTGGGGTTCTGCCCCAACTTCAGCCACAACCTGGTGCGTACCGCTGGCGACTACTACGGCGACAGCGACCTGCAACTCTCTATCGCCTGCTGACACCATCTCTCACAGGATGTCCACCACTGCCGGACCGGCAGTGGTCCCCCCTCCCCTTCTGGCTCTCCCCGCACAACAGGCCGCCGGTTGCGAGCTGCAGACCCCATCTCTACAATGGCCGCTCACACAGCCTTATTCCCCCGTTTGCCTTCCTGTCTGTAAGCGGTAAGCGCTACCACCCACTCTCAAGATACAAGAGACTGCCAATGAAAATTGCGAACCACAGTGTTGTGGAGATCAACTACACCCTGAAAGACGCCGAAGGAACCGTGATCGACAGTTCGGAAGGCGGCCAGCCGCTGAAGTACCTGCAGGGCGTGGGCAACATCATCCCGGGTCTGGAAAAGGAAATGCTGGACAAGAGTGCCGGTGACAAATTCAACGTGGTGATTCCGGCTGAGGAAGGTTATGGCCCGCAGAACCCGGACCTGATCCAGACCCTGCCGAGCAGCGCCTTCGGCGGTGTTGAGAAGCTGGAAGTGGGCATGGCATTCCGCGCCCAGAGCACCGAAGGCCACCCGATTGAAGTGGAAATCATCGATATCGACGGCGATCAGGTCACCATCAACGGTAACCACCCGCTGGCAGGCGTGGAACTGCACTTCGCCATCGAAGTGGTTTCCGTGCGCGAAGCGACTCCGGAAGAGATCGACCACGGCCACGTACACTGATCTCCCGAGCGGAGCAGGACACCCTGCTCCGCTTTTCTGTACTTCTCCTTTATTCTACCCTTCCAGCACCTCGGTCCGCGGCCTCTCCGGCCACTGAAACAGATGATTTACCCCCATGAGTTTGAGTGAATCCTACCTGCAAAGATTTGGTGGCATCGGCCGCCTGTACGGTGCATCGGCACTGGAAAGGCTCGCCGGCGCGCACATGGTGGTAATCGGTATCGGCGGCGTCGGCAGCTGGACCGCGGAAGCCCTGGCCCGCAGCGGCGTGGGTAAACTGACCCTGATCGACCTGGACGATATCTGCATCACCAATACCAACCGGCAGATTCACGCGCTGGCGGAAACCGTGGGCGAGATCAAGGTAGCGGAAATGGCCGTGCGGCTGCGCCAGATCAACCCGGAAATCGCCGTGCACACCCACGAGGACTTTATCGCCAGCGACAATTTCGCCGAGCTTCTGGATCCGGAAAATGCACGGATTGATATCGTTATTGACGCCATCGACAACGCGCGGGTAAAGGCCGCACTGATCGCCTACTGCAAGGCGCGCAAGTTGCGGGTGATTACCGTGGGCTCCGCGGGAGGCAAGAAAAACCCCGCTGAAATCACCAGTGCCGACCTCGGTCGCACCCATAACGACCCGATGCTGGCCAAGGTACGCCAGCACCTGTACCGCTTTCACAACTTCCAGAAATCCCGCAAACGCCAGTTCGGCGTGGACGCCATTTATTCCGCGGAACCCATGGTTTACCCGCAACCGGACGGGGAAGTGTGCCAGCAGAAAAGTGCCATGCAGGACGGGGTCAAGCTGGATTGCAGCGGCGGCTACGGTGCCGCCACCATGGTCACCGGTACCTTCGGTTTTCTCGCTGCCACCCGGGCAATCGAGCGCCTGCTCAAACAGAAAACCTGATTGCCGCTACTCGTCGCCCCTGTTACGCATCAACCTTCATCATCGAAGATTGCCACCCGCACCGGTGAAGTACTGGTGCGGCTGCCCCGGTACATGCCCTTGGTATTGAACACCAGGGAAACCTGCCCCGCGGGATCCAGCACAATAACTCCGCCGGTACCGCCGATCGGCTTCAGCACGCGGTTGATGACCTCATCCGCCGCCGTGGCAATGGATTTGTCCTGGTACTGCACCCGCGCACAGATATCCGCGGCGACGTTGTAACGGATAAAGTATTCGCCGTGGCCGGTGGCGGAGACCGCGCAGGAGCGATTGTCGGCAAAGGTACCGGCACCGATCACCGGTGCATCACCAATGCGGCCGTAGCGCTTCGCGGTCATTCCGCCGGTGGAAGTACCCGCTGCCAGGTTGCCATTTTTGTCCAGGGCCACCGCGCCGACGGTGCCCATTTTGTACCGTATTGGCAGTGCATCCACCGCGGCCTGATAATCCTTATCCTGTTTGTTTTCCCGCTCGAGTTTTTCTTTCGCTTTCTCCAGCTGCTTGCGGCGCTGCTCGGTATCAAAGCTCTGGTTATCCACCATCGCCACCCCGCGACTGCGGGCAAATTCCTCGGCACCGGCACCGGACAGCATCACGAATGGCGAATCCTCCATTACCATGCGCGCCAGGTTGATCGGATTGGCAATACGTTTTACCCCCGCCACCGCACCGGCCTGGCGGTCGCGACCATCCATGATGGAGGCATCCAGTTCATGGGTACCTTCATAGGTATAAACCGCGCCCTTGCCGGCGTTGAACAGGGGGGAATTCTCCAGCACATTGATCGCTGCAATTACCGCGTCGAGACTCTCTCCGCCCTTTTCCAGTACCCTGTATCCCGCGTTCACGGCTTCTTCGAGCTTCGCGCGGTAGGCGCGCTCCTTTTCCGGTGTCATGTTGGACTTTTCGATGGTGCCGGCACCGCCGTGGATAGCGATAGCGATGGGCACATCCTCGCGGGCTTCCGCCACGGCCGCAGTGGCGGAGGCGACCAGTAGAATCGCGGTGAAAAACCGAGTAATAAATTTGCCTGTACCCATGGCGGAATCCTTTCTAAGTTCTTTTAAATACACTGTGGAAATTCAAGCAATACGGCGACTAGAAATACAGCGACCAGCAGCAACCAAAGGTATGCCATTCGCCAGCCTCTGGCCAGCCGGTCTCAGCCCAGCACTTCAGAGGTAACCCCGGCGACCATGTCCCGCATCCAGCAGCTGGCGGGGTCATCCTCGGCGCTTTTGTGCCAGTACAGGTTCCAGCTGAGTGGCTCGACCACAAATGGCAGGGACACCGTCGTCAGCGGCAGCGTATCTGCCAGCACCCGCGGCACCGTCCACAGCAGATCGGTGCCGGCCGTAATTCGCGCCGCCACCAGGTAATTCTGTACCCGCATCGCCACCATGCGCCGCATGCCCAGGCCGTGCAGCGCCATATCCACCTGCCCGCGCCCCTTGCGGCGACTGGAGACGTGCAGGTGTTCCGCGGCGAGATAGCTGTCGAGGGACAGCGGCGCGGACGCCAACGGGTGCTCCGGGCGCATCGCCACCACGTAAGGTAGCGCCCCCAGTGAACACCAGCCCAGCTCCCGTGCATTCACCGCCGGTGCATCCAGCAACAGATCGATGACCCCGCCCTTGAGGTCCGCAGTTGCCGCCTCCCGCTCCACGTAATAGCTGGTGATCGCCACCCCCGGAGCGGCGCGGCGCACCCGTTCGTGCAGGCTGGGCAACAACAGGGATTCCGCCAGGTCATTCATGCCGAGCCGGAACACCCGCTCGGAACGGGCCGGGTCGAAGCGCGCATTGACACCGACACTGCGCCCCAGCAGAGACAGCGCCTCGCGCACATCCGCCACCACACTGTCGGCAACCGGCGTCGGGCACATGCCCTCGCGGGTTTTCACAAACAGCTGGTCGTCAAAGGTCTGGCGCAACCGGCCGAGGGCATTGCTGACCGCGGGCTGGGTCAGGTTGAGCAGCTGCGCCACCCGGGTCACACTGCGCTCGCGGTAGAGGGCATCGAATACCACAAACAGATTCAGATCGACTTTGTCCAGGCGCATCCGCTCCCCCCTCACACGGTAAAATCTGCATTAACCAGATCAATGAAACTGCATCACCAGAATAAATTGGGATGATTGTTACCGATTTTTTATAGTCTCCGGCATCCGCTGTCAATGACGCACAGGAAACGACTGCATCCGGAGAAGCCCATGTTCACGTTCAGTGACCTCTCGATGACCCTGCAGGCCAAACTGCAGTGTTTTTTTGAAGAACAGATCTATCCCAGCGAGCGCAGCTATCGCGAGCAACTGGAAAGCGCGGAAAACCGCTTTGCGCCGCTGCCACTGATGGACAGTCTGAAACAGAAGGCCCGCAACGAGGGCCTGTGGAACCTGTTCATACCCACGGCACACGGGGAGTACAGTGACTTCGGCGGGCTCAGCAACCTCGACTACGCACCACTGGCGGAACAGATGGGACGGGTGATCTGGTCGCCGGAGGTGTTCAACTGCAATGCGCCGGACACCGGCAATATGGAAGTGTTCATGCGCTACGCCACAGATGCGCAGCGCGAGCGCTGGCTGACGCCCTTACTGAACGGCGAGATTCGCTCCTCCTACGCCATGACAGAGCCCCAGGTGGCCTCTTCAGACGCCACCAATATCGAATTGCGCATCCAGCGCGACGGCAACGAGTGGGTGCTGAATGGACGCAAGTGGTTTATTACCGGCGCCCTGTACGAGCGCACCAGAATTCTGATCGTGATGGGAAAATCCGACCCGGAAAACCCCAACCGGCACAAGCAGCAGACCCAGGTACTGGTGCCGAAAGACACCCCCGGAATCACCCTGGTGCGCCCGCTCACCACCCTCGGCTACGACGACGCCCCCATCGGCCACGCCGAGATCCGTTTTGACAATGTACGGGTGCCGTTGGACAACGTCCTGCTCGGCGAGGGCCGCGGCTTCGAAATTGCCCAGGGGCGGCTCGGGCCAGGCCGCATCCACCACTGCATGCGCCTGATCGGCGCCGCCCAGCGCGCCCTGGAAGAAACCTGTGAACGGGTCACCAGTCGCACTACCTTCGGCCGCCAGCTGAGCCGACACCAGTCGGTGCGCGAAGATATCGCCCGCAGTTTTTCCGAGATCCAGATGGCGCGCCTGCTGGTACTGGAAACCTGCCGAAAAATGGACGAGGTGGGGGCGAGCGCCGCGCGGGACATGATCGCCGCGAGCAAGATCACGGTGCCGAAACTGGTGCAGGAAATTCTCGACCGCTGTATGCAGATGCACGGCGCCGGCGGTCTGACGGAAGACTACTTTATGGCGGAGGCGTTCAACTATGCCCGCTGGTGCCGCCAGGCAGACGGCCCCGACCAGGTCCACATGATGGCCCTGGGCAAGCAGGTGATCGGCCAGTACGCGCCGAAAACCCGGCACAGTTGATCGCAGTACAGGGAGAGAACATGTCCGACAACACCTTTGGATTTGATCAACACCGGCTGGCCCAGTACCTGGAACAGCAGGTACCGGGCTTTCACGGACCGCTGGCGGCAGAGAAGTTCGCCGGCGGCCAGTCCAACCCCACGTTTCTGATCAAGGCCGCCAGCGGCCGCTATGTGCTGCGGCGCAAGCCGCCGGGCACCCTGCTGAAGTCCGCCCACGCGGTGGATCGGGAATTCCGTGTAATTTCCGCCCTCGCGGACACTCCCGTTCCGGTGGTGGAGGTGTTTCATCTGTGTGAAGACGAGTCCGTTATCGGCAGCATGTTTTACCTGATGGAATACGTGCAAGGACGGGTATTCTGGGACCCGGCCCTGCCGGAGTTGAACGCCTCCGCGCGCCGCGCCGTATACCGGGAAATGAACCGGGTACTGGCGGAACTGCATTCCGTGGACGTGGAACTCGCGGGGCTTGCGGACTTCGGCCGCCCGGGGAATTTCTATGAGCGCCAGATCAACCGCTGGAGCCAGCAATATCAGGCGTCGGCCACCGAGAGCATTGCCGATATGGATATGCTGATGGCGTGGCTGCCACAAAACCTGCCCCGGGACGACGGCGAGGTGACGCTGGTGCACGGCGACTTCCGCCTCGACAATATGATGTTCCACCCCGGCGAGCCCAAGGTACTGGCACTGATGGACTGGGAGCTTTCCACCCTGGGCCACCCGTTGTTTGATCTCGCGTACCAGTGTATGCAGTTGCGCATGTCCCACGGCGGTGTACTTTCCGGGCTCGGCGGTTTATCCCGCCCGGACCTGGGCATCCCCTCGGAAGCCGAATATGTTGAGTGGTACTGTGAACGCCGCGGCCTTTCCGGCATTCCCCACTGGAACTTTTATCTGGCGTTCTGCTTCTTCCGCTTCGCCGCCATTCTGCAGGGCGTAAAGAAGCGCGCACTGGAAGGCAACGCATCCAGTGCCAAGGCATTGCAAATGGGAGAACTGGTGAAACCACTGGCGGCAATGGCCGCGGATATCTGCGAAACGACGGTCTGTTAGCTGCGAGGAAAACTGCGCGATTTAAGCCGACGTAGAAAACCAGTTAGGCGCAATTTTTACCACAAAACTTTCACGGAAAATTTTTCTCGTCGCAGCCAGCGCCAGCCGGTCGGATTCCCCCAGAACCGGTTTG
Source organism: uncultured Microbulbifer sp. (assembly GCF_913055755.1). Taxonomy (GTDB): domain Bacteria; phylum Pseudomonadota; class Gammaproteobacteria; order Pseudomonadales; family Cellvibrionaceae; genus Microbulbifer. The sequence continues at coordinate 15,448 of NZ_CAJXKH010000044.1, forward strand.
ACACCCCTGAAAGTGACTCCTAAGTTGAGGATTTACAGACTCAATTTTCCTCAGGGATGGGCTTGCGATGAGCCATTTTCTAGACCGCCTGACCTTCTTCCGCCAACACTCGGAAAAATTCTCGGAAGGCCATGGAATCGCCACTGATGAATCGCGCGATTGGGAGGACACCTACCGCAAGCGCTGGGCCGCGGATAAAATCGTGCGCTCCACCCACGGGGTCAACTGCACCGGCTCCTGCTCCTGGAAGATCTACGTCAAAGGCGGCATCGTCACCTGGGAAACCCAGCAGACCGATTACCCCCGCACCCGTCCCGACCTCCCCAATCATGAACCCCGCGGCTGCCCGCGCGGCGCCAGTTACAGCTGGTACCTCTACTCCGGAACCCGGGTAAAATACCCGCTGGTGCGCGCCCGGTTGATCAAGGCCTGGCGTGCCGCGCGCGCCAATGCATCTCCCGTCGCCGCATGGCGCAGTATCGTCGAACAACCGGACACCCGCGACAGCTGGGTATCCCGTCGCGGCCGCGGCGGATTCGTGCGGGTGGGTTGGGAGGAAATCACCGAAGTTATTGCCGCCGCCAACGCCTATACCATCGACAAATACGGACCGGACAGGGTGGCGGGCTTCTCGCCGATTCCCGCCATGTCGATGGTTTCCTACGCCGCCGGTGGCCGCTACCTTTCACTGATCGGCGGCGCCCTGTTGAGTTTTTACGACTGGTACTGCGACCTGCCCCCCTCCTCTCCCCAGACCTGGGGCGAACAGACCGACGTGCCGGAGAGTGCCGACTGGTACAACTCCAGCTACCTGCTGGTATGGGGTTCCAATATCCCGCAAACCCGCTCGCCGGACGCACATTTCTATTCTGAAGTTCGCTACAAGGGCACCAAGAGTGTGGTGGTCTCCCCGGACTTCAGCGAGGCCTGCAAGTTTGCCGACCTCTGGCTACATCCCAAGCAGGGGACCGATGCAGCCCTGGCCCTGGCCATGGGACATGTGATCCTGTCCGAATTCTATGTAAAACGACAAGTGCCGTATTTTATCGACTACGCCCGGCGCTATACCGATTTGCCGTTTCTGGTAAAACTGGTTGAGCGCGACGGCCGTCTGGTGCCGGACCGCCTGTTGCGCGCAGCGGACTTCAGCGACGCCCTCGGCGAGTCCAACAACCCGGACTGGAAGCCGGTGGCATACGACGAAATCAGCGGCGAAATTGTCTGCCCCAATGGCACTGCGGGATTCCGCTGGGGCCAGGAAGGGAAATGGAACCTGGAGGAAAAAGATGGCCAGGGTCGCGAGACCCGACTGATGCTGAGTCTCGTGGAACAAACCGATGCCCGCGAAGACGTCGCCTTCCCCTACTTTGGCGCCGATGCCCCGGAGACCTTTACCGCAACCGCGCACGATACCATCCTCAACCGCAGCGTGCCGGTAGCGACCCTCGACCTGAAAGACGGCCCTTGCCGGGTGGCTTCGACCTTCGACCTGTTCCTCGCCAACTACGGTGTAGAGCGAGGCTTTGGCGGTGAAAATACCGCACAGAGCTTCGATGACGATGTGCCGTTTACCCCCGCCTGGGCGGAAGTCGTGTGCGGGGTAAAGCGCGACGACATCATTCACGTCGCGCGCGAGTTTGCCAGCAACGCGGAAAAAACCGAGGGCCGCTCCATGGTGATTCTGGGCGCAGGCCTGAATCACTGGTACCACATGGACATGAACTATCGCGGCATTATCGCGCTGCTGGTAATGTGCGGTTGCTGCGGCAAGTCCGGGGGTGGTTGGGCCCACTATGTCGGCCAGGAAAAACTGCGGCCACAGACCGGCTGGCTGCCGCTGGCATTTGGCCTGGACTGGACCCGCCCGCCCCGTCATATGAACGGCACCTCGTTTTTCTACGCCCACACCGACCAGTGGCGCTACGAATCCCTCAAGGTTTCCGACATCCTGTCGCCGCTCGCCCCCGAGGGCGACTGGGACCACGCGATGATCGACTACAACGTGCGCGCCGAGCGCATGGGCTGGCTGCCGTCCGCACCCCAGCTGCAGACCAACCCGTTGCAGCTGGCAAAACAGCTCAAGGAGGCCGGCGCTGACCCTCGCGCGGCGATCCCGGACAAGCTGAAGTCCGGGGAGCTGAGCTTTTCCTGTGAAGACCCGGACCACCCGCAAAACTGGCCGCGCAATATGTTTTTCTGGCGCTCCAATGTGCTGGGCGCCAGCGGCAAGGGCCACGAGTACTTCCTCAAGCATTTCGTCGGTTCACAGCACGGTGTGGTGGGCACCGAGGAAAGCAATGAAGTCAAACGGCCCACCGAGGTCGCCTGGCACGACAAGGCACCGGCGGGCAAACTGGATCTGATGGTCAACCTGGATTTCAGGATGTCGACCACCAGCCTGTACTGCGACATAGTGCTGCCAACCGCCACCTGGTATGAAAAGCACGATCTCAATACCTCGGACATGCACCCCTTTATCCACCCCCTGACCGCGGCGGTGGACCCGGTGTGGGAATGCCGCAGCGACTGGGATATTTTCAAAAGCATTGCCAAGAAGTTTTCCGAGGTGTGTCCGGAAGTACTCGGGGTCGAGCAGGACCTGGTGCTGACACCCATCCAGCACGACACCCCGGCGGAAATTGCCCAGCCCTACCAGCCCCAGGACTGGAAAAAAGGCGAATGTGAACCGGTCCCCGGACGCACCATGCCGGATATCGCGGTGGTGGAGCGCAACTACCCCGCCACCTACGAGCGCTTTGTCTCCATCGGCCCGATGCTGGAATCCAAGGGCAACGGCGGCAAGGGCCTCAACTGGAATACCGACAGCGAAATTGCCAACCTGGCGAGCCTCAATGGCACCGTTACCACCGGCGAGTGCGCCGGCCGCCCGAAAATCGAAACGGATATCGAGGCCTGTGAAGCCATCCTGATGCTCGCGCCGGAAACCAATGGCGAAGTCGCGGTCAAGTCCTGGCAGGCTCTGGCCAAGGCAACCGGCCGCGACCACCTGCACCTGGCGGAAGGCAAGGAGGAGGAGAAAATCCGCTTCCGCGATGTGGTCTCACAGCCGCGCAAAATCATTTCCTCGCCAATCTGGTCCGGTATCGAGAGTGAACACGTTTCCTATACCTCGAACTGGACCAACGTGCACGAGCTGATCCCCTGGCGCACACTCACCGGGCGCCAGCATTTGTTCCAGGACCACCAGTGGATGCTGGCCTTCGGCGAGGGTTTTGTCACCTGGCGGCCACCCATCGACACCCGCTCGGTCAAACAGGTACTGGGGAAAATCCCCAACGGCAACCCGGAAATCCAGCTGAATATCCTCACTCCACACCAGAAGTGGGGGATTCACTCCACCTACACCGAAAACCTGATTCTGCTGAGCCTCAACCGTGGCGGCCCGGTGGTGTGGATCAGTGAAGTGGATGCAAAACAGGCCGGTATCGAGGACAACGACTGGATTGAAGCCTTCAATATCAATGGCGCCCTGACCGCGCGCGCGATTGTCTCGCAGCGGGTGATGGCCGGTACCGCCATCATGTATCACGCCCAGGAAAAAATCGTGAATACCGTAGGCTCGGAAATTACCAACCAGCGCGGCGGGATTCACAATTCGGTCACCCGTATCAATGTGAAGCCGACACACATGATTGGCGGCTACTGCCAGCTGGCCTACGGCTTCAATTATTACGGCACCGTGGGCGCCAACCGCGACCAGTTTGTGGTGGTGCGCAAAATGAACGAGATCAACTGGTTTGACAAGGAAGTACACAGCTGACGGCGCTGGGGTGCAGACGCCTTGAGTAAGGGGTCCTGCGCGATATGGACCGTTGGGAATTCGAAATACAGGCGGTTGTTGAACCGTAAATTCACAGGGAAGCGCGATGAAAATCCGGGCGCAGATCGGGATGGTGTTGAACCTCGACAAGTGCATTGGTTGTCATACCTGTTCAATTACCTGCAAGAACGTATGGACCAACCGCGAAGGCGTCGAGTATGCCTGGTTCAACAATGTTGAATCCAAGCCGGGCATTGGTTATCCCAAGGACTGGGAAAACCAGGAGCGCTGGAACGGTGGCTGGGTGCGCAAAAAAAACGGCAAGCTGCAGCCCCGCGCCGGGTCCAAGTGGCGCCTGCTGGCGAATATCTTTGCCAACCCGGATCTCCCGGAAATTGACGACTTCTACGAGCCCTACACCTTCGAGTACGAATGGCTGCAGAAAGCGCCGGAGCTACAGGCGCAACCCTCGGCCAAACCCCGCTCCCTGGTCACCGGTGAAGCCCTGACCAAAATCGAATGGAGCGGCAACTGGGAAGATGACCTCAGCGGTGAGTTCAGCAAGCGCTCCCGGGACTACAACTTTTCCGGGGTAGAAAAGGAAATCTACGGCCAGTTCGAACAGACCTTCCTGATGTATCTGCCGCGGCTGTGTGAACACTGCCTCAATCCCTCCTGTGTCGCCTCCTGCCCATCGGGGGCCATTTACAAGCGCGAAGAAGACGGCATAGTTCTCATCGACCAGGACAAGTGCCGCGGCTGGCGCATGTGTGTCTCCGGCTGCCCGTACAAGAAAATCTATTACAACTGGTCCACCGGGAAATCGGAAAAGTGCATTTTCTGCTATCCCCGGATCGAAGCCGGCATGCCCACGGTGTGCTCGGAGACCTGTGTCGGCCGCATCCGCTACCTGGGCGTCCTGCTTTACGATGCCGACAAGATTGAAGCGGCGGCCTCGGTCGAAAATGAAAAGGATCTCTACCAGGCACAGCGGAACATATTCCTGGATCCCCACGACCCCGAAGTGCAGAAACGGGCGCTGCGTGCGGGGATTCCCCAAGCCTGGCTCGATGCTGCGAAGAAATCCCCGGTGTACAAGATGGCCATGGAGTGGGAGGTGGCGTTTCCGCTGCATCCGGAATACCGCACCCTGCCGATGGTCTGGTATATCCCGCCGCTGTCCCCGATCCAGTCCGCAGCGGAAGCCGGCAAGATGGCAGTCAACAACGGCATGCCCGATGTACGCTCCCTGCGCATCCCGCTGCGCTACCTCGCCAATCTGCTGACCGCCGGCGACGAAACGCCAGTTGCCAGGGCGTTGGAGCGCATGCTGGCCATGCGCGCCTATATGCGGGGGAAGACGGTGGATGGGGTGAGCGATGAAAAGATCCCGCAGAACGTGGGCCTGAACAGTGCCACCATCGAGGAGATGTACCGCTATATGGCGCTGGCCGCCTACGAAGATCGCTATGTCATTCCCACCAACCACCGGGAGTTCGACGAAAACGCCTACCAGCTGCGGGGCACTGCGGGCTTCGCCTTCACCGAGCCGCGCAACGGCAAGAGTAAAGACAGAGATGTATTCGGCGGCCCCAAAAAGATGCCGCGCAAACCCTACACGGATGCTTCCTGATGAAAAGGACCCTACGCGCGCTGGCGCTACTGATGGACTATCCCAGCGAAACCCTCAAGGCGCATATTGCCGAGGTACGGGACGCGCTGGATTCCGAAGCGTCACTGCCCGCCGCAAGCCGCACTTACCTGGCACCGCTGCTGGATAAATTTGAACACCTGCCTTTGCTTGAGCTGCAGATCGACTATTCGGGCCTGTTCGACAACTCCCGCGCCCTGTCACTGCACTTCTTCGAGCATATTCACGGCGAGAGCCGCGACCGCGGCCAGGCGATGATCGACCTGGGGGAAGCATACATTGAGCGCGGTTTCCTGATGACCCGGGAAGAACTGCCGGACTTTATTCCGATGTTTCTCGAATTTGTCTCCTGCCTGTCAGAGGACGAGGCCCGCGACTGGCTGTCGCGGCCATCCCATGTATTTGCGGCGCTACTGCAGCGGCTGGAAGAGTGCCAGTCCGAGTATGCGGCGATTTTTCACGGGCTGCTGACAATGGCCGGGGAAAAGCCCGACCCGGAATCGGTGCGCGAACTTGTGGAACGGGGACGGGCATCCGAGACAAAGTCCGTGGACGAGGATTGGGAAGAGGAGCCGGTGACCTTTATGGCATCCACTCAGGGCCGGCCTGTCAGCGGCGTGGTGGAGAAACTGAAGGCCGCGGGCAAGCTGATCATGAGCTCCAGTGATAATTGAGAGGCAAATCCATGCACAGTTTCATCAACTACTTGCTGTTTGGCTGGTATCCATATGTTGCCCTCACGGTGCTGATTCTCGGCAGCATCATCCGCTTCGACAAGGGGCAGTACACCTGGCGCTCACAGTCTTCCCAATTCCTGCGTCGCAAGCAGCTGATGGTGGGATCGAACCTGTTTCACCTCGGGGTACTGATCCTGCTGTTCGGGCACTTTGTCGGCCTGCTCACACCCATCGGCTTTTTTGACGCCCTCGGCATCAGTCACGGCTTCAAACAGCTGATGGCTTTGATAGTGGGTGGCATCGCCGGGATCCTGGGATTTATTGGCTGCAGCCTGCTGCTGCATCGGCGCCTGTTCGACCCGCGTATCCGGCGCAGCTCCTCGGTGGGTGACATCCTGGTGCTCCTGCTGCTGTGGATACAGCTGCTGCTGGGCCTCGCGACCACCATCTGGACCATGGATCACCTGGATGGCGAAGCCATGGTGCTGTTTATGGGCTGGGCCCAGGGGGTTCTCACCTTCAATCCCGCAGCCGCCGACCTGATCATCGATGCGCAGCTGGTATACAAGGTCCATATCGTACTGGGACTGACACTGTTCCTGATCACCCCCTTTTCGCGCCTGGTGCATATCTGGAGTGCGCCGGTTGCCTACCTGCTGCGCCCGGGCTACCAGGTCGTGCGTTCACGGCGGCTGGGCAGAAAGTCCACCACCCCGGTGCCGGCAGCAACCAGCGGCAGCCGCCCTGCCGCATCCAACAAATGAGCGCGAACCATGAGTAAAGACAGCGCCATACGCTATGTAGAGATACCACCGAACACTGCAGACACCCACCCGGAACCCGTGCTGCCCAGCGCCTGCGAAACCGGAGGCTGCGGTTGCTCGACAGCTGCCGCCCGACCGCAGCCGCCGGTGCTCGCCTTCGGTGTGGTCAGCGTCAACGGTGTGCAAATCCCGGAAGACCAGATTGCCCGGGAAATGCAGAATCACCGCGCCGGCGACGCCGAATCCGCATGGCATGAAGCCGCACGCGCGCTGGTGATAAAGGAACTGTTGCTGCACGAGGCCGCCAGCCGGCGTATCGATCCGCAGCCGGAGCGGAGCGCGGACGAATGTACCGAAACCGACGATGACGCCACCGTGCGCGCACTACTGGAACAGGAGCTGCCCCCGGCGCAGGTCAGCGAGGAGGAGTGCCGCCGCTATTACGATGGCCATCTGCACCGCTTCCGCACGCCGGATCTATTCGAAGCGGCGCACATCCTGATCGAACCTGCGGAAGACAGTGACCAGGGCTGGCGCGACGCCGAGCAGAAAGCACGGGCACTGGCAGCCGAACTGGCTGACGATGCCCGGCGCTTTGCCGACGCCGCACAGGAATTTTCCGGCTGCCCCACCGCCCAGCAGGGGGGCTCCCTGGGTCAGGTGCGGCGCGGTGAACTGGACCGGTCGCTGCACGCGGTACTGGAAACCCTGGAGGAAGGGTGCAGCGCCCGGGAACCGGTTCGCAGCCGCTTCGGCTGGCACCTGGTACGCCTGCAACGCAAGATCGACGGGCAGACACTCCCCTTCGAACTTGCCAGGGAAAAGATTATCGACCTGCTGGAAGCGCGCGCCTGGGTAAACGCTGCATCCCGGTACATCGTTGAACTGGCGCGCCGCGCAAAGATTGAAGGTGTGCAACTCGATCCGGTTGCCATACAAAGTGAGGGCCAAGCCCATGACTGAGAAAAAACCGCCCAAGGACGCCCACCTGAACCCGGACCTGCACGCGGTGCACGACGACACCTACGGCCCCGACCAGCAGGGCCACGACCCGATGGAAAACGTGCATGTGACCACCAGGAAATCGAGCGGCTGGCCACTGGTATGGGCATTCGTGGTGATCGCCTGCGTGCTGATCACCCTCTACATTTTCTTTGCCTGAGGCGGTTGGATTTAACAGGGAGCCGTCCACATGAACTCGACAGCCGAAATTTCCAAGTCCGATCAGACCCGCGCGCTAACTCTCAGCACCATCGCGTTTACCGCGTGTTTTGCGGTGTGGACGATTTTCTCGATCATTGGCATCGCCATCCAGGAAGAGCTGGGGCTCAGCGAATCCCAGTTCGGTATCCTGGTGGCCACGCCTATCCTCACCGGATCGGTAACCCGCCTGGTTCTCGGTATCTGGACCGAGCGCTATGGCGGCCGGCTGGTATTCTCCCTGCAGATGCTGCTTGCGGCGCTCGCCACCTGGTTGCTGACCCTCGCCTCCTCCTATCCGATGTACTTGCTGGCGGCACTGGGGATCGGCCTTGCCGGGGGATCGTTTATTATCGGTGTAACTTATGTTTCGCGCTGGTATGGACCGGAATTGCAGGGCACCGCGCTGGGTATTTTCGGTGCGGGCAACGTGGGTGCTGCGGTCACCAAATTTGTAGCACCCTTTATCATGGTCGCGTTCGGCTGGCACACGGTGGCCTATGTATGGGCCGCCGCCCTCGCCCTGATAGGCATTGTTTTTTATCTCATGGCAAAGGATGAACCGCAGCTGCTTGCACAGCGCTCGTCCGGTGCCAAGCCCGTTTCCTTTGCACAGCAGTTCGCGCCCCTCGAAGATATCCGGGTGTGGCGCTTCTCGCTCTACTATTTTTTTGTCTTCGGTGGCTTTGTCGCCCTGGCCCTGTGGCTGCCCCACTATCTGGTGGACGTCTACGAAGTGGACCTGAAAGTCGCCGGTAGCTGCGCCGCCGCCTTCTCGCTATCGGCATCGCTGTTCCGCGCCTATGGCGGACACCTCTCGGACCGCTTTGGTGCCCGGTCGGTGATGTACTGGACCTTCGGGTTTTCCCTGGTTCTGCTGCTCATGCTCTCCTACCCGCCAACCCAGTACATTATCGATACCAAACGCGGTCCCCTCTCCTTTTCTACGGAAATGGGACTTTGGCCCTTTGTGGTTACGCTGTTCATTCTCGGCTTTTTCATGAGCCTGGGAAAAGCGGCAATCTATAAACACATTCCCATGTATTACCCGCGGCACGTAGGCTCCGTCGGCGGGCTTGTGGGCATGATCGGCGGCCTCGGTGGATTTATCCTGCCGATCATTTTTGGCATGGCACTGGATCTGACCGGAATCTATACCAGCTGCTTTGCCATCCTGTTTGCCATCGTGGTGTTTTCGCTGATCTGGATGCACCTGGCCATCCAGGCGGAAGAGCGGGCAGATGTAAAAGGCGTTTCCGGTTTCGCCGGGGAACCCTCGGAAACACAAGTTAAAAAAACCTTCGCAGAACTATCCAGCGCCGAAGGGCAGCGGGAACTGCAGGACTGGCATCCGGAAGACGCGGAGTTCTGGGAAAGCAAAGGACGCGCCATTGCAAGGCGCAACCTGTGGATTTCAATCCCGGCGCTGTTGCTCGCGTTTGCGGTGTGGATGGTGTGGTCCGTGGTGGTCGCCCGCCTGCCCGCCATCGGCTTCGACTTCACTCCATCGCAGTTGTTCTGGTTGGCAGCACTGCCGGGCCTGTCCGGTGCCACCCTGCGGATTTTCTACAGCTTTATGGTACCCATATTTGGCGGCCGCTTGTGGACCACCCTGTCCACCGCTTCACTGTTGATTCCCGCTATTGGCATGGGCTATGCGGTGCAGGATCCCAATACCCCCTTCCTCATTTTCCTGGTACTGGCACTGCTGTGCGGCTTCGGCGGCGGCAACTTCGCCTCGTCGATGGCCAACATTGCGTTTTTCTTCCCGAAAAAGGAAAAAGGCAACGCACTGGCCCTGAATGCCGGCCTTGGCAATCTGGGTGTGTCCCTGATGCAGTTCCTGGTGCCGCTGGTGATTACCGTCGGAGTGTTCGGGGTGATCGGTGGCGAGCCTCAGCAAGCCGGTGATGGCACCCTGCTGTGGATGCAGAATGCGGGCTTTATCTGGGTACCACTGATTATTGCGTCCACGGTAGCCGCCTGGTGGGGAATGAATGACATCGCCGACGCCCGCTCCAGCTTCAGCGACCAGGCCATCATATTCAAGCGCAAACACAACTGGCTGATGTGTATTCTGTATACGGGCACCTTCGGCAGTTTTATCGGCTATTCCGCAGGTTTCCCATTGCTTTCGCGGTTGCAGTTCCCGGAAGTGGATGCACTGAAACTGGTATTTCTCGGACCGCTGGTGGGTGCCCTTAGCCGCGCCGGCACCGGCTGGATGGCCGACAAGTTTGGCGGTGCGCGGGTTACCTTCTGGACCTTTGCACTGATGATCGTGGCGGTTTTCGGGGTAATCTATTTCCTCACCAACAACCAGGCGCCCGGTGCGTTCATGGGCTTCTTCGGCTGTTTCCTGGCCCTGTTCTTCCTTACCGGGGTGGGTAACGCTTCGACCTTCCAGATGATACCGGTGATCATGGGCAAGGAGGTACCACGGCTGATGCCCGGCCTGTCCGGCGAAGACCTGCAGCGCCAGATCGATCGGGAGAGTGCTGCCATCATCGCCTTTACCAGTGCAATTGCCGCCTACGGAGCCTTCTTCATTCCCAAGGCATACGGCACATCAATCGAGATGACCGGGTCGGCAAATGCGGCGCTGTGGTGCTTCCTCGCATTTTACGTGGTATGCCTGCTCATCACCTGGCATTTCTATTCCGCGCGCCACGGGCTGCTGTACGATGTGGAGCGACGCCGCGGAAAATAACCGGTCTGCACTACCCCGGGACATCGACACCCCGCTGGCAGAATCACCGGGGTGTCACTGCGTTAAATCGGGCTCAGCAGACTGCCCCCATCCACCGGCAGCGCGACGCCGTTGATAAAGCTGCCTGCATCACTGGCCAGCAGCAGCAGTGGCCCCGCGAGCTCACGGTATTCCCCCAGGCGCTGGGGCACCAGCTTGCGAATATATTCCCGCCCCTTTTCGGTGCCGAATTCTGCGGCGTTGATATCGGACGCAAAATACCCCGGACACAATGTATTCACCCGTACCCCGTAACGGCCGAGCTCCAGCGCCATATTCTTGCTCAGCTGCGCCACCGCTACCTTGGACACGTTGTAATCGGTTTTCATGATGCCGGTGCACAGGCTGTAAATGGAACCGGTATTGATGATGGTTCCACTCCCGTGCGCCTTCATCCGGATCGCCGCTTCGCGGGCAACCCGCCACACACCGCGCAGGTTCACATCCAGCAGCCCGCCCCAGATATCTTCTTCCTGCTCCACAAACCTGCCGGGTTTGGTACTGATCCCGGCATTGTTGACCAGGATATCCAGCTGCCCGGTCATTGCGTCGATGGCCTGAAAGGCAAGTTCGACACTTTCGGGGCTGGCCACATCCATCGCCACCACCCTGGCCCTGCCACCATTGGCGACAATTTTTCCCGCGAGCTCATCCAGTTTTTCTACCCGGCGCGCAGCAATAATGACCTCGGCGCCGGCCTGCGCCAGCACTTCGGCAAAATACGCCCCGAGGCCGCTGGAAGCACCGGAGACCAGTGCGGTTTTCCCCTGCAGTGAAAAAAGGTTCTCTATCATTCCTTGGATCCTCCCCCGCCTTCCCCAGACTTTTCAGCGTCCTTCAAATTCCGGCTGACGTTTTTCGAAGAACGCCTGGGCGCCCTCGCGGAAGTCGCGACTGCGGAATAGCAGATTCTGGATTTCTGCTTCCAGTGCCATTACCGATTCTAGATCGTAGGTCTCTGCCTCCCGCAGCACCTGTTTCGAATAGCGCAGTGTCAGCGGCGCCGCCGCCGTCACCTGTTCGGCGAAACGCAGGGCTTCCGCTTCCAGTGCATCCGCCGGTACCACGCGGTTGGCAATCCCCAGCTGCACACAGCGAGCGCTGTCCAGCTTCTGCGAAAGTGCGATCATCTCAAATGCACGCTTGGAGCCCAGGCGCTCGAGCAGCATCTTGTGGTTACCGCCATCCGGCAACAGGCTGATACTGCCGAAGGCGGAATACAGGAATGCATTGTCGGCCATGATCATCAGGTCACAGGCCATGGCGATGGAGGAGCCGATCCCGGCGGCTGCGCCCTGTACCGCACTGATATACGGCTTGGGGGATTTGCGGATTCCCAGAATGATGGGGTGGTACTCGCCGTTCAAAACTTCGGTAACAAAGCCGTCGCGCTCGGCACCCGGCAGGCGCTCGGTAAGGTCGGCCCCGGCACAGAAGCCACTGCCCGCGGCATTGATCACCACCGCTCGCACCCCGTCATCCGCATTGGCCTTTTCGATCACATGCCGCAATTCCAGGCGCAGTTTCTGGTTCAGGGAGTTGCGCGATTCCGGCCGGTTCAGGGTGACGATCGCCACCCGGTTTTCCACCCGGTACAGCACTGTTTCATAGAGTTCCATAATCGTTCCTTATGCTGATTCCACAGTGGCAGTGGTTTTTACGGTGCCGGTCTTCTGCAGTGCTTCCAGCTCTTCCTCACTGTAACCAAGGGACGCGAGGACGTTGGCGGTATCCGCACCCGGCTGGCGGCGGCCATGTAGCACCGACGACGGTGTACGACTGAAGCGGGGGGCCGGTGAAGGCTGCAGATAGCCATCGACCGGGATATAGCTGTCGCGCGCCGTATTGTGCGGGTGCTGCGGCGCTTCATCGGCACTCAGTACCGGCGAGACACAGGCATCACTGTCTTCCAGTAATGCACACCACTCGTCGCGGGTCTTCTCGCGGATTTTTTCGGCGAGCTGCTGTTTCAGTTCCGCCCAGCGAGATGGGTTGGCCTGCGCGGCGCTGTTGAAGGTGTTTTTATCCAGTCCCGCCAGCTCCACAAAGCGGGCGAAAAACTGTGGTTCGATGGAGCCCAGGGCAATGTACTTGCCGTCCCGGGTTTCGTAGGTATCGTAAAAAAATGCCGCGCCGTCGAGAATATTGCTTTCGCGCTCCGCCAGGTTCCACATACCGGCGGCATGAAAGCTGTGGCACATCCACATCAGGTTGGCCACCCCGTCCACCATCGCCGCATCCACCACCTGCCCCTTGCCGGACATCTTGCCTTCCAGCAGCGCAGCGAGAACCCCCATCACCAGAAACATGGTGCCGCCGCCAAAATCGCCCACCAGATTAAGCGGTACCATCGGCTTTTCGTTTTTGCGGCCAATACCGTGCAGGGCGCCGGTGAGCGCGATGTAATTGATATCGTGACCGGCATTGTTGGCCAGCGGGCCGTCCTGCCCCCAGCCGGTCATGCGCCCGTATACCAGTTTCTGGTTCACCGCCATGCATTCATCCGGACCGATCCCGAGTTTTTCCATCACTCCCGGGCGAAAGCCTTCGATCAGCACATCGGCGGAGGCCACCAGCTTGAGGAACACCGCCCTGCCCTCATCGCTCTTCAGGTCGAGTACCACGGACTTCTTGCCGCGGCGGCTCATGTCCTTGGCGTACATGGGGTCGACCTGCAACCCGCGGTCCACGCAAATTACTTCAGCGCCCATATCCGCAAACAGCATGCCGGCCATGGGACAGGGGCCCATCCCCACCAGTTCGATGACGCGATACCCACTCAATACACCCATGATTCACTCCGATATCCGGTTGCCGGAAAAAGAGCCCGCAGAGCGGGTCTAGACAGGCAACAGAGAGAAAATTGACTTAACGCGGCTGCATGCGGATGCCGGCATCCATACGGATACACTCACCGTTGATGTAGTCGTTCTCGACGATATGTGCCGACAGCGCCGCGATCTCACTGGTCTTGCCCAGGCGCTGCGGGAACACGGTGGACGCCTCCAGTGATTTGTAATAGGACTCTTCCACGGTTTCAAACAGCGGTGTATGGATCAGCCCCGGGACGATGGTATTTACGCGGATACCATAACTGGCCAGTTCTCGGGCCATCGGCAGGGTCATACCCACCACCGCGCCCTTGGTCGCACTGTAGGCCACTTGACCCACCTGGCCTTCGTAGGCGGCAACGGAGGCGGTGTTGATGATTACCCCGCGCACGCCGTCATCGTTGACCGGCTCGTTGGCCGCCATGCGCTCGGCGGCCAGTCGCGCCACATTGAAGGTGCCCACCTGGTTCACCATCACCACTTTCATATAGCTGTCCAGGGGGTGCGGGCCATTCTTGCCGTAGGTCTTGCAGGCAGAACCGATACCGGCGTAGTTGTTGACGATATGCAGTGCCCCGAACTGTTCGATCACCGCGGTAATCGCTTCCGCTACGGATGCCTCATCGGCCACGTTGACCTTGCAGAACAGGGCGCGTTCACCCAGCTTCTCCGCCAGCGCCGTGCCACCCTTCTCGTCCAGGTCAAAAATGGCCACGTTGGCGCCGTCGGCAATATAACGCTCGACCGTCGCCTGACCCAGGCCGGATGCGCCACCGGTCACAATTGCGGTTTTTCCCTTGATATCCATAATTCCCACCTCTCACTACGATTTTTGTTTATTAAAGACGGTCGACAAACTGCTCGTAATCGTCGCGCAGGAAATCGCGACTGATCAGCAGTTTCATCACTTCGGAAGTGCCCGCGTAGATACGGGTAATACGCGCATCGGTATACATACGGGAAATCGGGTACTCGTCCATATAACCGGAGCCCCCGTGCAGCTGTACCCCCTCGTCAACCACGCGACAGAGCAGTTCGCTAGTGACCAGTTTCGCCTTGGCGGCATCGATGGTCGAAAGCGCACCCTGGTTTACCGCTGCCACGCACTGGTCGATATACACCTGCTGCATATCCAGTTCCGCGCGCAGTTCCGCTAGCTTGAACTGGGTGTTCTGGAAATCCGCCAGGGTTTTGCCGAACATCTTGCGCTCGCACACAAAATCCAGGGTGATGTCGAAGGCTTTCTGGGCGGCTGCGATGAATTCCGTGGCTGCGATCAGGCGTTCTTCCGCCAGCGCCTCCATCAGGTAGGAAAAGCCCTTTGCCGGATCTCCCAGCACGTTCGCCCTGGGGATTTTGACATTGGTGAAAAAGAGCTCCGCGGTATCCTGGGCTTTCTTGCCCATTTTCTTCAGGTTGCGCCCGCGCTCGAAGCCATCCATGCCCCGCTCCACCAGGAACAGGCCGATCTGGCGCGGGTTGTTTACCGGGTCGGTCTTGGCGGCAACGATAATGAGGTCGGCATTGACGCCGTTGGAAATAAACGTCTTGCTGCCGTTCAGCAGGAAGTGGTCGCCCTGGTCGATGGCGGTGGCGCGCATGCCGGCGAGGTCGCTGCCCGCATCGGGCTCGGTCATCGCGATGGCGAGAATAATGTCGCCGCTGACACAAGCGGGCATAAACCGTTGCAGTTGCTCGCGGCTGCCAAAGCGTTTCAGGTAGGGGCCAACCAGACGGCTGTGCAGGGTGGCATACCAGTCCCCGGTGAGGGCGTACTGGTTTTCCTCGATGATGATCTGCTCGAAGCGGAAATCGTCATCCCCCAGGCCACCGTACTCTTCGTCCGGCCACACCATCAGGAAACCCATTTCCCCGGCCTTGCGGAACGCCTGGCGATCCACGATTCCATCCTCTCGCCAGCCTTCCATATAGGGCACGATCTGTTCGTGCAGGAACTTGCGATAGGCGTCGCGGAACATCACCTGTTCCTCGGTGAAGTTTCTCTTCAGCATCGACTGAACCCGATTATTAGAATTATGTATTGATATATCCGTGGCGGTGTCGCTACCGGGTGCGGTCTTGCGAGACACGCCGTAAACCCATCCCTGGGGGCTCTTCCGCGAGGTCCCTCTCGCGGAAGGTCTCACAAGAC
>NZ_CAJXKH010000045.1 GCF_913055755.1 uncultured Microbulbifer sp.
GCGCGCACTGCATGCGCTGCCAGGCTGGGGGCTTCGATATTATTGAAGGCACCGCGGTAGGCCTTGCCGATCGGAGTGCGCGCGGTAGATACAATGACAGCTTCTTTCATCTGGGTCCCTCCTATCCCAATTTGACGCCCATGGACGCCGCGGCTTTCTGCACAAACTTGAGGGTCTGATTCAAGCCACCCACAAGTTCCTGCTGGTCCCTCTCATCGCTGATTGCGTCGAGGTTTGCCAGCACATTTTCCGCAGTCTGCTGTTCCGGGGTCAGATAAATACCTTCGGTCTCGACGATTCTGGCCTTCGCGTAGGCACCGGCCCCGGCGCACAGAATAAAGCGATTGGGGGCATCCTCGGCCACCAGCGCCACCAATCCTGCGGTGACCGATTCCGGCGTCATCAGTTCGAGTACGCTCTTGTCCGGGATAATGTCCTCGGTCATCCGGGTGGCGGCGGTGGGAGACAGGCAGTTGACCTTGATGCCGTATTTTTCCCCCTCCAGGCAGAGGGTGTTCATAAAGCCCACCAGTGCGGTCTTGGCTGCGCCGTAGTTCGACTGTCCGAAATTGCCGTACAGGCCGGAAGAAGAAGTGGTCATCACGATACGGCCGTACCGCTGTTCACGCATCAGCTCCCACACCGCCTTGGTGCAGTTCACGGCGCCCATCAGGTGCACATCCACCACCAGGCGGAAATCGGTTACGGATACCTTGGCAAAGGATTTGTCACGCAGGATGCCGGCGTTGTTGACCAGGATATCCACCCTGCCCCAGCGCTCCGCAGCCGCTCTGACCATGGCTTCCACTTCTGCGTAATTGGTCACGTTGGCACCATTGGCGATCGCCTCGCCACCGGCAGCCCGGATTTCCTCCACCACCGTCTCGGCCGCGGTAAGCGAAGCACCGGAGCCATCGCGGGTCCCGCCGAGATCATTGACAACCACCTTGGCACCGCGGCGCGCAAGCTCCAGCGCATGGGACCTACCCAGGCCGTTGCCGGCACCGGTCACAATGGCAACTTGGCCTTCGAATGCAATGGACATGACTTTCCCTCATCAATTATTGGATTTCAGACAAACTGCAAAACCAGCCACTCGGCAATCAGTGCGGGCTTGTCTTCCCCTTCGATTTCCACGGTAATCTCCAGCTTGAGCTGAAATTGGCCGGGGCTTTTTTCCACGATATCGAGAATTTTTCCCCGCGCCCGCACGCGCTGGCCAACCTTGACGGGATTGATAAAACGCACCTTATCCAGCCCGTAATTGACCCCCATCCTGACCCCATCCATTGCGATCTTTAACTGCTCGGCAAAGTGGGACAACAACGACAAAGTCAGGAAGCCGTGGGCGATGGTGGAACCGAAAGGTGTCTGTTTCGCCGCTTCCGGATCTACGTGAATAAACTGGTGATCCAGGGTGCAGTCGGCAAATGCGTTGACACGTTCCTGCCCGATCTTGAGCCAATCGGTCGCCTCGGTTTTGCGGCCGATAAAACTGGCGTAATCCTTCACAGCAATGGCAGTAGACATACTTTTTCCCTTTTAAAATTATGTCAGAAGGCGGAAACACCACCGTCAATCGCCAGTGCCTGGCCAGTGAGGTAACTCAATGCCGGTGAACACAGCATCACCATGACACTCACCACTTCTTCCGGCTGTCCCAGGCGCTTCATCGGGCAACCGGCGGCAAACAGGGCATGTACCTGTTCCACCGAAGACCCCTGCGGGGCTTCGATATCCGTCACCATGGGCGTCAGGGTATAGAAGGGGCAGACCGCGTTGACACGGACATTGTGTCGCGCATATTCAATCGCCGCGGTGCGGGTCAGGCCGATGACCGAGTGCTTCGCCGCGGAGTAGGCCGAAACCTTGGGAGCACCACCCAGGCCCGCCATGGAGCTGACGTTCAATATAATGCCGCCACCCTGCTCGCGCATCAGTTTGAGCTGGTGCTTGAGGCCAAAAAAGACCCCTTTGACGTTGACCTGTTGCTGCTGGTCAAACAGCGCCTCGTCCACCTCCTCGAGGTAGTGCATGGGCGGGGCAATGCCGGCGTTGTTCACCGCGATATCGAGCCGTCCAAAGTTTTCCCGCGCCAGCGCCACCAGTCCCGCGCAGTCCGCCTCCGAGGCTACATCGCAGGCCACCGCCTGCACCGGAACATCCGCGGCGACCAGCTCCTCGACTATGGCGGTAAGTCCCGCTTCATTGATATCCCCCAGCACCAGGCTGGCCCCGCGCTTGCCCAGCTCCTTAGCCAGCAGCGCACCGAAGCCGCTGGCGGCACCGGTAATCAACGCCACCTTACCGGTAAAATCCAACAGTGGATCGCGATTGTTTGCGTTCATGGCTTACAGTCCTCCACAGGCGGTGAGGCCGCCGTCCACAACCACGCATTCACCGTTGGTGTAACTGCTGGCATCGGAAACCAGATACAGGACAGTTCCCGCCATTTCCTCCGGCTCAGCGTGGCGATGCATGGGAATATGGCCGATGGCGGTGTTGTAGATTTCCTCGTGGGAGAACAGCGCACCGGCAAATCTGGTTTTGGTCAATCCCGGCAACAGTGCATTCACGCGGATATTGAACTGGGCGCACTCCTTGGCGAACGCCTTGGTCATATTGACCACCGCCGCCTTGGTGATGGAGTAGATACCCTGGCCAACCCCGGGCTGCAGGGCATTGATGGAAGCAGTATTGACGATGCAGCCACCACCGGCTTCCCGCATCAGTTTGCCGGCTTCCACCGACATAAAGAAATAGCCGCGGATATTCACGTCCACGGTCTTCTGGAAGGCACCCAGGTCGGTATCCAGAATATGGCCAAAATAAGGATTGGTGGCCGCGTTGTTCACCAGAATATCCAGCTTGCCGAATTTATCCCGGATATGGGAAAAGGCGCGGTCAATTTCTTCCATACTGCCGATATGGCAGGGCAGCGCTTCCGCTTTGCCACCGGCATCGATAATCGCATCGGCTACCGCCTGGCAGCCTTCAATCTTGCGGCTGGAGACCAGCACATGGGCCCCCTGCTCCGCCAGTAATTTGGCAATGGCCTCACCGATACCGCGGCTGGCGCCGGTAACCAGTGCAATTTTTCCACTGAGGTCAAAAAGATTCGTCGCCATTAGTTTTCTCCCGATTCCTGTTATCACTGTTCGTTTTCAATCACACCCAGCGCCAGTTGCGCCAGAGGCGCGACAAACGCGCCGAGCTGCGCCGCGTTTTTGCTGGATGCGTTACCGTCGTGGGCGCGCTTGGCGACCCCCTGAATGATGGCCGCCAGGCGGAAGAAACTGAACGCTAGGTAAAACGCCCAGTTATCGATTCTGTCGATGCCCATGCGCTCGCAGTATCGCGCTACATACTCCTGCTCCGAGGGAATACCCAGCGCGGACCGCTTCACTCCCATCAGCCCGGAAATATTGCCGCTGTCCGCGGGCATTCGCAGTTGCATGCACTGGTAGGCCAGATCGGCAAACGGATGGCCGAGGGTGGACAACTCCCAGTCCAGCACCGCGATGGCGCGGGACTCGCCGGGGTGAAACATGATGTTGTCGAGGCGATAGTCTCCGTGCACCAGGGATACCCGGCCGTCGTCCGCGGGCAGGTGCTGTCCCAGCCATGCAATCAACTGATCCATGGCCGAAATCGGCTGCAGTTCCGACGCCCGGTACTGTCCCTGCCAGCGCTCGAACTGACGCTCGAAATAATTACCCGGGCGGCCGTAATCGGCGAGGCCGACAGCTTCCACATCGACGCTGTGCAACGCCGCCAGTACCCGGTTCATTTCCTCATAAAATGCACCGCGCTGGGTATTGTCCAGCTCCGGCAGTGCCGCGTCCCAGAAGATGCGGCCCTCGCAATACTCCATCAGGTAGAACATGGAGCCGATCACATCGCGGTCTTCACACAGATGCAGCACCTTGGGCACCGGCACTTCTGATCCGGCAAGCGCCTGCATCACCCGGAATTCCCGGTCCACCGCGTGGGCGGATTTCAACAGCTTGCCGGGGGGCTGGCGGCGCAGCACAAAAGTGCCACTGCCGGTCTGCAGTTTGAAAGTGGGGTTGGACTGGCCACCGGAAAACTTGCTGGCCCGTACCGGGCCGCGGAAATCCGGCAGCACATCGTTCAAATACGTTTCCAGCCCGTGCACATCGAGCTGATCTACCTGGCTTTTTTCGCTATTTTCGGTAGCTGACATTCACCCCTCCCCGGCGGCATAGGCCGCGGCCAGATTGCGCCCCAGCTGCATCATGTGCACCTGGTCCGGGCCGTCGGCAAGACGAATGGTGCGGGCGTAGGCATAGGCGCTCGCCAGGGTGAAATCCTGGCCGAGACCGGCGGCCCCGTGAATCTGGATTGCCCGATCGATAACGTTGCAGGCCATCTGCGGTGCCACGATCTTGATCATCGCAATCAGGTCGCGGGCAGCCTTGTTGCCGTGACGATCCATCTGGTCCGCGGCTTTCAGGGTAAGCAGGCGCGCCTGTTCGATCTCGCAGGCGGATCTGGCGATATCTTCGCGTACCGAGCCCTGCTTGATCATGGGGCGGCCGAACACCACCCGCTGCTCCGCACGGATAGACATCATTTCCAGCGCGCGCTGGGCCTGGCCGATCAGGCGCATACAGTGGTGAATGCGTCCCGGCCCGAGCCGGCCCTGGGCAATTTCAAATCCGCGCCCTTCACCGAGGATCAGGTTTTCCGCCGGCACCCGCACATCGTCGAAGACAATTTCTGCATGGCCTTCCGGCGCATCGTCGTAACCGAACACCGTCATCGGGCGAATCACCTTTACTCCCGGCGTGTTCATCGGCACCAGGATCTGTGACTGCTGGCGATAGCGGTCCTGGCTGTCCGGCGCGGTCTTGCCCATCACAATCAGGATTTCACAGCGGCGGTTGAGGGCGCCGCTGATATAAAACTTGTGCCCGTTGATGACGTACTCGTCACCGTCGCGGACGATGGAGGTTTCGATATTGGTGGCATCGCTAGAAGCCACCTTGGGCTCGGTCATGGCGAATGCGGAGCGGATCTCTCCCTTCAGCAGCGGTTGCAGCCAGCGCTTCTGCTGCTCCGGCGATCCGTACTGGGCCAGTACCTCCATATTGCCGGTATCCGGCGCGCTGCAGTTGAAAACCTCGGAAGAGAACAACACCCGCCCCATCTGCTCCGCCAGCGGCGCATATTCGAGATTGCTCAGGCCCGCGCCGAATTCATCGCCCGGCATAAACAGGTTCCACAGGCCGGCGTCGCGCGCCTTTTGTTTCAGGGTTTCCATTACCGGCGGCTCGCCCCAGCGATCCTGTTGCAGTTGTTCGTAATAGAGGGCTTCCACCGGCAAGACCTCTTCCGCCATAAAAGACTTCAGGCGCTCCAGCAGTGCCTGAACCTTCGGGGAATACTCAAATTCCATGACGCTTCCTCGATAAAAAGTGGGTTAACTGTAGGTAATAAATTCCCGCCGTTCGCGGCGATCCAGATGGGGGACATGATTGAAACTGTGCAGGCTGTAGCCACTGGCGCCGGCAAAGAAATGGCTGACCGCGGTATTTTTTATCTGCATATTGAGCTGGATAACACTGTGCACCGGCGCCCCCAGCACCTGGCGCACCATCATGGCAATGGCGCCGCCGGAACTGACCACCAGGGTTTTTCCACTCCTGCCCCCGGTACCGATTACACCGAGCGCTTCCTCAACCCGTTGCTCGAATTGCGGCCAGGTTTCCGCCGCGGCAATTTCTCCCGCCGACCACGCGTGCATGGCCTGTTTCAGGAGACGGTAATAGGTCTTTTTGTCGGTGTTCCGACTGGGTGCGAGCTGCGGATTTTTCTCTACATTGTTCTCGACATAGGCGCGCACCACACTCTGGAAATCAAATTCGTTCAGCTGCGGCAACTCTTCCACGCGAGCGGCATCCAGCCCCAGTCCCTCGCAGATACCGCGGGCGGTTTCCCGATGGCGCTGCAAATCGCCACACACCACATGGTCAAAACCGTGTCCGTCCTCCGCCCAGTGCTCACCCAGCCAGCGCGCCTGGCGCCAGCCCAGCTCCGAGAGCTGGTCGTAGTTGTCGCTGCCAAAGGACGCCTGGCCGTGGCGCACCACAAAAATTTCCGGCACTGAAATCTCTCCTGCGCAAAGGGAGCCGAGCGCTCCGGTTTACCTCCCGGGTTATTCACGTCCGGGGGACAGGGAAATAAAACTAACCAGTCCGAATGGATCATCAAAGTTTATTATGTAAATATCCAATCATTCACAGTGGTGATAGCGGAGCAAAGTGTGCAACTGCAACAGATCGACATGAACCTCTTCCCGGTGCTGGATGCCATCTACGCCACCCGCAACCTGACCCGCGCCGCCGAGCGTCTGCACATCACCCAGCCCGCGGTCAGCAACGCCCTGGCCCGGCTGCGCCGGGCGCTGGATGACCAGCTGTTCATCCGCACCCCCAGTGGCATGAGCCCCACCCCGCTCACCGAAAGCATCATGCCCCGGGTACAGCAGGCACTGGGTCTGCTCGGCAGCAGCATCGCCGAACAACACCAGTTCGACCCCGCCACCGCCACCAAAACCCTGCGCCTGTCCATGAACGACATGGCGGAAACCCTACTGCTGCCGCCACTGCTGGAACACCTGCAGCACACCGCCCCCGGCATCAGCGTCGAATCCTATTACGTGCCCCGGGACCAACTGGTCAAAGAACTCGCCGCCAACAGCCTCGACCTCGGCCTCGACATCCCCATGGTCTCCGCCACGCAACTGCAACAGCAGCGCCTGGTCGCCGACCGCTACCAGGTCATGCTGCGCCCCGACCACCCCCTCGCCAGCCAGCCCAGCCTCACCCTCGAGCAGTACCTGGAACTCGAACACGTCCACGTCTCCAGCCGCCGCAGTGGCCCCGGCATCGCCGACGTCGCCCTCAACAAACTCGGCCGCCGCCGCAAGATCAAACTGCGGGTCCAGCACTACCGGGTGGCCCCGCTGGTGGTCCTCAAGACCGACCTGGCACTCACGGTACCCGTCAGCCTCGCCCGCCAGTACCCGGCCAAACTGTTCGAACTACCGTTCCAGATTCCACAGATGGACTGGCACCTGCTGTGGCACCGCAGTCAGGACGACGACGGGGCGAACCGCTGGTTGCGGGAGCAGATCACGGCGCTGTTTAGCTAACCGCTCGTTAGTAGCACAAGACCGTGATGCGAAGGCTGGGCTCCCGGTACTTGTCTGCGAGACCTTCACCGCCATGGATGGCGGTGCAGAGCCCCCAGGGATGGGTGCACGGCGTGTCTCGCAGACAAGTACCGGGAGACCGGCCGCCAGAACCCCGAATTCAAGGCCACCATAGGCCAGAAGATTAGGTCGTTTCTGTCAGTGTCCCCTAGCGCTCTTCCCTGCTAATCTTCACCTCAGGATATGCAACTTTTTGCATATGAGACACATTAGCAACTGTCGCGCCGACGGTGACAATGACAGAAAGAGAATGACCGCTATGTCACAGACCTACCCGCACCTGCTCGCCCCCCTGGACCTGGGCTTCACCACCCTTAAAAACCGCGTCCTCATGGGCTCCATGCACACCAACCTCGAAGAACACGCCGGCGGCTTCACCCGCCTCGCCGCCTTCTACGCAGAGCGGGCCCGCGGCGGTGTAGGCCTCATCGTCACCGGCGGCATCGCCCCCAATGAAGAGGGCGGCGTCTTTCAGGGCTCCGCCAAAATGACCACCCCGGAAGAAGCCCAGCACCACCGGGAAATCACCGACGCCGTGCACAGCGAAGGCGGAAAAATCTGCATGCAGATACTGCACGCCGGCCGCTACGCCTATAACCCCGGCCTCGTCGCCCCCTCCGCCATCCAGGCCCCCATCAACCCCTTCACCCCGAAGGCGCTGAGCGAAGAGGAAGTAGAGCAACAGATCGACGACTACGTGCGCTGCGCCACCCTTGCCCGCGAAGCCGGTTACGACGGCGTCGAAGTGATGGGCTCCGAGGGCTACTTCATCAACCAGTTCATCGTCACCCGCACCAACAAGCGCGAAGACCGCTGGGGTGGCAGCTTCGAAAACCGCACCCGCCTGCCGATCGAAATCGTGCGCCGCATCCGCGAAGCGGTGGGTAACGACTTCATCATCATCTACCGCCTGTCCATGCTCGACCTGGTAGAAGGCGGCAGCGACTTTGATGAAGTGGTCGCCCTGGGCCAGGCCATCGAAAAGGCCGGTGCCAGCATCATCAACACCGGTATCGGCTGGCACGAAGCGCGCGTCCCCACCATCGCCACCAGCGTCCCCCGCGCCGCGTTCAGCGAGATTACCGCCAAGGTGAAAAAACACCTCAGCGTGCCGGTAGTCACCAGCAACCGCATCAACATGCCGCAGGTAGGTGAAGATGTGCTGGCAGCGGGCCACGCGGACATGGTTTCTCTTGCGCGCCCGTTCCTGGCGGACCCGGAATTCGTCAACAAGGCCGCGGAAGACCGCGCCGATGAAATCAATACCTGCATCGGCTGTAACCAGGCCTGCCTGGACCACACCTTTGAACTGAAACTCACCTCCTGCCTGGTCAACCCCCGCGCGTGCCACGAGACAGAACTGAATTACCTGCCGGTAGCAGCCGCGAAAAATATCGCGGTGGTCGGCGCCGGTCCCGCGGGCCTCGCTGCCGCCACCGTCGCCGCCGAGCGCGGCCACCGGGTAACCCTGTTCGAGGCCGGCGATAAGGTGGGCGGCCAGTTCAATATCGCCAAGCAAATTCCCGGCAAGGCGGAGTTCGAGGAAACCCTGCGCTACTTCAAGCGCAAGCTGGAACTGACCGGTGTTGCGGTCAAGCTGAATACCCGCGCCACTGCAGACGACCTGGCGGCGTTTGACGAGGTGCTGATTGCCACCGGTATCGAACCGCGCACCCCGCCTATCGAGGGTATCGAGCACGGCAAAGTGCTGAGCTATCTGGACGTACTGAAAGATAAAAAGCCGGTAGGTAAAAAGGTGGCCATTATCGGCGCCGGCGGTATCGGCTTCGACGTCGCCGAATACCTGACCCATCACGAGGAACCCGCCGCCGAGCTGATTGCCAGCAGCAAGCAAGAGTTCTTTGACGAGTGGGGTGTGGATATCGCACTGGAAAACCGCGCCGGCCTCAAACCACAGTCTGCGGTGACCAGCCCGCGGGAAATCTACCTGCTGCAGCGCAAGGCCTCCAAGGTGGGTGCCGGCCTCGGCAAAACCACCGGCTGGATCCACCGCAGCAGCCTCAAACACCGCCAGGTACGCAATATTGCCGGCGCCCACTACGAGAAGATCGACGATCGCGGCCTGCATATCCGCATCGGTGATGAGCAGCAGGTGCTGGAGGTGGACAATGTGGTGATCTGTGCCGGGCAGGAACCGCTGCGCGCACTGCACGATGAACTGCAACAGCGCGGTGTCAGCAGCCACCTGATTGGCGGCGCCTTTGAAGCCGCAGAGCTGGACGCCAAGCGCGCCATTGACCAGGGGTCGCGACTGGCTGCCGAGCTCTGATCAGAAACAGCCCGAAACCGCTCTGGTAAAAAATGCCCTCATGCGGAGGGCATTTTTGTTTTTCACAGTTAAGCGACAGCTTCCGTTGACGGGGCGGGTTTCGCCTGCGGCAATTCCCAGTCCGGCCGCGGCAGGCCTCGACTGTAGCGGTACAGCAACAACACCACGCCACACAGCACAAACATGGCCCAGTAGAGCGCCGGACCACTCCAGTACTCCACAAAGATGCCACCGACGAACGGTGCGGCAGACCATCCCAGCGCATAGAAGGAAGAAGCACCGAAATAACTGCCCCGCAGGTGATCGGGAGCCATCCGGTCCACCTGAACGCTCATCGTCGGAAACAGAATTGTCTCGGCAATACTGACAACGAATGTGGCTCCCAGCCAGCCGGCAAAAAAGTCCAGCGGGTTGAGTGCAAACCACACCTGTCCCACAGCCAGAATCCCGATACCCAGCACAATGCGCTGATTGATACCCAGGCCCTTCAGTACCCGCAGCAGTGGAAACTGCAAAAAGACGATGGTGGATGCATTCACCAGAATCATGCTCGAGATCAACTCGATCAGGTCCCGCGCCCCGGCCTTTGTCAGGTATTGCACCAGGCTCGAATCCATATGGGCATAGATAAACAGCGTCAGAATATTCGCGACAATAATCACCAGGAACACATGATCCTGCCCCAGAACCTGAAGGGTACTGCGCAAGCGGCTGCCGGCATTTTTCTTGAGGTGGGCCAGGCGACCACTGGCGGTATAGCGGAACCCCCAGATAAACCCCAGTACCAGGCACAGGTAACTGAGAGACGTCAGTCCGAAGGTAGATTGCTGGGCACTGATTCCCGCCCAAACGCCGACGATGGGACCGAGTGCGGCCCCCACATTGATCAGGAAATAGCGAAATTGCAGCGCCAGTTCACGGCTGCTGACATCACTAATCAGGTCCCCAAACAGCGCCCCCGCAGGCGGCTCCCAGATGGCCCGCCCCACGGAACACAGGGCGATGGCCAGCACAAACCAGGACACCGTGTCTGCAAATGCCATCAGTGCGAATGCAAGCGCATTGATTCCGGTCCCCAGCAGCAGGATATTGCGGCGCCCGAACCTGTCCGACAGGGTGCCCACGTAAAACCCCAGGACCGCGGCCCCCATGGCCGAAAGGCTCAGAATCAGGCCAATCTCTGCCGGGGAAAGCGCAAATTTTTCGTGCAGCAATATCGCCAGGAAGGGCCACACCATAAAGTAGGTTCCGCGACCAAAAAAGCTGCCTATCAGTACAATCCATATCAAAGGCGGTAGGTTATACAGCCTCTGCCACCACTGCCTGTCCATTGCATAGTTCTCCCATCTTCAGTTTTACCAGGTAAAAAAAAACCCGGAAGGCGGACCTTCCGGGTTTTTTCTCTGGAAGGTCTATTACACCTTCCAGCACAAATGTGTTTCGGGTGTCAGGTTTTCAGCTTCACTCGCACCAGCGCCGGGCGGATGGAAATCAGCTGCCACGCCAGGGATTTGACATGACAGGTCATGGTTGCGGCGGCGGTATACATTGCAGTCGCGGAAGCAGTGACAACAGAAGTTCGAACCGGGGAGCACTTTCCTGTAGACAGCACAGACTGCGGCAAATAGCTGTTCACGCTATGCCACAGGACGCTGCAGATGTAATAGGAAGTGCGGTTCATAAAATCCCGGATGTCTTGAAACAAATTCGAAAAGCCTGAGGCTCGAACTTCCCGTCACACAGGTTTTGCATTTTGCCGAAGGCAGGTCCGCAAAACCGGAAAAATTGACTGATACCTGACAGGAACATTCATTGTTAACCGGCGGCAGGGGCTTTGCAACCGCAAGCGGGCAAAAAAACGCGAATTTGGGAAACAACGGGGAAATGTTACAGCAACTATACTGAGACACATTGATTCAGCGCCATCAGACAGAAGCGCGACCGGGTTACCGAGGCAGGGACACAGGGAAGATGCCCAAAAGCAGCAGCACCAGAATTAACCACAACACTACCCCGATAGTGCAGGCCCCACAGGGGCCGATCATTGGCCGTATCGATACAGAGGCCGATGTCCGCCAGTTTCTCGGCATTCCCTATGCACTCCCTCCGGTGGGCAGTTTGCGCTGGGCACCCCCGCAGCCGGTTCCCCGCTGGTCCGAGCCCTATCACGCCTTCCGCTACGGTATGCCGGCACCGCAGAACCCCTCCCCCCTGTTTCAGGTCCAGGGTCCGAACGGTGAGCCACCGGAGAATGAAGACTGCCTGTATCTGAATATTTTTGCGCCGGACAACCCGCTGGCGGACAAGCTGCCGGTAATGGTATGGATTCATGGCGGCGCCTTCTATCTGGGCTCCGGTTGCCAGTCCCTGTATTGCGGCAACAATCTCGCCGCCAGTGGTCGGGCCATTGTGGTCACGATCAATTACCGCCTGGGGGCGCTCGGATTTCTGCGCCTGTGTGATATCTCCGACATTGACGCAAGCGGCAACGAGGGACTGCTGGATCAGGTGGCAGCGCTCAACTGGGTACGGGAAAACATCGGGGCTTTCGGAGGCGACCCCGAAAATATCACCCTCTTCGGGGAATCTGCCGGTGCCATGAGCATCGCCACCCTGTTGGCGCTGGAGAAATCCGCACAGGCTGAACCCGAAGCTCCGCTGTTTCACAAGGCGATTGTGCAGAGTGGCAACCCGGCGGCACTGCACACGCCACTGCGCGCCGGGCATATGGCAGAAGCCTTCTGCCAGCACCTGGAGCAGATCACCGACGGCAAAGCACTCGCAGACGCCAGCACCCGGGAATTACTTCGGGCCCAGGAGGCGGTGCTCAGCGACCCCCGTATGGAACGCGAGTGGGGGCACCTGCCGTTCAAGCCGGTGCTGGACGGACACCTGATCCCCAGGGCACCGGTTGACGCCCTGCGCGACGGCGCCGGGGCAAAAATCAGCGTGATGGTCGGCAGCAACCTGGACGAGTGGAATCTGTTCAGCGCCGCACGCCCGGAAACCTATACCCTCGACGACACCCAGATTCGCGCCCAGCTAGAGCACCTGATTCCCGGCCCCCTGCTGAACGGATTACTGAGCCACTACCGTTCCCGCGCCGAATCCCTTTCCGCCAGCCCGTGGCCGCTCTGGAGCCGCACCTGGAACCTGCTGCTTACGGACATGGTATTCACCCTGCCCGGGCTGCGCCTGCTACAGGCGCACCAGGGCAGGCGTTACCACTACCACTTTGCGCAACCCCTGGCCGCCCAGCCGCTGCTCGGCGCCTGTCATGCGGCGGAGCTCGGTTACGTGTTCGGCACCCACGGCGATGAATCCCTCAGCCATCTTTACGGTGGCGAACCCGAGCCACACCACCTCAGCCACGCGATGCGCTCCGCCTGGCTCAATTTTGCCGAATGCGGAGACCCCGGCGACGACTGGCCACACTTCGATAGCGGAATCAGTCGCCGCTTTGGCGATCATCCGGATGGCCGCCAGATCGACCTGGCGGAACTGGAGCAGCTGTGGCGTGAGTTTGGCGACGAGCAGCTGCACGGCTACCTCTGAATATCACGGAAGCCCTACCCTGTGCGGCGGCCAACTTTCCTCGGCAGGTGAAGTGCGTACAATGACGGGTTTTCCGCAACCGGAGTCACCTGCGTGCACAGAATCCTTTTGATCCGGCATGGCGAGGCCGCCAAATCCCCCATCGATGCCGACCCGGGACTGACCGAACTCGGCCACCAGCAGGCACACACACTCGCCGAGGAACTGATACAAACACTGCCAGACCCCGACGCGGTCACCCTGATCAGCAGCCCGAAATCCCGCGCCATGCAGACGGCGCTACCGGTGGCGACGCGCTGGGGTAAAACCGTCAAGGAAGAGGAGGCGGTGATCGAAATTCCCTCGCCAGTGGGCGTAGCGCTCACTGAACGGGGCGAGTGGATTCAGGAATTACTGGTGGGGAACTGGAGTGCGCTGACACCACTGCAGCTACAGTGGCGTAAAAACATTACCCACTACTTGCATCAGCTCGACGCTCCGGAGCACAGCGGAACCGCACATACTTTTCTGGTGTTCTGCCACTTTATGGTGATCAACTCGGTGGTGGCATCCATTCGCGGCGACGACCGGGTAGCCCAGTTCTACCCGGACTACACCTCGCGCACCGAGCTGCTGCTCGGCGACGGGCAACTGGGCCTGGTTGACCTGGGAAGGGAAAAAAGCAGCGGCAACCTTATCCGGTAACCACTGCTTTCGAATCACGTATCCGGCGAACGGTCAGTACCGGTTACGCAAGGCTCTTGCTGACCACTTCATACAGATCCCGGGAAAGCGTACCGGAGTCCATAATGCGCTGTACCGATGCACGCATTTTTCCGCCCTCTTCCCCGCGATATTTTTTCCAGCGTGTCAGCGGCGTCACCAGGCGTGCAGCGATCTGTGGATTGACCTTGTCCAGGGCGATCACCTGATCCGCAAGGAACTCGAAACCACTGCCGTCTGCGCGATGGAACTGGGTGAAGTTGCGCGCGGCAAAGCCGGCAATCACCGCCCGGACTTTGTTCGGATTGGTAATCTCGAATGCCGGGTGCCGCATCAGTGCTTTCACCCGCTCCAGGGTGCCGTAGGTTGCACTGCTGGACTGCAGTCCAAACCAGGTTTCCACCACCTGGGTATCCTGCTGCCACTGGGAATAGAAGCCATTCAGTGAGGCTTCCGCCACCTCCGGCGTTGCATACTCCACCAGGGCCGCCAGCGCCGCGGCGCTGTCGGTCATGTTTTCCGCGCGCTCGAACTGCGCCCGGGCCAGGGCCAGCGCCTCTTCGGTTGCCGTGGCACACAGATAGGCAAGACAGGTATTTTTCAGGCTGCGCTCGGCAATATCTTCCGCTACAGGCGCATAGGATTTGTGGAGATCCAGCTGCCTGAAGCGCGCGAGGAATTTTGCCTGCAGTGCGTTGGCCAGGGTATCGCGGGTGAACTTGCGCGCGGCAATGATCGCCGCCGCGTCGATCTCACCCTCCTGCTCCGCCAGCTCCTGGGCCGAGGGCAGCGACAGCATTTTCGCCACCAGCGCGGGATCCAGTTCGGTATTGTCGATCACACTGGCGAAACCACTGATCAGCGCCTGCGGGGCCTGCATGGTTTCCCCTGCGCGGAATTGCGCTTGCAGCTCGCCCAGCGCATTCAGCGCCAGCCGCTGACTGGCATCCCAACGATTGAACTCATCGCTGTCGTGCTGCATCAGGAATTGCAGTTGTGCATCGGTGTAGCCGTAGTGCACCCGCACCGGCGCAGAAAAGCCGCGCAGCAGGGACGGCAGCGGGCGCATCGGTATATTGTGGAAGATGAATTCCTGCTCGGCTTCGGTCAGGTGCAGGACCAGGGTGGTCGCCCCGCTTTCATCCAGTAGCAGGTCTTCGCCATTTTCCCCCAGCAGGCCGATGGCCACAGGAATATGTAACGGCAGCTTGCTTTCCTGTCCCGGCGTTGCCGGCGTGTGCTGCTTGATGCGCAGGGTGTAGGTCTGGCCGTCGGGGTCATAGTCATCCCGGACGTCCAGCAGCGGGGTGCCCGCCTGGCTGTACCAGCGGCGGAACTGCGCGAGGTCTGCACTGTTGGCGTCTTCCATTGCGCGCACAAAGTCTTCGCAGGTTACCGCGCAACCGTCGTGACGCTGGAAATAGAGATCGCTGCCGCGGCGAAATGCATCGGCTCCCAGGATGGTGTGAATCATCCGCACCACTTCCGCGCCCTTTTCGTAAACCGTCAGGGTGTAGAAGTTGGAAATTTCCATATAGGAATCCGGCCGCACCGGGTGGGACATGGGACCGGCGTCTTCGGCAAACTGGGCGGTGCGCAGCAGGGTGACATCCTCAATGCGCTTGACCGCGCGGGAGTTCATGTCGGCAGAAAACTCCGCGTCCCGGAACACGGTAAAGCCCTCTTTCAGGCTCAGCTGGAACCAGTCCCGGCAGGTCACCCGGTTGCCGGACCAGTTGTGAAAATATTCGTGGGCGACAATGGATTCGATCCGCTGGAAGGCGGCATCGCTGGCGGTTTCCGGACTCGCCAGCACACAGGCGGAGTTGAAGATATTCAGCCCCTTGTTTTCCATCGCTCCCATATTGAAGTGGTCCACCGCCACAATCATGAAGATATCCAGGTCGTACTCGCGGCCGTAGACCTCCTCATCCCAGCGCATGGCGTGTTTGAGGGATGTCATCGCGTGTGCACACTTGCCGATATTTTTCGCTTCGGTAAACAGCTGGAGCTTGATCGTGCGGCCGCTGAGGGTGGTGAACTCGTCTTCTACCGACTGCAGGTCACCACCGACCAGGGCAAACAGATAGGCAGGTTTGGCAAAGGGGTCTTCCCAGGTCACCCGCAGGCGGCCATCTTCGGTGGTGCCGCTGTCCACCTTGTTGCCGTTGGACAGCAACACCGGGTAGGTCGCCGGTGCCACTATGGTGGTGGTGAACACCGACATTACGTCGGGGCGGTCCGGGTAGTAAGTGATTTTGCGGAACCCCTCGGCCTCGCACTGGGTGCAGTACATGCCGTTGGAGAGGTAGAGCCCCTCCAGGGACGTATTCGACTGGGGATCGATACGGGTGTTGATTTCCAGTTCGAAGGTTTCCCCGGGCGCGTCTATGGACAGGCCCTCCGGCATTTCCCGGAAGCGCTGGGCGGGCACCAGCTCGCCATCGATATGTACAGACAACAGCTCCAGATCGGCGCCGTCGAGCCACAGCGGCGGCAACTGAGAAGGATTTTCTGCCGCCGGGTTGCGGCGCACCTGCAATCGCGAGCGCACCAGCGTCGCCTGGGGCTCCAGTTCAAAATGCAGGTCCGTGCGGTCGATCAGGTAATCTGGGGCCTGGTAATCTTTCAGGTAAATCGTGCGCGGTTGGGCTTCTTTCATACTGCTTTCTTTAGATTCGGTTTATGGTCGGGTGTGTTCAGTAGCCGGCGGCGTGGCCGTCTTTACGACTTTCCGAGGCGCCGTGATACACGCCGTTGGCGTCGCGGAGAATGCTCTGGTAGCCGCCGTAGGGCCCGCTTTCAAAGCGCAGCTGGTGCCCCATCTGCACCAGTTTACGCCGGGTTTCCATCGGGAAACCGTCTTCCAGGCTGAGGTAGCCGCCATCTTCCATCAGTTCGTCGGTGGGCTGGCTGGAACCGCTGTGCAGAATGCGCGGCGCATCCCCCGCCTCTTGCACGTTGAGCCCGAAGTCCACCATGTTGATCACGATCTGTGCGTGCATCTGCGGCTGGGTGGCGCCGCCCATTACTCCGAAGCTCATCCAGGGCTTGCCATCTTTGGTGACGAACGCCGGGATAATGGTGTGGAACGGGCGCTTGCCGGGCTGGTACTGGTTGAAATGCCCCTCTTTCAGGCTGAACATCTCTCCGCGGTCCTGCAGGATAAAGCCGAGCTCGCCCGGGGTCATGCCGGAACCCATACCGCGATAGTTGCTCTGGATCAGCGATACCATATTGCCGTCTTTATCCGCGGTGGTGAGGTAAATGGTATCCCCGTGGCGCAGGGCCACGGTGCCCGCATCGTAGCGCTTGGCTGCGCGCTTCCGGTTGATGAGCTTGCGCCGTTCCGCCGCGTACTTTTTCGAGATCAGCTCCCTGACCGGCAACTTGTTGAACGCCGGATCGGCGTAATATTTGGCGCGATCCTCAAATGCGAGCTTCTTGGCCTCGGTAAACAAATGCACATACTCCGGGCTGGTGCGGCCCAGTGCCGCCAGGTCGTAGCCCTCGAGAATATTCAGAATCTGCAGGGCGGCGATGCCCTGGCCGTTGGGGGGCAGCTCCCACACGTCGTAACCGCGGTAATTGGTGGATACCGGCTCGACCCAGTCGGACTTGTGGCTGGCGAGATCCTCGTAGGAGAGGAAGCCGCCATTTTCCTTCATGTACTGGCCGATTTCGCGGGCGATATCCCCGCGATAGAAGGCATCCCGGCCGCCATCGGCAATTTTCTGCAGGGTCCTGGCCAGGCGCGGGTTGCGAAACAGGTCGCCCTCCTGTGGCGCCTGCCCGCCCGGCATATAGGTTTCACGAAAGCCCGGATACTTCTCCAGAATCGGCACCGAGCGATTCCAGTAGTACGCCACCAGCTGGGTCACCGGGAATCCTTCATTGGCATAGCGGATTGCCGGCGCCAACAGGGTTTTCATCGGCAGGCGGCCGAATTTTTCGTGCAGCTCGAACCAGCCGTCCACGGTACCCGGTACGGACACCGGCAGTGGGCCATGGGACGGGATCTTGCTCAGGTTATTGTCGGCGAAATAGTCGAATGTCAGGGATTTGGGCGAGCGGCCGCTGGCGTTCAGGCCGTGCAGCTGCTTGTCCTTTGCACTCCAGACTATGGCAAACAGGTCGCCACCAATACCGTTGCCCGTCGGCTCCATGAGCCCCTGTACCGCATTGGCGGCAATTGCCGCATCCACCGCACTGCCACCCTGCTTGAGGATATCCAGAGCCACCTGGGTGGCCAGCGGCTGGCTGGTGGCAGCCATGCCGTGGGTCGCCAGCACCGGTGAACGGCTGGCGAACCCTTCCCCGTTTACCCGGTCATAGGCATGTGTGCCGCTCGCCGCAC
This sequence comes from uncultured Microbulbifer sp., assembly GCF_913055755.1. Taxonomy (GTDB): domain Bacteria; phylum Pseudomonadota; class Gammaproteobacteria; order Pseudomonadales; family Cellvibrionaceae; genus Microbulbifer. The sequence continues at coordinate 18,145 of NZ_CAJXKH010000045.1, forward strand.
CCAGCGTCACGGTCGCCGTCAGGACCAGGCGGCCCAGAGTGCGCAATGTACCAAACGAGCCGCACAATTCTGTCATCGTGAATTTCACAATTACTTTCCCCGTCGTTATGCTCACAACAAGTCTCCATGTTTAATCTACCAATCACAAGTGAGCCTACGGCGGTTTTTCCGAGGAATCCGTGCGCATTTTGCCTTCCTTTGCCAAAACCCTTCTGATTCTGCTGCTTGCCCTGGTTCTGGGCGGGTACCTGGCGTGGCAGGCCCGGCACCAGTGGCTGCCGCCGGTGGCCAGCTGGTGGCTGGACGGCGCAGAGATACAACAACTTGAAGGGCTGAAACTGGCCGCCGGTGGCAGGGAACTCTCATTACAGGGGCTTACTCTTATACTGGGTGAGCGCCTGCAACTGGAACTGCGAGAGGTTCGCGTGAGCGGCTGGATGGGGTTGGCGGGGCTCTCCGACAAGCCGGCTGCCATCGACATTCAGAAAATCACCATTTCTGACCTGCCCGCGCCAATCGACTCCACACCGCAGACGAGGGCTGAAGGTAGCGGCAAAACCGCCACTAAAAACGGCGCTGCTTCCCATTCCGATGCCTCATCCGACACCCCAGCCCCCTCCCCGCAAACAGCCGACAACACGGATGCCGAGCCGGGAACACTGAGCAAATTGCTGCCGCAACTCCGGGAACTGAAACTGCAGGCGGTTCGGATTCACGATCTGCGTTGGCAAGATCAATTTACCGGCGGCCTCAAAATCGATATAACCAGGCAGGACGATATTCTAAACGGCGTAGCCACACACCACACGTGTGCCGAATGCCAGCTTCACTTCAAACTTCACAACCTGCCGGACCGGCTATCACTGGAATCTACGCTGGGCGCACCCTCTACTTCCGCACCGCGCGCGGTGCTCCGGCTATCGAAAATTCCCCCCGTCACCGCAAACTCACCGATTAGATGGAATGCAGAACTGTCACTGCAAACCGCAACCGCTCCCGCGATCAAAGTAATGGAAAACTGGACGCGGATTACCGCTAAGCCTACCTATACAGAGGCCCCGGCAGATATTGTCTCCGGGAAAATATCTCTCTCAGCAACCGCAGAACTTCCCGACAAACTGCAACAACTGGATCAAGTTGCCAACGTTGCCGCGGCGCTGTCTGCGAACAATATCCATGTACTGTTGCCACCGTCTATCAGCGGGCTCGCACAGCCACTGCACCTGGTAGCAAACAGTACCCATACTATTGAGCTGGACCTGTCGAGCCTGCATCCGTTACGGGTCAACAGCGTAATTGGCAACATTTCGCTGATCCTGGATCCGGCAGAAGACCGCACGACAAATATCGGCGCCGATATCGAACCACTTGTACAAGCGGACCTGACGCTCTCCAGCGACAAAATATCCACAGTGTCGCTGCAGGGAGCACTCAATCTTGAGCGAATGAATGGGATTATTCCGGCGCACCGCGTTGAGGCGTTGCTTGGCGGTCATACCCTGCAAAACCTGAACGGAAACCTCCATTTAACCGGCAAAGCGGACCTACCTTCCCCCCAGAATGTACTGCAACAGGCCAACTATTCTGCAGGTAATATTCGCGTCCAATTGCAATCGGGCGGAGAAATTTCGGCGCAAATCGTGCCGCAAACCGAGCAAAGTCCGCTAAAAACCCTGGGCTGGCATATGCCCCGGGTAAGCCTGAAATTGAATGAGGCCGTTTCTCTCCGGGCGACTGCATGGCCGGGACCACTACAACTCAGCACTCAGGCACTTTCGCTGAGTGTGGAAGATCAGGCTGACTCTGCCGGCGCACCCCGCCCGCCCGAGCAAACACTGAGCGCCACGCTGTCCAATGTAAGCTGCGATAACCTGCTGACAGCCAACTGTCAGATGAACATCGACGGAAGCCTGTCCGGTGTAGAGCTACCCGGGGGGCTTCGGGGCAAAGACCTGAAGCTTGCACTCCGCGCCAAACTTGGCGCAGAGGGAGGGAAAACGATCGCAGCCCCCGACAGGGTGACCTTGCGCGACATCAATCTCGCGGCCAAGGAACTCGTGGCAAATGAGATTACCTTCGGCCAGCCAGAGCTGTTTGCGCAAAGCGTGCTCTGCAACTGGCAAAGCGACCGGTTGAAATGCGGTACACCACAGGCGGCGATCAGCCTTTCGCCCATGACGTTGCCTGGTAATCATCTTTCCGGAGTGATCTATCTGGACTATTTGACCTTTCATGGGACGACGAAAAAGGAGCCCATTTCTATTGACGCCGGATTTCGGTCCGATTCGCTGGCAATCGCTACGGGGCGAACAATCGAACTGGAACTGAGTAGTTCAGGACGATTTCACTTGCAGGGAGGTCTTCTGACCGGATCAAGCAAGGTGCAAATCGGCGATATCGCATTGAACAGTGAGTGGCGACACGATCTGGAATCGGCACAGGGGCAACTGTCCGTGAACCTACCTGAAACACGTTTTTCTACCGGTAAGACCCTCAGCCAGATCGTCAAAGGGTTGCCGATCAATATTGTCGATGGTTCCGTGACAGCGAATATGCGTCTCAACTGGCCTGAAGACCACAAGTCGCAGCCAGTCGACCGGATTCATTTGCGCCTCAATTCCGTCAGCGCCACCTACGGAGACATTGTCGCAGTGGGAATCAGCAGCGATTTAACGCTGATATCGTCCGGCGAGCAGTGGATAACTGAAAACACCAGACCGGTGACCATTCAGCGGGTAGACGCAGGGGTACCGATCGACAACCTGCACTTTGAAGTTTCACTGGCGTACAACCAGGACCTGCGGTTGAGCGGATTCTCCGGAGAACTGCTTAAAGGTGCACTGACCGCGGACGCACTGGTGTGGAACCTGAATGGCGCAGAACGGCATTCCGAACTGGCATTCACCGGGATTTCCCTGAACACCCTGGCCAAAGAAATGGAGTCGGAAAATTTTGCCGCCAGCGGCCTGCTGGATGCGCGCCTGCCAATAACCACCGACCGCCAGGGGATCACCATAGAAAACGGCACCCTGGACGCCCGCGCCCCGGGTGGACGCCTGCGCTACTACGGCGCCTTTTCCCCCAGCATGCTCACCAGCAACCCACAGCTCAAGCTGATTGCCGGCGCGCTGGAGGATTACAACTACCGGGAAATCCACGGCACCATCAACTACCCACTGAGTGGCGACCTGAAGTTGAACCTCAAGCTTACGGGCCGCAGTGAAGCAGTAGATGCCAATCGGGACCTGGTGATCAACCTCAACCTGGAGAACAATGTTCCCAGCATGTTGAAATCCCTGCAGGCCAGCCGCAACCTGACGGACGTCCTGGAGAACGCGGTACAGTAAGTGCGGTGGCCCACAAATCGGTGTCCCGGTTCGAATAGCTGTCAAAGTGATGCTGTTCAGTCAGCGTTAATCTGGCACTATCTATAGTGAACACCAAAGCCATGGACCACGCCCGTTGCGGCAGTGGCTCCCATCATCAAGGAGTAGTATGTGACAACTTCAGGATCTACCCGGCTGCCGGCGATTACCCTGGTGCTACTGTTAAGTGCAACCCTGCTGCCAGCCTGTACGCCCACCGTTGCGGTGCAGGCGCCGAGCGAGCCCATTACCGTCAACCTGAACGTGAAAATCGAACACGAAATTCGGGTCAAGGTAGACAAAGAGCTGGATAACCTGTTTGAAGATAAGGAAGGGATTTTCTGAGGCTGAAGGCCGACTGACACCCCCTCCTCGCATCTACGAGAAAAGAACGGTATAGGAAATACGCATGAAAAAGCTGATGACATCCCTGTTCGCCCTGGCCCTTCTGGTTGCCCTGCCGGCCAGCGCCATCACCCTGAAAGAAGCACAGTCCCAGGGACTGGTGGGCGAGGCCAACAGCGGCTATATCGCCATCGTCGACCAAAGCAGCCCGGAACTCGAACAGCTGGTGGCCGGGGTCAATGCCAAGCGCAAGCGCGCCTATGCGGACATCGCCAAACGCAACAATATCGACATTTCCCAGGTCGCTGCCCGCGCGGCGGAAAAACTCGAAGCCCGGCTGGGCAAAGGCGAGTATTACCAGGATAACCTGGGACGCTGGAAGCAGAAGTAACAGGCACCCACACACAACGCCAGCCATAAAAAACCCGCAGCAGAGTGCGGGTTTTTTTATGGCCAGTACTGGCCGATCTATTGAGAATCAAAGGTTAGCGAACAGTGACATACCGTCGAGCCCCTGGGTTTCCATCACTTCACGCAGGCGCTTGAGGGCATCCACCTGTATCTGACGAACGCGCTCACGGGTCAGGCCTATTTCCCGGCCAACTTCTTCCAGTGTGCTGGGTTCAAATCCCCGCAAACCGAAGCGACGGGAAACGACTTCACACTGTTTGTCCGGAAGTTCACACAACCAGCGGTCGATACTTTCATACAGGTCACGGTCCTGCAGTAACTCTGCCGGATCGGACTCCTGCTGATCGGGAATGGTATCGACCAGGGTTTTTTCCGACGACGGACCAATCGGTGTGTCCACCGAGGTAACCCGTTCATTCAGCCCCAGCATCCGCTCCACATCTTCAACCGGCTTTTCCAGCAGGTTGGCGATTTCTTCCGCTGACGGTTCATGGTCCAGTTTCTGCGCCAGCTCACGGGAAGCGCGCAGGTAAACGTTCAGTTCCTTGACCACGTGGATCGGCAGGCGGATGGTGCGGGTCTGGTTCATGATGGCCCGCTCAATGGTTTGGCGGATCCACCAGGTGGCGTAAGTCGAAAAACGGAAACCGCGCTCTGGATCAAACTTCTCTACTGCGCGAATCAGGCCGAGATTGCCTTCTTCTATCAGGTCCAGCAGGGCAAGGCCACGGCTGACATAGCGGCGGGCAATCTTCACAACCAGACGAAGGTTGCTTTCAATCATGCGTTTGCGGGCCGCGGCGTCACCGCGCAGAGCTTTGCGCGCGTAATACACTTCTTCTTCTGCGGTGAGCAGAGGAGAAAAGCCGATTTCGTTAAGATAAAGCTGTGTAGCGTCGAGATTTTTCTGCCCGTGGGCATCTTCGAGTTTGCGAACTGCTGGTTTCTGGGAGGGTGATTTCTGGGAGATTGTTTCGGAGCTTCTTTTTGCCGCCTTGCTCCGGCCGCGGCCTGATTTGGTTGTTGTTTTGGTTTCGGTACTGGTGGGTGCCTCGTGCTCTATTGGCTCGGGGGTAATATCTGATCTGGCACCGTATTCCAGGTGATCGTGACGTTGTGCTTCCATTTCCCCAACTCCTTGTACTATGCCTGTTTCAGCCGCATCAACAGCACGCGATTACTGAATCGGTCACTGTCTCTGCGACAGTCTCCGTTTTCGGCGGCTCACCTTCGTTGGTGAGCAGAGTCACTGCTTGGCAGTTACTGCCGGTCCCGGCGACTACCTCAAGTGGTATTAATAAAAATCCATTTTTATTGCACAACAGCGTAAGAACAGGCAGTTCATTGCACCCGCGAACACCGGGAAAATTACGGTAGGTAGGCCATAGGGTCTACCGGCTGACCATTCCGGCGTATCTCAAAGTGGAGCATATTGCGGTCGGTACCACTCGAACCCAGTTCCGCGATCCTTTGCCCCGCCTTGACCGCCGTACCCTCACCAACAAGTAATTTGTGGTTGTGGGCATAAGCACTGAGGAACTCCTCGCTGTGCTTGATGATCAAAAGCTTGCCGTAACCTCTCAGTGCGCTTCCGGCGTAAATCACTGTGCCGTCCGCCGCTGCCTGAACAGACTCCCCCTTTTTACCTCCGATATCAACTCCTTTTCGCAGGGGGTCATTGGAGCGAAAATCCGCCAGCAGCGGTCCCTTGACCGGCCAGCGCCAATTTATGTCATTTTTGTTTCTGGCCGAAATTGACGGTTTCCTGGCAGGCTTGGCAACCGGCCTGACGGCGACTTTCTGCGGTTTCTTCTGCACCGTCCGGCTACTTGACGGCACGCGTTTCGGCGCCGGCTTTGCCGCAACCACAGGCTGGCCATACAGCTTCAGGCGCTGCCCCGGATAAATGTTATAGGGCGAGCGAATGCCATTGACCGCCGCCAAGTCCTTGAAATCCCACCCATACCGCCAGGCAATGGAATAGAGGGTTTCTCCCCTGCTCACCATGTGGTGGCGAATTTTCTGACTGGGAGGCTGATTCAGGGCACTGGTAGGCGCCAGGTTGCTGGAACAGGATGTGATCGCAAAACAGCAGCAAACGACGGCGAGAACGGTTCGGTAAAAACCGGCCAACTGACGCCGCTTCCTCGTCAGGAGTTGGTAAAAACCAGCCGTTTTTTGTAGAAATAAGCGCCGTTTCATTATTCTCTTTTTACATCAAGGGGGTGCATTTATGGAAAAAGCGTCTAAAGAAAACTGCTGTTCCAGCGTTGTCACACGAGCAAAAAAACTGCGTCTACCAACTTCTGCAGACGTAACTTTTTTAGTATTACTTTTTGCTCATTTATGGGCCGCCGTCATCGCGCCCCAGGGCTGCCGCTCCCATTCCCAGGCCGTGTAAGACCGCGGTTATGACTCTTGTGCGATATTGCTTACATGACGCCAGTGTACCCATTCGATGACCAGTACCAGTGCCACCGCCGACAGCGCCGCAGCTACGGCACCGACAATATAGGAAGGTTCCCCTGTTACCTGGCTGAACGTGGTCGGCAAGGTATTGGACAGCGCCGGAGCCAGTTTTTCACTTTCCAGCGCCGCAGGCAGTTTCCACGGCCAGACAATTTTCAGACTGCCAATCAGGATACCCACCAGAAACGACAGGGTTATCCCCGGAAACCGGTGCATCAGCCACGACAGCAGGCGGCTGAACAGCAATAGTCCACAGGCGGCACCGGCAGCAAACCAGCCCAGCGCCAGTACGTTGAACCCGTGCACCGCGGCAATCACCTGCGGATAGATGCCGATCATCAGCAGAATAAAGGAACCGGAGATCCCCGGCAGGATCATCGCGCAGATGGCCACCCCGCCGGAAAGGAACAGGGAAAGCGGAGTGGCGGTGATCTGGGTCGGACGCATTTCACTGACCAGGATCGCCACCGCAATACCCAGAAGCAGTGCGAGGGTTGTCTGCCAGGTCCAGCGCTCTACCCGCCGGGCAATGGGTATGGTGGATGCCAGGATCAGCCCGAAGAAAAACGACCACACCAGAATCGGGTGCTCTGCCAGCAGGAAGGTGATCAACTTGGCGAGACTGAATATGCTGGTCAAAATACCGGCAAACAGTGCCACCAGGAAATTGCCGTTGCACTGCTTCCAGGCTGCGGCAATGCCCTGTTTAAATAAAACCTTCAGGGTCGCCGGACCGATACGACTGATCGAGTCCAGCAACTCCTGGTAAATCCCGGTAATAAAAGCAATGGTGCCCCCGGACACGCCCGGCACCACATCCGCTGCGCCCATAGCCAGGCCGCGCGCGGCAATACCCCAGTATCGGCTGTTCATCGTCCCGGCCATCAGCGCACGACCCCGCTCAGCAGCGGCACAAAACGCACCGGCTCCGCCTTTTCCACATCGAAGCGACTGCCGTCCTCACTGCGGGTGACGATGGTCAGAAACTGGCGCTCGTAACCGACCGGAATCACCAACACACCACCCGGCGCCAGTTGCTCGCGCAACTCGTCCGGCACACTGGCCGGCGCCGCCGCACACAGGATGGCATCATAGGGGCCGTTCTCCGGCCAGCCGAAGCCGCCATTACTGAGGCGCATTTCCACATTGAAAATCCCCAGTTCGCGCATACGCTGACGGGCCTTTTCCAGCAGCGGTGCGATCCGCTCCACGGAGTAAAGTTTGTCCACCAGGCGCGCGAGAATGGCGGTCTGGTACCCGGAGCCGGCCCCCACTTCCAGTACCCGGCTGCGGGACTTGGCCCGGCTCAGCAGCAGTTCGGTCATGCGCGCAACAATATAGGGCTGGGAGATGGTCTGGCCGTAGCCGATGGGCAGTGCGGTATCCTCGTAGGCGCGGATCGCCAGCGCCTCATCCAGGAACAGATGGCGCGGGGTCGAGGCCATAACATCCAGCACTTCTTCGTTGCTGATTCCTTCATCCCGAAGCCGCTGGATCAGCCGGTTGCGGGTGCGCTGGGAGGTCATCCCCAGGCCTTCTTGTCTCAATCGATCCATATGGACGCATGGTCTCCCTGAAGCGAATCACCGGTGTCTACTTTCCAACCACCCCACCGGTGACGACTCGGGGCACAGGTGCGGCCCCGATCACATTTGTTGTCGTTTATTTTATTGTGCCCGCGGCCAGATTGGCCAGTTCCGCCACTTCGCGCAAGATCGCGGTGGCAAAAGTGCCCGGAGGCAGGGCAAATGACAGCAGCAGGTCGTCTTCCTGCCACTGAAAGGCAAACCCCTCGGGCCGCAATATCAGCGGGCGCCGCTCCTGGCTGAGACCGCAATGCTCCAGCCAGTCACGCCAACCGCGCCAGGGCGCCATGGCGCCCTCTTCCAGTTCCTGCAACGCCCCCTGCGCCGGATTCCGGCCGCGCCCCCACAGGGGGCCGCTCGGGGCACTTTCCGGCTCTTCATCTATTAGCTGTTGCCAGTTACCCTGCACGATACGGGCCGCCAGCACCTGATTGAACAGCCAGCTGCGCGCGGCAGACATGGCAAATGCCTTCTGGTTGCGCGGGATGCGACGGCGATTGCCGGCTTCGTTGTCCGCCACAATGCGTTCTACCAGATCGAGGTTGCCGCCGTCGCGCCCAAAGCGCTGTTCGCCGAAATAATTCGGCACACCCGCGGGGATTTTCTCCAGCACGGCTTCCGCCGCGTCGCGGTCACCCTGGACGTTACGCAACCGGATCTGGAAGCGGTTGCCACTGTGCTCTCCCCGGCGCAATTTGCGCGCACCGCGAAAGTGCTGCAATACCTGTACTTCTGCATTATTGACGGCAGACCAGTCCGGTTCCGGGTTCTGCGCCAACCATATGCTGAACCACTGGGTGGTGACGGCGTGGCGGTCCTTGAGGCCGAAATAACCCACATCCTGGCTGCGCACGCCGGCGAGTTCCGCCAGCTGCTGTGCCACCCAGCCAGTGTTGGCGCCGCGCTTGCGGATATGCAGGTAGACATGCTCCCCTGCTGCTTCCGCCGGGGCTGCCAGTTCATCCACCACAAAGTCTTCCGGCTCGCTGCGGAAGTTGCCGCGAATGGCGGCGCCGCCGAGTGCGCGCGGCCAGTCCAGGTCCCAGTTTTGCGCCTTTTGTCCTGCGGAATCAGTCATGGATTGCTTCCAGCAGGACCACTGCCTGAGCGGCAATACCCTCTCTGCGGCCGGTGAAACCCAGTTTTTCACTGGTGGTCGCCTTGACGCTCACGACACTGGTCTCCACCTGGCAGTCGGCGGCGATATTGGCGCGCATCAGGTCAATGTGGGGGGCCATCTTCGGTGCCTGGGCAATCAGCGTTGCGTCGGCGTTGATCAGGCGGTATCCCTGCTCATGGATAAGGACGATGACGTGACGCAGCAGTGCGCGGCTGTCGGCACCGGCGTAGGCTTCGTCGGTATCGGGAAAGTGTTTGCCGATATCTCCCAGCGCCAGGGCGCCGAGCAAGGCGTCGGCGAGCGCATGCAGCAGTACATCGCCGTCGGAATGGGCGACCAGTCCCTGCTCGTGGGGAATGGTGACGCCACCGAGGACGACATACTCGCCGGGGCCGAAGGCGTGTACGTCGATACCCTGGCCGATTCTGAGGTTCATTGTTGAATTCCTGATTGGGCACCCGATTGCTGTCGATGCTGCAGCAAGGCTTCCGCCAGTACCAGGTCGGCGGGATGGGTGACTTTGAAGTTGCTGCGACAGGCGGGAACCAGCTGTGGTTTGAAACCGGCCAGTTCCAGCGCGCTGGCTTCGTCGGTGATGGCGGTGGGGTTCGCCTTGAGTCCCTGCTGCAAGCACTGGCGCAGCGTTTCGAGCGGTGCTTTCTGCGGCGTCTGGGCGAGCCAGATCTGCTCCCTGGGCAGTGTCTCGGTAACGCAGCTTTTATCCCCGCTCTGCGCGGCCCGTTTGACGGTGTCGCTGGCGGGCTGGGCCAGCAGGGCCATGGGATCTGCGGCGGCCAGTGCCCGGATATCGTCGACGGAGACCAGGGGCCGGGCGGCGTCGTGTACCAGGACGCTGGTTTCCGGCGCTGCCTGTGTACTCAGGTAGTCGAGGGCGGCGAGTACGGAGTCTGCGCGTTCTGCGCCGCCGGTGACGGTGTGTACCCGCGGGTTTGCGGCTTCTACCAATGTGGCGAAGTCGCGATCATTCGCGGCAATGGCGACGACGATGCCGGCGAGGCCGGGCCAGCTGAGTATGTTCTGCAGGGTATGTGCGATGAGCGGTTGGCCGAGAAGTGGCAGATACTGTTTGGGTTTGTCGGCGCCCATGCGTTTGCCGGAGCCGGCGGCGGGGACTATGACCCAGTAGCTGTTATCTACCGGTGGTTGCTGGGCCGGTTTGCTTGCGGCGGTCATTGTTTTTCTCGCGGGGATTCTTTCTTGTCGGGGTCGAGAAAAATAAACAGGGTTTCGCCTTCTTTGATGAGGCCGAGGTCGTAGCGGGCTTTGGCTTCTACGCCGTCGGTGCCTTCTTTGAGGCTGCGGACTTCCCGCAGGAGCTGGCGGTTTTCGCGCTCGAGGGCGGCGTTCTTCTGCTGCTGTTCGCCGAGCTGGCGCTCGAGCCGGGTGACTTCCGCAAAACTGCCCTCACCCACCCAGAGTCGATACTGGGTGATCAGCAACATCACAGCGAGGATTGCCAGCAGCCATTTCATATTTTGTGTGTTCTCTCTGGCTTTAGTGGTACTGCGCACGGCATCAAGTCCGTGGCGGCCCTGCTACCGATGGTCCTTCCCGGGACACGCCGTGAACCCATCCATGGGGGCTCGGATGCGGCCGTCCTGGCCGCATACGGTCCCGGAAAGGACCATCGGTATCAGAGCCTTCGCTTTGGAGCGTGAGCTACTAAGCGATTTAAAGCCAGTTTACCGGGCTTTCCGAATTACTTGAACTCGGCCATGCCGCGGTAAGGCGCTTTGCCTTCCAGCTCGGCTTCGATGCGCAGCAGACGGTTGTACTTGGCTACGCGGTCGGAGCGGCACAGGGAGCCGGTTTTGATCTGGCCGGCGGCGGTGGCAACGGCCAGGTCGGCGATGGTGGTGTCTTCGGTTTCACCGGAGCGGTGGGAGATGACGGCGGTGTAGCCGGCGTCTTTGGCCATTTTGATCGCGTCCAGGGTTTCGCTCAGGGAGCCGATCTGGTTGAACTTGATCAGGATGGAGTTGCCCACGCCCTTTTCGATGCCTTCTTTGAGGATCTTGGTGTTGGTGACGAACAGGTCGTCGCCCACCAGCTGTACTTTCTCGCCGATTTTGTCGGTGAGGATTTTCCAGCCGTCCCAGTCGCTTTCGTCCATGCCGTCTTCGATGGAGATGATCGGGTAGTTCTCGGACAGTTCCGCCAGGTAGGAGGCGAAGCCTTCGCTGTCGAACTCTTTGCCTTCGCCGGCCAGGTTGTACTTGCCGTCTTTGTAGAATTCAGAAGACGCGCAGTCGAGGGCGAGGGTGATGTCGTCGCCCAGTTTGTAGCCGGCGGCTTCGACGGCTTCGGCGATCACTTTCAGGGCGCCTTCGTTGGACGGCAGGTTGGGGGCGAAGCCGCCTTCGTCGCCAACGGCGGTGTTGAGGCCCTGGGCGGACAGGACTTTCTTCAGGGAGTGGAAGATCTCGGCACCCTGGCGCAGGGCTTCGGCGAAGGTTTTGGCCTTCACTGGCTGGATCATGAATTCCTGGATGTCGACGTTGTTGTCGGCGTGCTCACCACCGTTCAAGATGTTCATCATCGGTACCGGCAAGGTGTATTCGCCCGCAGTGCCATTGATTTCGGCAATGTGCTGGTACAGGGGGATGCCCTTGGCGATCGCGGCGGCTTTGGCGGCGGCCAGGGAGACGGCGAGGATGGCGTTGGCGCCCAGCTTGGATTTGTTTTCGGTGCCGTCGGCATCGATCATGGCCTGGTCGAGGGCGCGCTGGTCGGTTGCGTCCATGCCGACCAGCAGCTTGGCGATTTCGCCGTTGATGTTCTCAACCGCTTTCAGCACGCCTTTACCCAGGTAACGGCCCTTGTCGCCGTCGCGCAGTTCGAGGGCTTCGCGGGAGCCGGTGGAAGCGCCGGACGGTGCGCAGGCAGAACCTACCGCGCCGCATTCGAGGATCACGTCGGCGTTTACGGTGGGGTTACCGCGGGAATCCAGTACTTCAAAAGCTTTTACAGCAACGATCTTGCTCATTTTTATAACGGGCTCCTTGTTAATCCGTAAGTCAGAGTCTGTGAGGTGAAATATCGGCGGCCCTGCAGTGGGCCGCCTCTTTTGGTTATTCGGTTTTACCTGTGGGTTAGAAAGCTGGAATTACTTGGTATCCAGCGGCTCGAAGCCTTTCACCAGGTCGTCCACGGCTTTCATCTGTGCCAGAAACGGCTCCAGTTTTTCCAGCGGCAGTGCGC
>NZ_CAJXKH010000046.1 GCF_913055755.1 uncultured Microbulbifer sp.
GACGCTTTACCGGCGCCGACTGCTGCATCACCTGCTGGATGCGCATGATGGTCTGTTGCTCGGCGCGGGGGTTCTGCTGGTGCAGCGGCTGATCGCGCCAGCGTGCCCAGCTCGCGCTCAGGCGATCGCTGAGTGTGCCGTAGAGCGTCATCACCAGGGCGCGCAGCAGGCTGGACACCCGCACCGAGGGGTTGTTCATTTTCGTGGTGGTGGTGGGCGTCTTGCCGTCCAGTGCCGCCAGCAGCTGGTCGATAGCATCCACCACATCGAGCCCGCGCTGAAAGCGCTGGTCGGGGTCCTTGGCGAGGAAGCGGTCGATCAGTCCCTGGTACAGGGAGTGGCGCGCGGGCAGGCGGGGGATCGGGTCGGTCAGGTGCTTGATCGCAATGGCCACCGCTTCCTCGGCCTGGAAAGGCACCGCGCTGGTGAGCATTTCGTAAAAAACCACCCCCAGGCTGTAGAGGTCGGCGCGCCCATCCACGGCGGCGCCGCGGGCCTGCTCCGGACTCATGTAATGGGGGGTGCCAACCACCATGCCGGTGTTGGTCATGCGCGTGGTGCGCGCGACGGCGCGAGCGACACCGAAGTCGGTAAGCACCGCGGAGCCGTCCTCGCGAAACAGAATATTTTCCGGTTTCAGATCCCGATGCACATAGCCCTTGTTGCTGGCATGATCCAGCGCCATGGCGATCTGGCGGGTGATATGCAGCGCTTCCAGGGGTTCGATTGCGCCCTTGGTGAGGGCATCCGCCACCGAGCCACCGGGCAGGTAGTCCATGGCGATGTAATTCAGGCTGCGATAGCGGCCGATGTCGTGAATGGCAACGATGTTGGGGTGGGAGAGCTGGCCGACAATGTTGGCTTCGCGCTGGAAGCGTTCACTGAAAATCGGGTCGGCATTGAGCACCGGCGACATGACTTTCAGGGCGACCTGGCGGCCCATGCTGCGCTGGGTGGCCAGGTAGACGGTCGACATACCGCCCTGGTTAATCTTCTTCAGGATCTGATAGCCAGGAATCTCCAGCGAAGCGGCGCCGCTGCTGACAACTTCCATTCGAGCCTGTCCCTATGCCTATCCGTTCAGCAGCTGCCAGGCCGCAAACGCACTTAGTGAAAAAATAATCGCCAGTGTAGCGATTTTCACCGCAAGTGTGCCCTTGACGGAAAAAAATTGGCGGGACTCAGTTTCCTTTGCCGGTGTGCGGGAGTTCCGGTTTTGAGAATTTGGCGTCGCAGAGTCTGGTGAGCTGATTACCTGCACGGTGATGTTGTCGCGCCCACCGGCGTCGAGCGCGGCGGCAATCAGTAACTCGCTGGCGCGCTGGTTGTCGGCGTTGTCCGCCAGTACCCGGCAAATTTCCGCTTCGCTGACATCGTTGCTGAGGCCGTCACTGCACAGCAGCAGTCGTTGCCCGGCATTCCAGGAAAAAGACGCGCGGTCGATTTCCAGGCTGGGATTGGTGGAGCCGCCAATGCAGCGGGTGATCACATGGCGGTTGGGGTGGCTGGCGGCTTCTTCCTGGTTAATGGCTCCGGAGTCCACCAGCATCTGCACGTAGGAATGGTCGACGGTCAGCTGCTTGAGTGAGCCGTGGGGCAGCTGGGCGCTGTCCTGTTCGGTAGTGGGAGGGGTCCAGAGGTAGGCGCGGCTGTCGCCGACCCAGTAGATATGAAAATAACCGCCGTCTTCGGCCACCACCACGGCAGTGGTGCCCATGGCGGCAGTGGTGCTCTCATCGCCGATCAGCAGGGCGTGCGCACGGCGCAGGGCCTGTTCGTAGTGGCGGTCTGTGGCGGAGGAACGCTGGATTTCTTCAACCACGGTCTGGCTCGCAATCTCGCCGGCCTGGTGGCCCCCGAGTCCATCGGCGACTACCCAGATACCCCGGGTCTCGTCCCCCCAGAATGCGTCTTCGTTCTGTTCGCGGCGATATCCGGTGTGGGTGGCTCCGGCGCTACGCTTCGCTGCGCTGACGGCGGGCTGGCTCACACCACTGGGGCGTTCCCGTACTTTGGCTTCACTCACTGGTATGCAACTACCTGTTACCTGTCATTATTGTCGAAAGCGCATTGCGCTGCCCGATCCCTGGGGTGGAGCCAACTCTGACCTGCGGAAAATGCGGTATTGCAGGACCGCAAAAGGGATCCGAAGGTCTCACCCTGACCAGCGCGGTATTGTTTAACGCCTCCATACTAGAGCCTTGCACCATTGTAAGCTGCAAACGGAATCACACGCTAACGAAAATCCCCGTGATAAACTCAGGTCATCGAATCTTGACGTCAGTCGTCGGGATTTTCGGCATAAACTGGTAACTTGCCCGGCGCCCCCGGATGTGTCAAAGGGCTGGCCGGCGCTAACGGTGCGGTCGCAACGGCGCAACTGCAATGCGCGCGGCCACACAGGCTCTAATCAAGGAAACCTAGGCAATGCTCAAACTCTGTGACGTAAAAGATGCGCGTCAGAGCGTGTGGCTGGTGGCGCCCAAAGTCACAATCGGTCGCGGCAGTAATTGCGACCTTACGCTGGCAGACCCGTCTCTCGCCAAACTGCATGTGGAAATCGTGGTCGATGGCGAAGAGCTGGAGCTGCGAAACCTGGCCGGCAGCGGCTTGGTGGCGGTCAACGGCAAGCTGATAGATGGCAGCTGCAAGCTGCAGCGCAACGACAAACTACAGCTCGGTGAGCGCAATCTGGCGGTCATCGACCCGAAAATTACCCGCCTCAAGGCGGCAGCGGCCAGCGCCAATGTGTCCTGGGCGCTGCGGGCCAATCACCCGGCCATCGTTGGCCGTGTCTATCCGGTGCGTGAAGCCAGTGTGGTGGGGCGCTCCGATGAGTGCGATCTGACATTCGCCATGTCCCACCTGTCCCGGCGTCACGCGCGCCTGGAGGTGCGGGAAGGGTTGTTGTTCGTGGTGGATCTCGGTTCCGCCAACGGCACTTACCTGAACAATCAACGGGTTACCGAGTGCCGGGTGCGGCGTGGGGATGAGCTGCGTTTCGACAGCCTGAGCTTCAGCGTGGTGGGCCCGGCGGACGACTTGGATAAAACCACGGTGCGCCAGGCGGTGTCGCTGCCGGAGATGGATCGCGCGGATGGCGCGCTGGAGCAGGCGCTGAACCGCGATCGCCTGCGCCCGGCCGCGCGCAGCCAGGCTGCGGCCGGTAACAGCAGCGCCGGTACCTACGAGGAACACTCCACCACCGCAGGGGGCTCCGGCTGGCTGTGGATCGGCATGCTGCTGGCGGGCGTGGCCGCGGCAGGCTACTTCTGGGCGCGCAGCCAGGGATTGCTGTAGTTTCACCGCTGCCGCGATGTTGCGCGCAGTCCCGTTGACCGGTTGGATTTAAAAGGTTGATTCAAGTGTCGGCACAAGCACTGGTTTTCTACACCACCCTGGGCTGCACCCTGTGCGAAAAGGCCAAGGAGGTCGCCTGGCCGGTACTGGCTCAGCACCAGTTGAGGTTGCAGCCGGTGGATATCGCCGAAGATGAAAAACTGAGCGAGCTGTTCGGCTGGAGCATCCCGGTGGTGGGGCTGGGGGATACCGGCGATGTTCTCTGTTGGCCGTTTACCGGCGAGGAGCTGGACGCGTGGTTGCGCGAGCGGCTTTGAAAAATTTTGCGATCTACTGAATAAAAAAACCGGCGCCCAGGCGCCGGTTTTTGTTTGCGGGCAGGCATGGCCTGGCCGGTGTCCTTTCTTACAATTTCGCCTCGGCTTCGTTCTTGCGCAGCAGTGTCGATTTGTTGCCACTGCGATAGGCGTAAATTACCGAGTAGGACAGTACATTCTGCACGTAATTGCGGGTTTCACGGTAGGGTATGGTCTCTATCCACACATCGAACGGCAATTTGTTGGCGGTATCTTTGAGCCAGCGCGAAACCCGCGTGGGGCCGGCGTTGTAGGCCGCGGCAGCGAGGAAGCGGTTGTTGTCGAAGCGGTTCAGCAGCGAGTTGAGGTAATAGGCGCCGAGACTGATGTTGGTATTGGGATTCAGCAGGTCCCATGAACGGCGATAGCGCACTCCCGCTTTCCTGGCGGTGGCGCTGGCGGTGGATGGTAGCAATTGCATCAGGCCCATGGCGCCGGCGCCGGACTTGGCATCGTGGCTGAAGTGGCTTTCCTGGCGGGCGATGGCAAATACCAGGTTGGAGTCGAGCGCGGTTTTCTTGCCCATGCGGCCGGAAACTTTTGCCACGATATCGGAAAACGCCAGCGGAAAACGCAGCTCCAGGTCGTCCAGGTAATCGGCCGCCAGGATCGACTGGATAGACTTGTGGTACCAGCCCCAGGAGCTGGCGATCTTGCCCGCCGACATCAGCTCCTGCGGGGTCATATCCTCGGTGGCGTAATTCCATTCGCGCCGAGCGTGGAAGAACTCGCCGATGGCCTGCAATTCCTTGGCGCGCTGCATGTCATCCCGCGCGGCAACCTGTTCTACCTGTTCCGGCTTGATGGGGGCAGGCCGGTCCACAAAGCTGTAGTCCTGACCGATGGTGTCCGCGGCCAGAAAACCGTAATAACTGCGCTCCTGTGCGGCTTGCTGGTACAGCTGGTGTGCCAGCGCCTTGCGCTCGGTATCGTCCTTGTCGGCATTCGCCAGCTGTTCCTCAATGGCGCGGGCTTTCCAGTAACGCCAGCGCTCGTGATCGCGATCGGCTTGCGGCAGCTGGTCGATCCAGAACTCGACCTGGGCCCAGTCCAGTTCCCGCATCGACTGGCGCACCAGCCATTCCCCGGCGCGCTGATCGAAAAAGCCTTCGTTGTGCTTGATCAGGTTCTTCAGGCCCTGCTGATCGTCCTGGCGGGCAAACTGTAGCGCCAGGTAGCGCAGGAAATTGTCGCGCTCGTCGTCGCTGAACAGGTAGCTGGCACTGTAACGCTGCCAGGCGGCCTGCGCCTTTTCCGGCTCTTTTTGTGCCAGGCGGCGCAGGCCGATATTGACGATATCGCGATACTCGGGGTTCTTTTTCACAAAGCGGGTGTAATCGAGGATCTGGTCCGGTTCGCGATACACCGAGCGCATCAGCTTTGCGCGCCGGGCTTCGGCCTTGGTCATCTTGCGCGCGATATATGCGGCGAGCTCGATGTTGCCCGCAGTCACCGACAGATAGTGGCGTTTCCACGCCAGTTCCCGGGTCAAGCCGCCATCCCGGATCCAGCGGTTAAACGCCGGGTCGCACTCCTTGGGCTGGGAGGCGCCGACGGTCCACAGTTCCTCGATGATTTTGTAGGCCTCTGCCTTGTCGCCGTGGCGCGACAGTGCATCCACGTAGTAGCAGCGCAGGGAGGTGCGGTTGTTCTGCTCCGGGCGGAAGTACTTGAGATATGCCTGAAAGCGGTCACGGCTGCCCAATTCACGTAGAATGCGCACCCGCATCCAGTCGCCGATGGCGGTACCGTCGTACTTGTCGAGGAAGGCATCGATATCGTCGTAGGGCAGGCGGGAAAGTTTTTTGCTGATCGCCCAGTAATCGAGATAGGGGAGTAGGGGGTAATCTTTCAGTTCGCGTTTGAGCTTGTCCAGCGCGCGCCGGTCGTTGTGGGCAATGGCGAGGCGCGCCTCCTGCAGCTTCTCGCGCTGGGCAATGGCGTGCTCCGCGGCTTTGACCTCGTCGCTCTCCTGCTTGTCCGCGGGGGCCGCGCCCGCAGCGGCGGCCGCCACAGGCTGTTGCGCGCTCGCGACGGCGGTGAGCACGGCAAAGCTGAAAGAAAGAATGGTGGCGAGTCCTTTACTGCCAATCGACATACTGAAAACCCGATTGAGATTTCGCTTATCCGCCCAGAATAAAGCGTAGAATGTCCTTTTTCACCCAAAAATATTGTAGTTGTTATTTATGTTGCTTCAGTTGGATGGCGTGTGTTTGCGCTATGGCGTACAGGTGCTGGCAGATCAGGTCAGTGCCAAAATCGAGCGCGGAGACCGGATTTGCCTGGTGGGCCGCAACGGCGAGGGTAAGTCTAGCCTGCTGCGCCTGATCAGCGGCGGCGGGGACCCGGATGCCGGTGAGGTAATCCGCCAGAGCGGGGCGGTGTTCGCCACCCTGGAGCAGGCACTGCCCGAAGACTGCAGCGACACCGTGTACCGCTACGTGGCCGCGGGGCTCGGCGATGTCGGGGTGTGGCTGGGGGAGTACCGGGAAAACCAGAATCCGGACCTGCAAAGCAAGATCGACAACGCCCACGGCTGGGAGCTGATGGCGCGGATTGACAGCGTACTCGACCGTCTCAGCCTGGATCCGGAAGTGGGCGTGGCGGATCTCTCCGGTGGTTGGCAGCGGCGCGCGGCACTGGCGCGGGCGCTGGTGAGCGAGCCGGACCTGTTGATTCTGGACGAGCCCACAAACCACCTGGATATCGCCGCGGTGGAGTGGCTGGAAAACTTCCTTGCGACCTTTCGCGGCGCCTTGCTGTTCGTGAGCCACGACCGCGCGCTGGCACAGCGCCTGGCAACCACTGTGTGGGACCTGGATCGCGGTATTCTGAGGGTGTTCCGCTGCCAGTTCGACCGCTACCAGCAGGAAAAGGAAAAGCAGCTGGAAGAGGAGGCGCGCAGCGACGCGCTGTTTGACAAGAAACTGGCGCAGGAAGAGGCGTGGATCCGGCAGGGCATCAAGGCCCGGCGCACCCGCAACGAGGGCCGCGTGCGCGCGCTGGAGTCCCTGCGTCGCGAGCGCCAGGCCCGTCGCCAGCAGCAGGGCATCGCGCGGATGTCACTGGATTCCGGCGAGCGCTCGGGCAAGCTGGTGGCGGAGCTCACCGGCGTCACCTTTGGCTATCCCGGCGAGGCACCGCTGATCCGGGATCTCGATTTCACCCTGATGCGCGGCGACAAGGTGGGCCTGATCGGTCCCAATGGATCCGGCAAGAGTACCCTGATCAAGCTGCTGCTGGGCGAGCTGGAACCGGAGGCCGGCGAGATCCGCCTGGGCACCAAACAGCAGGTAGCCTATTTCGACCAGCGCCGCGATACTCTGAACCCGGAACTCACCGTGCTCGACAATATCGCCGAAGGCCGCGAGAGCATCCAGATCGGTGGTGCCACGCGCCACGTGATGTCCTACCTGAGTGACTTCCTGTTTACCGGGGTCAAGGCGCGCACCAAGGTCGGTGCCCTGAGCGGCGGCGAGCGCAACCGCGCACTGCTGGCCAAGCTGTTCAGTCAGCCCGCCAACATCCTGGTACTGGACGAGCCCACCAACGACCTCGATGTGGAAACCCTGGAACTGCTGGAGCAGCTGCTGCTGGACTTCTCCGGCACCGTTCTGCTGGTCAGCCACGACCGCGCCTTCCTCGACAATGTGGTGGACAGCTGCCTGGCCTTCGAGGGCGAAGGCGCAGTGCGGGAATACGTGGGCGGATACCAGGACTTTGTGCGCCAGGGTGGCCGTTTCCTCAGCGCGGAAGAACAGCTTACCGCGCGCAAACAGCCCGCGTCCGGCGGTGATGAAAAGCCTGAGCCCGCGCCGCAGGAAAAGGCAGACAAGGGTGAGAAGGGCGGCAAGAAAGCCAAGAAGCTCAGTTATAAATTGCAGCGCGAGCTGGACGCGCTACCGGCGAAAATCGAGGAGCTCGAGCAGCAGATAGGCGCCCTGGAAACGGAAACCGCGGACCCGGGTTTTTACCAGCAGGACAGCGAGCTGGTGCAAAACAAACTGCAGCAGCTCGCGGAGTTGCAACAGGAACTCGAAACCGCGTTCGAGCGCTGGGCAGAGCTCGATGAGATGTAAAAGCTTGTGCGAGCAAGCTTCTATTTGTGTTTACGAACGTTCCTTTCCTGTCCGTGAAAGTGGTGATGCCCGGGGCGGCGCCGCCGCCACGGACCCACTGGCGAGCCGGTTATTCCTCCGGCGCGTGCACTCTCACCGCCAGCACATCACAGCCGGCGCCGTGCAGCACGCCGTTGGCGGTAGAGCCCAGTAACAGGGCGAGACCGTGGCGGCCGTGGCTGCCGATCACGATTAGGTCGCAGCCGCTTTCCTCCGCCAATCGGTGAATTTCCGTTGCCGGCTGCCCCAGTACCACGTGCTGGCGGCTTTCGGGAATGTTCAGGTTTGCGCCCGCCTTGGCCAGTTGTGCCTTCGCCTGGTTCTGCAGCTGTTCCTGCACCTCCGACAGGTCCATCGGAATATCCCCGCCATAGGCAAAGGTGAGAGGCTCGATAATGTGCGCCAGGCTCAACTGCGCGCCACTGTCCGCCGCAATCTGCGCGGCGCGGTCCACGACCTGGGAAGATTCTTCAGAAAGGTCCAGTCCCACCAGAATGTTCTTGTATCCCGCCATATTTTCCTCGCTTGGCCCTGCGTCGTATCGAATGTTGGCCGGCAAAAGATAACCTGCTCTGCCGTCGAACGTTCAAAAAGAGTAGCGGCGGACAACAACCGCGTTCTTGATCTGAGTCTACTTTAAAAAAACTTTCTTGACATAACCGCGGCACTGTAGGGAAAAATATGCGCCGCGCAAACCACAACCACCACATCACAGAACATCAAACGCAAGGAAACCGCTATGCCCAGTTGGCTCCCACTGTTCATGATCCTGCTAGCGGTCACCCTGGTGATTGGGCCGGTGATGTGGCTCAAGCCCAGCAGTCGCGACCGCCGCCTGGCGTCACTGCGCCAGAGTGCCGCCAGTTCCGGCCTCAAGGTGCAGATGGTATCGCTGCCCGCTTCGCAGGGAGAGGGCACCGCGGCGGTGTATTTCTCCCAGTGGCGCAACCCGCGTCGGCTGCAGACCGGCTGGGGCCTGGAGCTGCAGCGCATGTCGCACGAAATGCACTTCGACGATGTGTGGGACTGGCGCAAGGGGCGGCAGGCACCGGAGCTGGCAAAGAAACCCCTGAAGGAGCTGCTGGAAAGGCTGCCGGCGGATGCAACCGCCATTCTGTGTAATGACAGTGGCCTCGGCGTGCAGTGGAAGGAGCGCAGCGGCGACGGCGGGCTGAAAGCAATTCAGAGCGCACTGTCCGACCTGCGCCCGGTAATAGAGGAAGCAATAAGGGAACCTCAACGCAACGGTGGCGGGGAGGAAGGTGCGGGCGGTGACGATCCATCGCGCCGGTGACCTGACTGCCCCCGGGATCTGGTCTACTGTGAAATCGATTGGCGAATTCTTGATCGATCTCGCCGGTACGGAGCAGCGCACCCTGGTTACAGATATCGGAAACTGCAGGATTTCTGGCTGAAATTTGGCCTGAACCACTGGTCATTTGGCTGGTCACAGTAGCCTGAAATGCCAGGTTGGCGGCGGTCAATTTGCGTCACTTGCTTGACCGCACTGGGGGCTGTGCATATATATTCGCGCAGCGCGCCGCCCAAAATGCATTTTGCATGCGGCGCGGACGTAGTAAATTTTTTATTAAAAATCAGAAGCTTATGGGTAAATCACTGGTCATTGTCGAGTCGCCGGCAAAGGCAAAAACCATCAACAAGTATCTCGGTAAGGACTTCGTGGTGAAGTCCAGTATCGGTCACATCCGGGATCTGCCCACCGGCGCGTCCAACAAGAAGCCGGTGGATGCCAAGGAGCGCGCGCGTCGCGCCGCCGAAACCCGCAAGCTTTCTCCCGAGCAGAAAGAGATCTACAAGCGCAAGAAGAACCGCGAGCAGCTGATCAAGCGCATGGGGATCGACCCGGATCACGACTGGGAAGCGCACTACGAGATTCTGCCGGGCAAGGAAAAAGTCGTTGACGAGCTGCGCAAGCTTGCCGCCAATGCCGACAACGTCTATCTCGCAACGGACTTGGACCGCGAGGGAGAAGCCATTGCCTGGCACCTGCGCGAAGCCATTGGCGGTGACGAAAGCCGTTTCCGCCGGGTGGTGTTCAACGAAATCACCAAATCCGCCATCCAGCAGGCATTCCAGGCCCCGGGCCCGCTGGACATCGACCGCGTCAATGCCCAGCAGGCGCGCCGTTTCCTCGACCGCATCGTCGGCTACATGGTGTCGCCCCTGTTGTGGGAAAAGGTCGCCCGCGGTCTGTCCGCCGGGCGCGTGCAATCCGTGGCGGTGCGTTTGGTCGTGGAGCGCGAGCGGGAAATCCGCGCGTTTATCCCGGAAGAGTACTGGACCCTGTTCGCGGACACCGAAACCGCGAAAGCAGATGCCCTGCGCCTGGAAGTAAAAAAACAGGCAGGTGAGGCCTTCCGCCCCACCAATGAGGCGGATGCCATGGCGGCGCTGAAAGCGCTGCAGGCGAGCAGTTTTGAAGTCTCCAACCGGGAAGACAAACCCACCAGCTCCAAGCCCGGCGCACCGTATATCACCTCCACCCTGCAGCAGGCGGCGAGTAATCGCCTCAGCTTCAGTGTGAAGAAGACCATGATGATGGCGCAGCGCCTGTACGAGGCGGGCTACATAACCTACATGCGTACCGACTCCACCAACCTGAGTGAAGAGGCGGTGTCTTCGGTGCGCGAATATATCGGCGAGAATTACGGCGATAAGTACCTGCCGGAACAGCCCAACCGCTACAGCAGCAAAGAGGGCGCGCAGGAAGCGCACGAAGCGATCCGTCCGTCCGACGTGCGGGTAAAGCCGAACATGCTGAGCGGGATGGAGCGCGATGCCGAGCGTCTGTACACCCTGATCTGGCAACAGTTTGTGGCCTGCCAGATGACGCCGGCCCAGTTTACTTCCACCTCGATCGTGGTGAGTGCCAGTGATTTCGAACTGCGCACCCGCGGCCGGGTGATCCGTTTCGACGGCTTCCTGAAGGTGGCGCCGCCGCAGACCAAGAAGGAAGAGGACCGGGTACTGCCGGATATCAAGGTCGGCGAAAAACTGAACCTGAAGCAGCTGGATCCGAAACAGCACTTCACCAAGCCGCCGGCGCGCTTCAGTGAGGCGGCACTGGTCAAGGAGCTGGAAAAACGCGGTATCGGCCGGCCCTCCACTTACGCCTCGATTATTTCCACCATTCAGGATCGCGGCTACGTGCGGCTGGAAAACCGCCGTTTTTACGCGGAAAAAATGGGCGATATCGTTACCGACCGCCTCAGCGAAAGCTTCAAGAACCTGATGGATTACGGTTTTACCGCCAACCTGGAAGAGTCCCTGGACGCGGTGGCCGAAGGTGACAGGGGCTGGAAGGACCTGCTGAACGAGTTCTATTCGGACTTCTCCCAGCGCCTCGAATCCGCACAGGCGTCGGAAGGCGGTATGCGCCGCAATTCCCCCACCGATACCGATATCGAGTGCAGCCAGTGCGGTCGCCATATGCAGATCCGCACCGGCTCCACCGGGGTGTTCCTGGGATGTTCCGGCTACGGCCTGCCGCCGAAAGAGCGTTGCACCAACACCATGAATCTGGTTTCCGGCGAGGAAGCCATCGATGCGGACAAGGACGAAGAGGCGGAAACCCGCCAGCTGCGCGACAAGCGCCGCTGCCCCAAGTGCGGCACCGCGATGGACAGCTACCTGCTGGACGAGCACCGCAAATTGCATATCTGCGGCAACAATCCGGACTGTACCGGGTTCGAAGTGGAAAAGGGCACCTTCAAGATCAAGGGCTACGAAGGCCCGGTAATCGAGTGCGACAAGTGCGGCAGCGACATGCAGCTGAAGTCCGGCCGTTTCGGCAAGTACTTCGGCTGCACCAACGAGAACTGTAAAAATACCCGCAAGCTGCTCAAGAACGGCCAGCCGGCGCCGCCGAAGATGGATCCGGTACCCATGCCGGAACTCGCCTGCGAAAAGGTCGACGACACCTATATCCTGCGCGACGGCGCCTCCGGCCTGTTCCTGGCAGCGAGCCAGTTCCCCAAGAACCGCGAAACCCGCGCGCCCAAGATCAAGGAACTGTTGCCGCACAAGAGCGAGATCGATCCCAAGTACAGCTACCTGTTCTCGGCACCGGCGGAGGATAACGAAGGCCGCGATACCGTGGTGCGCTTCAGCCGCAAGACCCAGGAGCAGTATGTGCAGACCGAGGACGACGGCAAGGCCACCGGCTGGAAGGCGTTCTATCGCGATGGCAAGTGGCAGGTAGAGGCGCCAGCGCCGAAAAAAGCCGCGGCCAAGAAGAAGCCGGCGGCAAAGAAAAAGGCGGCAGCCAAGAAGGCCCCGGCGAAGAAAAGCCCAAGCAGCACCAAAAGTTGATGAGCAATCCCTATACCGGCAGCGTCGCCTCTGCGCTGCGCAAATGCCAGCTGTTGTTGAGTGCAGCCGCAGAAGGGGAGGTGGCCGCAGTGCCGCCGTCCCATCCCGCGGCGCTGGTGCATGCGGCGACACTGGAGGGCGCATTGCTGCAGCTGTGGCGCGCCTACCGCGCATTTCTGGCAGAGCAGGCACACCAGCTCAGTCTCGGTGCAGAACCGGAGTCTGCAACGGCGCTGTTGAAACTCGCGGCAGCCAGTCACAAGGCCAGCGCGGAGGTCGGGGAGCTGGTGAGCCTGGCGGAAAACCCGGACAGCTGGTTCCGTGAACTCGAGCAGGCCTGGCGCGCCCTGTGGCGCTTTGCTGCGCAGCAGGGCGGCGCTCGTGCCTCCGGCAGTGTAAGCGGGCCGGGTGCGGTACAGAACCTGATCCCCTCCACACAGCTGGCAGAGGCGCCTGCGGGCCCGCTCAGCGTGGAGCGGCTCGAGGGTTGGCACAGGAAGCTTTCCGAGCTGGTTGCCCGCCAGCGGGCCCAGGGCCAGGAATGGTAACCGGGAGGCGTATATCCGGGGGCAGGTGATAGCGCCAGGTGTGTTACACTGCGCCCAAACCCTGCTGTAACTGGAGAAGTGAATGTCCACCGAGACCTACGAAATCATCGAGTTGTCCAATGGCGACGTGGCCCTGCGCCGTGCCGGCCACAAGGAGGACCCGCTGGTGCGTATTCATTTCTCGGCGGAGAGCTTGGACTTCCTGCGTGAGCACAAAGTGGCGATTGCCCGTGCGATGCTGGAGGCGGGGATCGAAGCGGTTCAGGACCTGAGCGCACTGGAGCCGGAGCCCTTCGAAGAGGAAGATGTGGATCTCACCGAGCACACCATTCACTGATTTTTCAGCGGCGGGCCAGCCGGCTCGCGCTATCTCCGGGATTGAGCCCGGAAACAAAAACAGGGCCTGATGGCCCTGTTTTTGTTTCCGCTAACGGCATTTACCGTCAGTCGGCGTGCTGGCGGATAACACCCACCGCAAGTCCCTCAATCGCAAAATTACTGTCGCGCATGTCTACCTGAATGACGTCAAAATCTTCGTTTTCCGGAATCAGCTGTACCGTCGCCTGATTGCCGCGGCGGCGGAAGCGCTTCACGGTCACTTCATCCTCGATTCTTGCCACCACGATCTGGCCGTTGCGAATATTTTCCGTGCGCTGCACTGCCAGCAGGTCGCCATCGAGGATGCCGGCATCTTTCATGCTCATGCCGTGCACCCGCAACAGGTAGTCTGCCGGTGGGTGGAAAAATTCAGAAGGAATCTCGCAGTAATCTTCAATATTTTCTTCCGCGAGGATCGGGTTGCCGGCGGCGACCCGCCCGACAATGGGCAGGCCGCTGTGGTAATCGGGAATGCGAATACCGCGGGAGGCACCGGCGACCATTTCAATAGCGCCTTTCCTGGCTAGGGCCTTCAGGTGTTCCTCGGCGGCATTCGGGGAGCGAAAGCCCAGCTCCTGGGCAATTTCCGCGCGGGTGGGCGGATAACCGGTATCGTCCAGGTAAGACTTGATCAGATCCAGAACCTGGCTCTGGCGTGCAGTGAGATTGGTCATGGGCTTTCCTGTTGTCTGTATTTTTATACAGTTGCTGTGATTATATACAGATTTGTCGGGCGTGCAATCTTTCCGCGGCGCGCGCCTGTGGACTGCTAGACTTGGAGTGTCGACGCATAAGTGGTTTATAAAAAAGGAGAATACTTATGCTGGATGCAAAAATGCCCGAAGCCTGGCGTGTGTTGCGGATTCAGTCGGAGCTGGTGGACGGTATTGAACGGCTGATAACCCTCAAGGGCGCGGTAACGGTTTTCGGCAGCGCACGTGTTCCGGAAAAATCCGCGGAATACCAGCAAGCGATGCGACTTGGAGAACTGCTTGCCAGTGAGGGTATTCCGGTGATTACCGGTGGTGGCCCCGGTATCATGGAGGCCTGCAATCGCGGCGCTTTTCCCCAGGCCGGCGCGTCCATCGGCCTGAATATCGATTTGCCGTTCGAGCAGATGCCGAACGCGTACCTGGATATCAACCTGAACTTCCGCTATTTCTTCGTGCGCAAATTCATGTTTGTGAAACACGCGGTAGGCTTCGTCGCAATGCCCGGTGGCTACGGCACCATGGATGAGCTGTTTGAGGCTTTGACGCTGGTGCAGACGGAAAAGGTCCGCCATTTTCCCATCGTCCTGGTGGGCAAGCGCCACTGGTCGGGTCTGGTGGACTGGCTGGTAAATACGGTACTCGAGCGGCAGTGTATCGATGCTTCCGACCTGGGGCTGTTTCGCCTGGTGGATACGGTGGATGAGGCCGCAGAGATCATTATCGAATATATCCGCGAGCGGGACGGGTAACCGCGCGAACCCACTTGTAACCAGACCTGCGAATGTGTGTGGACAGGTCGCTGCGGCCTCCCGGGGTTGCTTCGGGTCGGGCGGCGTTCAGAATCCGTCGTCCGTGCCGCCGAAGCTATCTCCCTCAAGGCGATCAATCAGGCTTTTCGCCGGCGATAGCACCGGGCTGTGATAGCCGCTGTCTTCTTCATCCTGCATCTCATCCGCCACGGTACCGTAGCCGGCGTTGGCATCTTCCGGCGGCGCCGCACCGATAACCGGTAACTGCGGCCAGCTGTCGAAATCGAGTTCGTCCAGATTGCCGTCCAGGTACTGAATTTCGATGGTGCGCGTGGGGTAATCTACCGCTACCACCTCAAACAGGTCGCCGCTGTCGAAGTTTTCAAACCAGCTGCCAATTTCAGGGGCGATTCTTGCCATGCCCTTCTCCCCGGTAAAGTTTTTGCTCTCATGAATTCAATCTAGTGTTATCCCTGACTACCCGGTAGTTACGCTGTGCAGCCCTTGCGATACAGACGCGACCCGCGGGGGAGGGCGGCGACGCACCGCGACAGGGGGCAGGGGCGTACATATGTTCCAATTTCCGCCGACTGTGCTAGTCTCGGTATTTAAACAAGCGTTTAAATTAATGGTTTGAACTGGCATGAGTCAGCTGGATACTGTTCATCGCATTCTGGACGCAGCGGAAGTGCTGTTTGCCGAGCGCGGCTTTACCGAAACTTCCCTGCGCACCATTACCAGTACCGCTGGCGTCAATCTGGCAGCGGTCAATTACCACTTTGGTTCGAAAAAAGAGCTGATACAGGCTGTTTTCGAGCGCTTCCTTACGCCTTTTACGGAACATCTGGACCGGGAACTGAGCCGTCGCGCCAGTGCGGACCAGCAGCTGAAAGTGGATGACCTGCTGCAGTCCCTGTACCAGGTGGCGCTGGGTGGCCTTGCCAGCGACGGGCGCGACCCCAAGCGCTTTATGCGGCTGCTGGGGCTTGCCTACACCCAGTCCCAGGGCCATTTGCGCCGTTTTATTGTTTCCCGCTACGGGGCCAGCTACCAGCGCTTTGCCGGCTTGCTGAGAGTGGCCCTGCCGGATATCGATCCGGTGACCTTCTACTGGCGCCTGTATTTCATGCTCGGCGCCACCATCTTTTCCCTGTCGAGCTTTGACGCCATCGAAGCTATCCTGAGGGAGGATTTCGGCGCAGAGAGCAGTCTCGACGAGACGCTTGCGCGACTTGCTCCGGCGGCCGCGGCCCTGCTGACAGCGCAGGACTGAGTTCGCTAAATCGACCGCCGATTCCGGCTATGATTGCCACCGCGTGCCCCGTTTGCGGGGTGCGCCCGTGAGAGTTTCAGGAGAGATAGACATGGCGGCTCGGCTAGGACCGGTGATGATCGATGTGGAGGGTACTGCACTCACCGCGGAGGATCGCGAGATTTTGCGGCATCCCCAGGTGGGCGGACTGATATTCTTTGCCCGCAACTACCAGAACCGGACCCAGCTCCAGCGGCTGGTGGCGGAGATTCGCGAAGTGCGCCCGGAAATCCTGCTGGCGGTGGACCAGGAGGGAGGGCGGGTGCAGCGTTTTCGCGACGAGTTTACCCGTATCCCCTCGATGCAGGCGCTGAGTGCGCGGGCGAATGCGCAGCAGCTGCAGGATGTGGGCTGGCTGCTGGCGGCCGAATTGCTGGCGCTGGGGATCGATTTCAGTTTTGCACCGGTGCTCGATGCCGATGAGAATTTCTGCCGCATTGTCGGCGATCGCAGTTTTTGCGGTGACCCGGCACTGCTGATGGAAAAGGCGCGCCCGTTTATGTTGGGCATGCATGAAGCGGGTATGGCCACCACCGGCAAGCATTTTCCCGGCCACGGCCAGGTGCTGGAGGACAGTCACGAAGAGCTACCCGTCGACCAGCGCACTCTGGCGCAGGTAATGGAGAGCGACTGCAAACCGTTTGCGGAGTCCATTGCCGCGGGCTTGATGGACGCGGTGATGCCGGCGCATATCCGCTTTGCCCTGGTGGATGAAAACCCCGTGGGCTTTTCCCGGTTCTGGCTGCAGGACATTCTGCGCGACAAGCTCGGTTTTGGTGGGGTGATCTTCAGCGATGACCTCACCATGGAGGGCGCCGGCGCAGCCGGTGGCTACGCTGAGCGGATCCGCGCGGCGATGGCGGCGGGTTGTGATATGGGCGTGGTATGTAACAATCGCGCCGGCGCTGTCGAAGTACTGGGTGCCCTCGAGGACTTTGAGTCGGACCCGGATTCCAGCCGGCGCCTGGAGCGGATGCGCGGGCGCGCGGTCATCAAAAGCTGGGAAGAGCTGGAAAAATCATCGCGCTGGCACGCAACCCGCGAGTGGCTCGCGTCCTGGATGTAAGTATGGCCATGCGCAGGCACCGGTTCCGGCGCACAAACATGTATCGAATCAATAGATATTTCATAAACCGCATCGTTCGGAATAGTTAAAGTAAACGGAGTTTTTTGTGGCGTCGGTAAAAGAATTTTTGCGTACTCTGGTGGGGGATGACCGCTTCTGGATCGCTGAGGTGTTCTTCATTGTCCTGGTTACGGCACTGGCATCCTGGGTACTGGGCCTGTTCGTCAACCGGCTGCGCGAGCGCGCCGAGCGCACCGTCAATCCCTGGGACGACGCGCTGGTAAATTCCATTAATCCCCCCGGTTCGATTCTGATCTGGCTGTTGGGGCTGTCTGTTGCCGCCGCCCGTGCGGGCGCCGCCACCGATGCCGAGGTGCTTACCTGGCTCGCGGGCAAGCCGCGGGCGATCGGTTTTGTGGTGGTGGTTACCTGGTTTGCGCTGCGCTTCGCCAAGGAAGTGGAGCAGAACCTCGCCGACCCGCGTTTTATGCGCAAGCCCATCGACGCCACCACCGTGCGTGCCATCGGTAAACTGGTTCGCGCCTCGGTCATGGTCACCGCGGCGATGGTCATCATGCAGCGTCTCGGCTACAGCGTGAGCGGGGTGCTTGCCATGGGTGGCATTGGTGGCCTTGCCATCGGTTTTGCCGCCAAGGACCTGTTGGCGAACTTTTTTGGCGGCCTGATGATTTATCTCGACCGCCCGTTTGCGGTCGGTGACTGGGTCCGCTCGCCGGACAAGGAAATCGAGGGCACGGTGGAAGATATCGGCTGGCGCCTTACCCGTATCCGCACTTTCGACAAGCGCCCGCTGTATATCCCCAACGGTGTGTTTACCCATATTTCGGTGGAAAACCCGTCCCGTATGCTCAACCGCCGGATTTACGAGACCGTCGGTATTCGCTACGACGACGCCGCGCTGATGGCGCCGATCGTCAAAGACGTCAAGGCGATGCTGCAGCACCATCCGGAAATCGATACCAATCAGACGCTGATTGTGAACTTCAATTCGTTCGCACCATCGTCACTGGACTTCTTTATCTACACCTTTACCAAAACCACGGACTGGGTGCGTTATCACGAAATCAAACAGGACGTGCTGCTGAAGATTTTGCAGATCATCGAACAACACGGTGCGTCCTGTGCCTTCCCGACCTCCACATTGCATATTGCGGAATTGCCGCAGATGGCAGGGGAGCGTGCCGGGGAAAGTGATTTGGTACGCTAATGGCATTTTTGACAGGTTCGTACTGTGCGCATGAATTGTTCATTTATGTGGTGCGTCGCCGGTTGTTTTGGTGATTTGTTGCGCATTCTTGTTGCGACGTAACATTAATTTCACGCACAAACCTAGACACTGGCGCTGTTTTATCTAAGAATCGGGGTGACCCGTGTTTAAGGGCGGGTACTTCGAGATAGTGACCGGTTCGGTTGCTGCAAGTGGGGTAGGCGCATTGCCCGTAACCGAGGCAGGCGCAATAACAATAAATGAGGTTGGCTTAATGAGTGATCGCGTTACGGGTACCGTGAAGTGGTTTAACAATGCCCGGGGTTATGGCTTTATCACCTGTTCGGAAGGGGCGGAAGATATTTTTGTGCACTACCGCAGTATCCGCGGAGAAGGGTACAAGACCCTGAACGAAGGACAGGCGGTTGAATTTGAAATGCAGAAGGGCGACAAAGGCCTGCTGGCGGAAGACGTCGTTCCCTGCGAATAACGCTCATTGAGCCTGAGCCGGGTCCGCCCGGCATCTGAAACGCGCATTCCCGGATCATCACCGTTGGCTTGTGGTTGATAGCCTCTCTGGTTCGGGGTTTGCGTACAGGTGGCGTTAATTAAAAAAGCCCGCACACTATCGGTAATCCGATAGTGTGCGGGCTTTTTGCGTTTTTGGCTCGGCCGGCGCTTAGCCGGCTCCCACCACCCGCAGCAGCTGGCCGCAGAACCAGGCCGCATAGGTGCCAAGTGCATAGCCCATCACGGCCAGCAATACACCCACCGGGGCCAGGGAGGGGTGGAAGGCCGCGGCCACCACCGGTGCCGAGGCGGCGCCGCCCACGTTGGCCTGGCTGCCTACCGCCATAAAGAATGTCGGGGCTTTGATCAGTTTGGCCACCAGCAGCATCAGGCCCGCGTGTATTGCCATCCAGATGACCCCCAGCACGAACAATTCCGGGCTGTCCTTGAGGGCGGTGATATCCATATGGGTACCGATGGTGGCTACCAGGAAATAGATAAATACGGAGCCGACCTTGGCGGCGCCGGCACCCTCGAGCTTCTTCGCCGGTGAAAACGCCATCGCGATACCGAGGGTGGTGGCAATCACGATCAGCCAGAAAAACTGACTGGTAAAGCTGAAGCGCGCGAGTTGCGGGGCGTTGGTCTGGAACCAGGGGGCGAGCACGTCGGCAAATGCATGGGCGATGGCGGTAACGCCAAAACCCACCGCCGCAATCAGCATCAGGTCCTGCAGGCTGGGAATGCGGGAGTGCTTGCGCTGCATCTGTTCGACGCGGTCTCGCAGGGTATCGATGGCGCTGGTGTCGGCGCCACGGCGGGCATCCAGCTGCTTGGCGTTGCCGGCCATGACCAGCAGTACCGCCATCCAGATATTCGCCACGATCACGTCTACCGCAACCATGGCCGAGAACACCTGGTCGCCCACGTCAAAGATTTCCTTCATCGCCGCCTGGTTGGCACCGCCGCCAATCCAGCTGCCGGCAACCGTGGTCATACCGCGCCAGACCGCCTCGGGACCGGCGCCGTTCAGTAGCTCGGGGTCAATGTAGGACATGACCAGCAGTGCGATGGGCCCGCCGATCACGATACCCAGGGTACCGGTAAGGAACAGGATCAGTGCCTTGGGGCCGAGATTGATGATGCCCTTGAGGTCGATGCTGAGGGTAAGCAGCACCAGGCTCGCCGGCAGCAGGTAGCGCGAGGCAACAAAATACAGGTTGGAGTTGTGTGCGTCGATGATGCCGAAGGTTGTCAGCAGTGAGGGCAGGAAGTAGCACAGCAGCAGGGCCGGAATGAAACGATAGAAGCGTTTCCAGAAGCGGTGTTCGCTGCTTGCGGTGTAAAAAACCAGGCCGAGAATGGCGGCCAGCATGCCCAGGATGACGGCGTCGTTGGTGATCATATATTCGGGTCGTCTGCGTTATTTTTGTGGGTTTGAAAGGTTTTGGCAGTACCGGAAAAAGTTTTTACCGGTATGCAATGTGAAAAACGGAAAGCGGCCCCTGTAGGGCCGCCTGTGGGATTTCTGCCGATCAGTTGGCCGGCAGGTCCATATCCTCTTCCAGCTCCGATTCCGGATCCGGTTCCTCTGGTGTGACTTTGCGGATTTCGATCAGCACACCCAGTTTCGGGTGGTCGATATAGTGCAGCTCACCGCTGCGCAGGCGGCGCGCTTCATTCAGCACGGCGACGTTCTTGGCGAAAGTCCTGGCCGCTACCGCCGGCGCGTCGCCGGCGAAAAACTCGGCGGAATCGGCGCTGGTGCTATAGCTGCCGTTGTTCGCGCTTTCGGTGTTGCTGAAACCGAAGCCGTCATTGGCAGAGAGGCCCATCGGCTCGTCCCCCGGTTGCGGCAGGGGCTTCGCGACCGGCCGCTGTGGCACCAGGATGCCACTCGGCACTGTGTTGTCGCCGGACAGGGCGCCGGTTGGCATGGCGCCGTCAAACTCGCTCAGCCACAGGTTGGTGTTGATATGCAGGTAGCGGGACACGCTCAGGGTGACACTGCCTTCCAGGGCGTGGTGATCGCCGAATACCGGGCCACCGCTGATCAATACCTCTGGCGCGCGGTGTTCCTGGACCAGTACCTGCCGCCAGGTCTTGTGGAACAGGACCTGGTAGCCGGAAGCCCGGCGCAGGGCCGCCACCTTGTTGTCCAGCTGGTTGGGTGCCGGCTGCAACGCGGGCAGTGCGGGGTCCAGGGCAGAAGGGGTCTGGAAGTCCACCCAGCGCTCGCCATACTGCAGCAGCGGCGCGGCGGGCCAGGTCTCCCGGGACTGGCTCATACCGTTGTCGCGGCTGAATACCACCATTTCGATCTCGAACTGGGTGCCGGCATAACTGGCCGCCTCGGCGCCGCCGGCGCACAGCGCGATTAGCAGGGCGCTGGCTACATTTCTGAACCGATTTGCTAATTTGGTCATGTTGATACTGCTGTTGTCGTTATGCGGAAACATCCGCCCATGTTATCACTGTTTGCCGGGGTGTTCGTGCGGCCGTCGCGCTATTGCGACAGCTGGTCGAGCACCTCGCTCACCTGCTGCAGGCGCTGTTCCGGGCCGCTTTCGTCCAGTGCAAAGCTCAGTTGGTTCGCGCCCTGCAGCTGGAAGGTGGTGGGGCGACTCTGGACCAGCTTGACCAGGGTCAGCGGGTCCACATTGGCCTTGTCGGCAAACTCGATGCGCCCGCGGCTGGCGGAAGCCTCCAGCTTGCGAATGCCCATTTTATTGGCATTGAGCTTGATTTCCGTGATCCGGAACAGGTGTTTGACCGGCTCGGGCAGCAGCCCGAAGCGGTCGATCATTTCCACCTGCAATTCCTTCAGTGCCGCCTTGTCTTCCGCGTTGGCAATGCGCTTGTACATGATCAGACGGCTGTGCACGTCCGGCAGGTAGTCTTCCGGAATCAGCGCCGGTACCCGCAGATTCACGTCCACCGCCGGGGATTCCAGCGGCTCGTCGATGTTGGGTGTGCGGCCCTCGCGGATCGCCTTCACCGCGTGGTCCAGCATCTCCATATACAGGTTGAAGCCGACGCTCTGGATCTGGCCGCTCTGTTCCTCCCCCAGCAGTTCGCCGGCGCCGCGGATTTCCAGGTCGTGGGTGGCCAGGGTAAAGCCCGCACCCAGGTCCTGGGCCTCGCTGATGGCCTCCAGGCGTTTGACCGCATCGGCGGTCATGGCGCGCTTGTTGGGTGTGAGCAGGTAGGCGTAGGCCTGGTGGTGGGAGCGGCCCACGCGCCCGCGCAACTGGTGCAGCTGGGCCAGGCCGAACTTGTCGGCGCGCTCGATCAGGATGGTATTGGCGCTGGGGATGTCGATGCCGGTTTCGATGATGGTGGTGCACACCAGCACATTGAAGCGCTTGTGGTAGAAGTCGCTCATCACCTGTTCCAGCTCGCGCTCGCGCATCTGGCCGTGGCCGACGCCGATGCGCGCCTCGGGCACCAGTTCCTGCAGCTCGCGGGCAATGCGCTCGATGCTTTTGACCTCGTTGTGCAGGAAGTACACCTGACCGCCGCGGAGGATCTCGCGCAGGATCGCTTCCTTGACCAGGGCGTCGTCGCGCTCGCGCACAAAGGTCTTTACCGACAGCCGTCGTGCCGGTGGGGTGGCGATCACCGACAGGTCGCGGATACCGGCCATGGCCATATTCAGGGTGCGCGGGATGGGCGTGGCGGTAAGATTGAGGATGTCCACCTCCGAGCGCAGGCTCTTCAGTTTCTCCTTCTGGCGCACACCGAAGCGGTGTTCCTCATCGATGATCAGCAGGCCGAGGTTTTTGAATTTCAGGTCGCTCTGCAACAATTTGTGGGTGCCGACGAGGATGTCCACCTTGCCATCGGCCACGCGCTCCTTGATGGCATCCACTTCCTTGCTGCTGCGGAAGCGGGAGATTACCTCGACGTTCACCGGCCAGTCGGCAAAGCGGTCCTGCAGGGTCTGGTAATGCTGCTGAGCGAGCAGGGTGGTGGGCACCAGCATGGCCACCTGTTTGCCACCGTGGGCGGCAACGAAGGCCGCGCGCATGGCGACCTCGGTCTTGCCGAAGCCCACGTCGCCGCACACCAGGCGGTCCATGGGCTTGTCGGACAGCATGTCCGCCACCACCGCCTCGATGGTCTGCTGCTGGTCCGGGGTTTCCTCGAACGGGAAGCCGGCGGCGAATTCCCGGTAGGCGAGCCCCGGATTGCCGAACGCGTGGCCTACCCGCGCCTCGCGGCGGGCGTAAATATCCAGCAGTTCAGCGGCGGCGTCGCGCACCTTTTCCGCCGCCTTGCGCTTGGCTTTCTGCCAGGCTTCGCTGCCCAGTTTGTGCAGCGGGGCGAGCTCCTCATCGGCACCGGAGTAGCGGCTGATCAGGTGCAGGCTGGCCACCGGCACATACAGTTTGGCGCCGTCGCCGTATTCCAGGGTCAGGAATTCCGCCTGCTGGCCGTCGATCTCCAGGCTCTGCAGGCCCTTGTAGCGGCCCACGCCGTGGTCGATGTGAACCACCGGGGCGCCGATGCGCAGTTCCGCCAGGTTCTTGACCGCGTTGTCCGCATCTTCCTTGGCCTTGCGCCGCCGGCGCTGCTGCAGCACCCGCTCGCCAAACAGTTGCGGCTCGGCGATCAGGTTGACCGCGGGATCCTCGAGCACCAGCCCCTGGTCGATGGGGGCGACGGTGATGCCGAACTGTTCGTCGCCGGCGACAAAATCGCTCCAGCAGTCGAAGGTCCTGGGGGACAGGCGGATGCCGTTCAGCAGTTCCAGCAGGGCCTCGCGGCGGCCGCCGCTCTCCGCACAGAAGAGGACCCGGCCGGGGTAGTCCATCAGGTAGGCTTCCAGCGCACCGAGGGGCTGCTCGGATTGCCCGTTCACCGGCAGGCTGGGGGGCGGTGTGGTGGCGAAGTTGTAGTTGCCCTCGGCTTCCGGCAGGGATTCGTTGGAAAAGAATGCCCGCGGCCGGGTCTTCAGCGCGCTGTAGAACTCGTCGATATTCAACAGCACCTGGCGCGGCTCCAGGATCGGGCGGGCGAGGTCACCGCGGCGGCTCTGGTAGCGGTTTTCGGTCTCCCGCCAGAAAGACTCCACTGGCTGCTGGATATCCCCCTGGATGAACACCGGGCTTGCGTCCGGCAGGTAGTCGAACAGGCTGGCGCACTGCTCGAAAAACAGTGGCAGGTAATATTCGATACCCGCGGGTGCGATGCCGGCGCTGATGTCCTGGTAGATCGAAACCGGGCCCGGGTCCACCTCAAACTGCTCGTGCCAGCGCTCCAGGAATTTCGCCAGTCCCGGCTTGTGCATGGGGAATTCCCGGGCGGGCAGCATGTGGATCTGGTCCACCCGGTCGACGGTGCGCTGGTCCTCCGGGTCGAAGGTGCGCAGGGACTCGATTTCGTCGTCGAACAGGTCGATGCGGTAGGGCAGGGTGCTGCCCATAGGGTAGATGTCCATCAGCGAACCGCGCACGGCGAATTCCCCGTGCTCGTACACCGTGTCCACGCAGTGGTAACCGGCCTGTTCCAGTAATTTGCGCTGGGCGTCGAGGTCGAACTTCTGGCCCTCCTTCAGGATCAGCGCGTTGCCGGCAATATAGTCCTTCGGCGCCAGGCGGTGGAGCAGGGTGCTGATCGGCACGATAACCACGCCGCTGCCCATCTGCGGCAACCGGTACAGGGTGGCCAGGCGGTCGGAAATAATGTCCTGGTGGGGCGAAAAGGTGTCGTAGGGGAGGATTTCCCAATCCGGAAACTGGATGATTTCCAGTGCGCCGCCGGCAGCCTCTCCGGGAGTCGTTTTCCCGCCCGCCGGAGCATTCTGTTCTCCGGTGCTATCTCGCCGCGACTTGTTAAAAAATTTCAGCTGCACCTCTAATTGGTGGGCTTCCTGGCTGTTGCGGGCGATCAGTAGGGTGGGCGCGGCCGAGGCTCTGGCAGCATTCAGGATGGCCAGGGCGGCGCTGGCGCCGTGCAGTTGGCCCCAGAACTGGCGGTCATTCCGGGCGCGGAACGCGGGGGGAGACAAAGGGGGGAAGTGACTCATGTTTCCTTATAATTCCGTACTTTTTGTCCGCCGGGAGTGCGGGGGAGCGCTATTGTAGCGATGATCTGCTGTCGCTGCAGGCAGGGTAAAAAATTCCCGCTTGCAGGGTGCTTCGCCGGGGGTGGCTTTCCCGCTTGGGAGCCACTGTATCGGGCGGGAAAAAATGTAGTTTAACTACAGTTTTTTGGCTGTTTTTCGTGCGGTTGCGCGCCTATGGGGTAATCCACATAATGCGCTGCCACACGGCCCGGCAGCCTGTTTTTTAGGCGCTACAGTCGTGTATCCGGAACTACTTTTTTCACTTTGCAGAGGTGTCTGACCGTGACTCAGAAGCGACCGAAGCCCGCTGACTTTTTCAAGGACTGGAAGGAGCGCGAAGCGCTGGCGGAATCCATGATTCCGATGATTGGCAAGCTCAACCGGGAGCGCAACGTCGGCATTTATATGTACGGCCAAAACCTGGTGAACCGTTCTGTCCTGAGCATCATGAAGGCACACCGCTTCGTGCGTCAGGTGGAAGAGAACGAGCTGTCTGAATTCGAGACCTTCCCGGTGCTGGAAGCCATCTGCAAGCTCGAACTGGGCCCGGTACATATCGACCTAGGTACCCTGACCAACAAATACATGCGCGACCAGCGCGGCCTCACCGTCGATGATTTCGTGCGCGAAGAACTGACGGATGCAGAGGGTGCCGGTACGCCGCTGCCGCAGCCGAAGGATGTGGTGATCTACGGTTTCGGCCGAATCGGTCGCCTGGTGGCGCGCCTGCTCATCGAGAAGGCGGGCAGTGGTGACGTGCTGCGCCTGCGCGCCATCGTGCTGCGCAAGGGCAAGGCCGACAACGACCTGGTCAAGCGCGCCTCCCTGCTGCGTCGCGACTCCGTACACGGCGCCTTCCACGGCACCATCCGCGTGGACGAGGAAAGCGGCTCCCTGATCTGCAACGGCAATGAAGTGAAGGTGATCTACGCCAACTCCCCGCAGGAAGTGGACTACACCCAGCACGGCATCAACGATGCGCTGATCGTGGACAGCACCGGTGTATGGCGTGACGAGGAAGGCCTGGCCCGGCACCTGGAGTGTAAGGGCGCGTCCAAGGTGCTGCTGACCGCACCGGGCAAGGGCGACCTGAAGAACATCGTTTACGGTATCAACAACGGCGACATCCAGCCGGAAGACAAGATCCTGTCTGCCGCCTCCTGTACCACCAATGCGATCGTGCCGGTACTGAAGGCGATGATGGACAAGTACGGCGTGGAACACGGTCACGTGGAAACCGTTCACGCCTACACCAACGACCAGAACCTGATCGACAACTACCACAAGGGTGAGCGTCGCGGTCGCGCGGCAGCGCTGAACATGGTGCTGACCGAGACCGGTGCCGCAAAGGCGGTAGCCAAGGCGCTGCCCGAGCTGAAGGGCAAGCTGACCGGTAACGCCATCCGCGTACCGACGCCGAACGTGTCCATGGCGATCCTGAACCTCAACCTGGGGCAGGAAACCACCAAGGACGAGCTGAACGAGTATATGCGCGAGGTGGCTCTGCACTCACCGCTGCGCCAGCAGATCGACTACACCAACTCCCCGGAAGTGGTGTCCAGCGACTTTGTCGGCTCCCGTCGCGCCTGTGTGTTCGACTCCATTGCCACCATTGTCGATGGCAAGAATGCGGTGCTGTACTGCTGGTACGACAACGAATTCGGCTACAGCTGCCAGGTGGTGCGCTGCCTGGAAGATATGGCTGGCGTCCGCTACAAGCTTTTCCCGAAGAAAGACTGATAGGGCGCCAGGCCCACGTGCGGGGCGGGCAGTGCCCGTCCCGTATGCTACTTCCCCTAAAGTTGTTGTTTTTTCAGCAAAATTTTCCCTCTCTTGGCCGCTTTTGGCCCTATTCACTCTGGTAAACAACCTGTCCCATCCTTATAATGCGCGCGATTTTGCGGGGCCGCCGTGCGCCGGGAAAATATATGCGCAAAGACTGCGGGTTGCGGAGGCAATAGCGGGGTTTTGCGCGTCCCGGGGGCATGCAACTTCCTTTATATAAGAGTGGAGCCATATCGTAGCGTCTATTATTTGATCGCTACCCTCCGGCGAGCCATGGCCTAAGCCCCCGCTACGGGTTTCTCCTTTTCATTTTTAGCGTTTTCTAAACCTAGAAATTTTTAAACCTACCAACTTAGAACTTAGGCATAGGCGTATGAGAAAGATCCGTCGGGGATTGGATTTACCCATATCCGGCGCGCCCGAGCAGGTCATCCATGATGGCCAGGCTGCCAAGACTGTCGCGGTGATTGGTCCCGATTACAACGGGATGAAGCCGACGATGGCAGTGGCAGAAGGGGATAGCGTCAAACTCGGACAGCTGCTGTTCACCGATAAGAAAACCGAAGGCGTGCGCTACACCGCACCGGCCGCCGGCCGCGTAGTTGCCATCAATCGCGGCGCCCGCCGCGTGCTGCAATCCGTGGTGATTGAGGTCGAGGGCGACGAAGCCGAACAGTTTGCCAGCTACAGCGCTGACCAGCTGGCCAGCCTGACCGCTGAGCAGGTACGGGTTAACCTGGTGGAGTCCGGTCTGTGGACCGCGCTGCGCACCCGCCCGTACAGCAAGGTGCCGGCCCTGGATGCCCAGCCTTCCGCGCTGTTCATCAACGCCATGGACACCAACCCGCTGGCAGCGAACCCTGCGGTGATCATCGCCGAGCAGCGCGACGCCTTTGTCCAGGGTGTTGAAATCCTGGCCAAGCTGGCAGAGAAGACCTTTGTCTGCACCGCGCCGGACGCCGATATTCCGGTACCCAGCGCCGCCTCCGTACAGCGCGAAGCCTTCGCCGGCCCGCACCCCGCTGGCCTGTCCGGTACCCACATCCACTTCCTGCACCCGGTCAAGCCCGGCCGCCAGGTGTGGACCATCGGTTACCAGGACGTGATTGCCGTCGGCAAGCTGTTTGAAACCGGCAAACTGTTCACCGACCGCGTGATTGCCCTCGGTGGTTCCCAGGTTTCCGCGCCGCGCCTGATCCGCACCCGCCTGGGTGCCGACCTGAGCGCGCTGACCGCAGGCGAAACTACCGGTGATGACAACCGCGTGATTTCCGGTTCCGTATTCGGTGGCCGTACCGCAACGGGCCCGCTGGGCTACCTGGGTCGTTACCACAACCAGGTGACGGTGCTGGAAGAGGGCCGCGAGCGCCCGTTCCTGCACTACATGCGCGCCGGCAACAAGCGTTTCTCGATTCTGCCGGTCTACCTGTCGCGCCTGTTCAAAAACCGGCTCTTCAATTTCACCACCAGCACCAACGGTTCCGAGCGTGCGCTGATGCCCATCGGCACTTACGAGCGCGTGATGCCGCTGGACATCCTGCCGACCCAGCTGCTGCGTGCGCTGATCGTTGGCGATACCCAGGTTGCGCAGCAACTGGGTGCCCTGGAGCTGGATGAAGAAGACCTGGCACTGTGCACCTTCGTGTGCCCGGGCAAGTACGATTTCGGCCCCATTTTGCGGGACAACCTGACTCGCATTGAGAAGGAGGGTTAAGGATGTTGCGTAAACTACTCGACAACATGGAGCCGCATTTCCACAAGGGCGGTAAATACGAAAAGTGGTACGCGCTGTACGAGGCGATCGACACCGGTCTGTTCCAGCCGGCCGATCGCACCAAGTCCACCGCGCACGTGCGCGACGGTATCGACCTGAAGCGCATCATGATCACTGTGTGGGCCTGCGCCATGATCCCGATGT
This sequence comes from uncultured Microbulbifer sp., assembly GCF_913055755.1. Classification (GTDB taxonomy): domain Bacteria; phylum Pseudomonadota; class Gammaproteobacteria; order Pseudomonadales; family Cellvibrionaceae; genus Microbulbifer. Next base: position 28,384 of record NZ_CAJXKH010000046.1, read on the forward strand.
TCTACGGTATGTGGAACGTTGGCTTCCAGGCGAACACCATCATCGACGGCATGGCCAATCCGGAACTGACCGGCTGGCGTCACGCCATCATCGGTGCGCTGACCGGCTATGACGCCGGCAGCCTGTGGGACAACCTGGTCTACGGCGCCATGTACTTCCTGCCGATCTACGCGGTGACCTTCATCGTCGGCGGTATCTGGGAAGTGCTGTTCGCGGCGATCCGCGGCCACGAAGTCAACGAAGGTTTCTTCGTGACCTCCATTCTGTTCGCGCTGACCTGTCCGCCGGATCTGCCGCTGTGGATGGTGGCGATGGGTATCAGCTTCGGCGTGGTGATCGGTAAGGAAGTATTCGGTGGTACCGGTAAAAACTTCCTCAACCCGGCACTGACCGGCCGTGCCTTCCTGTTCTTTGCGTACCCGGCTTCCATGTCCGGCGACGCCGTGTGGACCGCGGTTGACGGTTACACCGGTGCCACCGCGCTGTCGGTACTGGCGAGCGACGGCATTCAGAACGGTGTGGCTGGCCAGCTGACCTGGATGGACGCCTTCTTCGGCAAGATGCAGGGCTCCATCGGTGAGACCTCCACCCTGGCCATGCTGATTGCCGGCGTGATCCTGATCGGCATGAAGATCGCCAGCTGGCGCATCGTTGCCGGCACCCTGCTGGGCATGATGGCCACTGCGACCCTGTTCAATTTTATCGGGTCCGACACCAACGAGATGTTCAATGTGCCCTGGTACTGGCACCTGGTAGTAGGCGGTTTCGCCTTCGGTCTGATCTTCATGACTACCGACCCGGTATCCGCTGCCATGACCGATGCCGGTCGCTGGTGGTACGGCATCCTCATCGGCGTGATGTGTGTCCTGATTCGCGTGGTGAACCCTGCCTTCCCGGAAGGCATGATGCTGGCGATCCTGTTCGCCAACCTGTTCGCGCCGCTGTTTGACCACTTCGTGGTGCAGTCCCATATCAAACGGAGGTTGGCACGTGGCTAATAAAGATTCTGTAAAAGGTACTCTGATTGTCGCCCTGGTGCTGTGTATCGTCTGCTCCGTGGTGGTTTCCACCGCGGCAGTGATGCTCAAGCCCAAGCAGGAAGCGAACGCCGAGCTGGACATGAAGAAAAACGTACTGCTGGCCGGCGGCCTGATCGATCCCGATCAGACCAGCCGCAAGGTCATCGAGGAGGCGTTTGGCAACGTCACCATCAAGTACGTGGACCTGAGCACTGGCAAGTTCACCGATGAAGCGCCGGCGGGCGGCACTGGCCGCGCTGCTGCCAAGATCGCCGATGCCAGCGAAAGGCTGCCTGCGGAGCAGGACACCGCCAAGATCATTCGCCGCGAAAACACCAAAGAGGTGTACGTGGTGGAGAAGAATGGCGAACTGCAGCGCATCATCCTGCCGGTTCGCGGCTACGGCCTGTGGGGCCAGCTGTACGGCTTCCTGGCACTGGAAAACGACCTCAAGACCGTTGCCGGCCTGGGCTTCTACGAACACAAGGAAACCCCGGGACTGGGTGGTGAAGTGGACAACCCCCGCTGGAAAGCCCAGTGGGAAGGTAAGGAAGTCTACGACGCTGACGGCAGTGTCGATATCGCCGTGATCAAGGGCAGTGTCGATCCCAACAGCGCCAACGCCAAGCATCAGGTAGATGGCCTGTCCGGTGCGACCCTGACCAGTAAAGGCGTCAACAACCTGATCAACTTCTGGCTGGGTAGCCAGGGTTATGGTCCCTTCCTGAAAAACCTGAAAGCAGGGGAGGCGTAAGTCATGAGTATGAAACTGAAAGACACTCTGCTGGAGCCGGTTTTCAACAATAACCCCATCGCGTTGCAGATCCTCGGTATCTGTTCCGCGCTGGCGGTAACCAGCTCGCTGCAGGTCACCCTGGTCATGTGTATCGCACTGACCACGGTAACCGCCTTCTCCAACATGGCGGTTTCCCTGATCCGCAACCAGATTCCGAACAGCATCCGGATCATCGTGCAGATGACCGTGATCGCCTCTCTGGTAATCGTGGTGGATCAGATCCTGAAAGCCTATGCCTACGACATCTCCAAGCAGCTGTCTGTATTCGTCGGCCTGATCATCACCAACTGTATCGTGATGGGCCGCGCGGAAGCCTTCGCCATGAAGCACGGTCCCAAGGACAGCTTCTT
>NZ_CAJXKH010000047.1 GCF_913055755.1 uncultured Microbulbifer sp.
GTCGGCGCTTGCGGCAAGCGGCAAACTAGAGGTGAGTAACGGACTCGCGGCGTCTGTCGCCACCGGTGCCTCGCTACCGCTGATGCTGAATGTGGTGAATGAACCGGGCAACCTCGCAGCGCTGGACTCTGGTGTCGCCAACCTGTTCCGGCGCGCCCAGGAGGCTGGCTACAAGACATTCTGGATCTCGACCCAGGAATCCAAACTTCTCAATGGCCTCGACAGCCAGCATATCGACGTGCGCATTACCCGTGAAGACGATCCACTGAGCCTGAGTGCCGATGGAGATCGCGCGGCACTCGGCTGGCTGGCGGGACAGCAATGGGCGGAAAAGAACTTTGTGGTGTTGAATTTGCGCACCGCGCACACCCCCTACGCAGATGCCTACCAGGCAGAACCCGAGCGCTACAGCGTCTGGCCCACGGAGGGCGGCGGTATTTCGGTCAACCAGCGCCGCTCCAACGCCTACGACAATGCGCTGCTGTATCTGGACTCCCTGCTCGCGGACACCATCGAGTTTGCTCAGGAAAATTTCCGCGGCGACCTGCTCTGGGTGTTTACCTCGGATCACGGCCAGATGCTGGGGGAAAACGGCTCCTGGGGGCACAACCGCCTGCGCCCGGCGGTGGCTTCGGTGCCGATGATGGCATTCGAGCGACGGGACAATCCGTCGGATACGCCCTATCGCCTACCGGACAGCAATCTGGTCAGCCACTATGAAATGGGGCGCTGGCTGCTGGGGGAAATGGGCTTCCGGCTGGATAACCCCAACAAGGTGGAAGGCGTGCACTACTTCCACAATGAAAAACTCTACGGGGACAATCTGTTTCAACAGGTGCGGGAAACGTCACAGGGGCCGGTGTTCAGTTCTATGCAGCTGGTCAGCGGCAGCAAGATTACCGCCGATGACCTGAAGCAAGATGAAATAGAGCTGGTCCTGCACCGGCAAGCAGAACGCAACAGCCAACAATCCGTGCAACAGCGCGAGCTGAGTGACGATAGCAGCAAAGAGACCGCGACCGCACCTGCGGGAGCCCGCACCACCGGCGCCAGTGTCGGTGCCAGCAGCATATGACCCAGACTGCCGGGCCCTGTTGTTCGGGACCCGGTGCGGTCAGTTTTTGCAACCGCGATAGTCGAAGAATGGGCGATCTGTCAGCACCACGGCGATTGCCGGAGAGTCCGCGAAGCGCTGGAATGCAGCGCGGTCATTCACCGTACTGACGAGCACTGGAACCTGCACTCCCAACTCTTCCGCCACACCTGCGGTATAGCGGTAATCGTTCATGGAAAATGCGCTGAAAGGCCCCCAGGTGTACGCCAGTTTGGCCAGGTAAAGATTGGCCCGGAAAACCCCGCGGGAATATTTGTGCTCGTTGGGACTGATCATCAGGCTGGTGTGAATCCCCTGCTCCGCCAGCCAGGACAGATAGAGTGCATGGCGCGACTCGACGAAGACCCGCTCCCGCATGCCCAACTCCCGGATCAACCCCGCCAGCTGCGCTACCGCATCGGAAGCCACCCAGGGGGCGAGCTCCCGCAGGTCCTTGGCGTCCAACCAGAAGTAGCCGCCACTACCGACCTGTTCGAACAGGCTGCGCAGGTCCAGAGGCTCGCCGTCTTCATCCCGTTGATAAGGACGGTCGTGGGAAACGATAAACCGGCCGCTTTCGCGGTCGTAGAGTATGTCCACTTCCACTCCGGCAGCACCGGCAGTAAACGCATTGCGCACACTGGCGACGGTGTTTTCGCGGATGTTTGCATCTTCGTTGACCAGCCCGCGATGGCCCCAGCCTTTGCGGCAAACATTGCCCGGCAGCTGCGGCCGCCCGGCTACCGCCTCCCGGTATTGCTCGTCAATCCACCCGGGAGCCAACCAGCGTATCGCCAGCCCGAACAGCACCAACAGCAATAACCAGTACAAGATCTTGCGCAACAACCTCATCAGAACCCTTTGCAGTTAATTCAGCCCCGGTGGCTTTCCAGCATGGCGAGAAACAGCTGTTGCTCCCCATGGCTCACTTCCAGCCCGTATTTTTCCGCCACCGCCATAAACCGCCGTAAATAATATCGCCTGACCGGCCCGTACGGTGGCATCCACTGATCCGGCCCGCGGTGTCCTTTGCTCTGGTTGCGACCATCATCCACCAGCCAAAGGTTATCCGGGTCTTCCGCGAAGCGCCGCTTTTGTGCCCGGCTCCAGTTTGCACCCCCGTGATCGTGGGCCCATTTGAGCGGCACTATATGTTCCACATCCAGGTCCGATGCGCGTTCGTAAAAATTGCCGGTGTACGGGTCCATCCACAGTCCCGTAGCCACCTTGCACTCGTCCCGCCGGGTAAACGCTACCGGCGCCAGGGAATAGCGGATCAGCAGTTCGTGCCGGGTATCCTGGCAGTCCCGATCTGCATCCGACCAGCGCGGTAACCATTCTTTACGCTGGTAGTCGGACTCTTTAGCCGCGGCAACCCCGGAGCCGGCCAGCAGACCCGCAGTAATGACCAGAGAAAGAAAACGAACACAGCCAGGGCGAAAAACACTGGAAACAAACGACACAAAAAGCTCCCGATCACCAGAAATACAACAATCTGGAACGATCGTACCTCAGGCGATTTGGCGCGAATATCCTTGTGTGTTAGTTTCGTGAAATGGTGTCAGAAAGAAGCGAATAACCGGGGTGCCACCCCCGGGTTCTCAGGATTGCTTGTGTCCGGTATCGCCGGCGAGCGCCGGCCAGGCGGCCTTCAGGTAGATAAACATCGTCCACAAAGTGAGCACCGCGGCGACGTAAAGCAGGATATAGCCGATGGTTTCCATCACCGGGAATTCGCGCACATCAAACGCCAGCAACACAATGATTGCCGCCATCTGCGCGGTGGTTTTGATCTTGCCGATGTAGTTGACGGCAACGCTGCTGCGCAGTCCGATTTCCGCCATCCACTCCCGCAGAGCAGATACCGCAATCTCACGGCCGATGATCACCGCCGCAGCAATGGTGAAAAAGTGGTGGTTGTGCAGGTCCACCAGCAGTACCAGTGCCGTGGCCACCATCAACTTGTCAGCGACCGGATCGAGGAAGGCGCCGAATGGCGTACTCTGATTGAATTTGCGCGCAATGTAGCCATCCAGCCAGTCGGTGGCTGCTGCTGCAGCAAAAATCACCGCAGAGGCGAAATAACTCCATTTATACGGCAGGTAAAAGACCACCACGAATACCGGAATCAGCGCAACGCGCAGCAGAGTAATTTGATTGGCGAGGGTCATGCTGGTCCTTCTAGATTCGCTGAACACACTTCGTCGGCCGCGCCTAACTTAGCAAGCCGTGTCACAAAAATAAACGGCAACAGGCACCGTTCATTCGTGATGCAGTGCGGAGTATATATCCTGAGCCAGTTTGCGGCTCACCCCTTCGACCCCGGCAATTTCATTGACGGTTGCCTTGCGGATCTCCTGCAGGCCGCCAAAATGGTGCAGCAGTGCCCGTCGTCGCGCGGGCCCGACACCGGGAATCCCCTCCAGTGGCGACTCCCTTCGCTTCTTGTCACGACGCTGGCGGTGGCCGGTGATGGCGAACCGGTGCGCCTCATCCCTGACCTGCTGGATCAGGTGCAGAGCCGGCGAGTCAGACTCCAGCACCAGTTCCCGGTTTTCTGCCACCACATGCAGGGTCTCGAAACCCGCCTTGCGGGTAGTTCCCTTGGCCACACCGATGATCTGCACCCCGGTCACACCCAGCCCGTTGAGCGTATCCACTGCCTGGCTCACCTGCCCCTTGCCTCCGTCAATCAGCAAGATATTGGGGAAGCGCCCCTCACCGCTGGATAAACGGGTGTAGCGACGTTTCAATGCCTGCCCCATGGCTGCGTAATCGTCACCGGCCTGGATACCTTCGATATTGAAACGCCGGTAATCGGACTTCACCGCACCGCCAGTATCGAACACTACGCAGGAAGCCACCGTGGCCTCGCCACTGGAGTGGCTGATATCGAAACACTCCAGGCGTTCGGGCAATTCGTCAAGACGCAACACCTCCTGGAGGTTTTCAAACCGGCCCTGCAGCTTTTGTTGCGAAGCGGTGCGGCTCTGCAGGTTCTGGCTGGCGGCCTGTTGCGCCAGTTCCACCCAGGTGGCGCGGTTGCCCCGCAGCTTGTGCACTATGGCAATATCCCGCCCGGCATCCGCGCTCAGCGCCTGCTGGATGACATCCTGATCTTCCAGCGGCTCAGACACCAGTATCTGGCGCGGTACGTCTCGCTGGGCACTCAGGTAGAACTGGGGGATAAATGCTGACAGCAACTCGCCCCCCGAAAGACCCAGCTTTTCGCTGGGGAAGTAGCTGCGGCTGCCGAGGATCCGCCCCTGGCGAATGAACAGCACATGCACACAGCACAGGCCGCCCTCAACCGCGACCCCGAGTACATCCACATCGGCCGCGCCACTTTCCGCCACCTGGTCCGCTTGCAGTCGGCGCAGTGCGGCAATCTGATCCCGCAATCGCGCCGCCTTTTCAAATTCCAGCGCCTCGGAGGCGGCCTCCATATCCTGTGCCAGCTCGCGCAGGATGGTGTCACTCTTGCCCTTCAGGAACATCTGCGCATGGCGCACGTCCGCGCGGTAATCTTCCGGGCTGATATATTCCACACAAGGGGCGGTACAGCGCTCTATCTGGTATTGCAGGCAGGGGCGTGAACGGTTGGCAAACACGCTGTCTTCACAGGAGCGGATGCGAAAGGTTTTCTGCAGGAAATTGAGGCTGTCGCGCACCGAGGACGCATTGGGGAAGGGACCGAAATAGTCCCCCTTCTTGCGCTTGGCACCGCGGTGAAACGCGATGCGCGGATAGGTATCCTTACTGGAGAGAAATATATACGGATACCCTTTATCGTCTTTGAGCATGACGTTATAGGGCGGCCGCTGGGATTTGATCAGGCTCTGTTCCAGTACCAGCGCTTCGGTCTCGCTGCGGGTTACCGTAACTTCGATATCCGCGATCTTTTCCACCAGAGCCATGGTCTTGGCGGTGAGACCGCTCGCACGGAAATAACTGGACAACCGGTTGCGCAGATTTTTTGCCTTGCCCACATACAACACCGCGCCATTGGCGTCGAACATCTGGTAGACGCCGGGCTTGCGGGTAACGGTAGACAAAAAGCGCTTGCTATCAAACATCTGGTCAGGCTTTCACCACAAAAAAAACAGGGGCCGCATGCGGCCCCTGTTTCTGCTGAATTCATTGATGGGCGAGCCCATTTTACACCGCTTCAGGTTACAACGCCTCTTCCGGGTCGAGGACGTTGTGCTTCACCGCCAGTAGCGTCAGCTCCACGTCCGAGTGGATACCCAGTTTCTCGAAGATCCGATAGCGATAGGTATTGACGGTTTTTGGACTGACAGAAAGCGTTCCTGCTATTTCCGACACCTTGTTGCCGTTTACGATCATGACCGCCGTCTGCAGCTCCCGCTCAGACAGTTCTCCAAACGGTGAACCGCTGCCGCCGCGTGCCCTGCTCCACACCAACTTTCCGGCGATGGAGCTGCTGATATAGGTTTCGCCCGCCATGACCGCGTGGATAGCGCGGACCATTTCTTCCAGGTCAGCGCCCTTGGTAACGTAGCCCTTGGCGCCGGCCTCAATCAGGCGCGTGGGGAAAAGCTCATCGTCCAGTGCGCTGACCGCAACCACGCGGGCACCTGGAAAACGACCGAGTACTTTTCGGGTCGCCTCAATGCCACCCATACCGGGCATCCTGACGTCCATCAGAATCACGTCGACTTCCGATTCGCGCACAAAAGCAATGGCTTCCTCGCCGCTTTTGGCTTCACCTACCACTTCGATATCGGTGACATCACCCAACATACGCGATATTCCCATGCGTACGAGGTCGTGATCATCTACCACCAAGACTCTTATCAAATTAGCCCCAACTACGGATTCTCTAGACAGCTGGCGCAAGATTTTCCTATATTCTTTCCCCTGCGCGAAACTGTGTTTTGTTCTTTTTGCTCAGCAGGCAATTCCCGCAAAGATCCATCCACAGAGCCCACTGAGAACATACCAGACAAACCCGCAACTGCAAAGCGAGGCGCTTCGCACCTTCTGCAGACAAAAACTGCATAAGCTGTCTTTGTTACACGGCAATATAACGGAAGCAGGCGCCGGCCTGGTCAATCATGCTGATGTGGATTGGCGGCCGGCCCCGGGGGAATCGGGGAGAGAGTCTGGATAGAAGCGCGGCTCGGCCTCCAGCTCGACACCGAATTTTGTGTGGATATCGGCGGCAATCTCACGCGCCAGGGCTACCACCTTGCCGCCGCACTGGTGACCCGGATTGACCAGCACCAGGGCCTGGCGCTCGTGCACGCCGACCCCGTCCCGGGCAAACCCGCGCCAGCCGGCACGATCAATCAGCCAGCCAGCCGCCAGCTTCCAGTCGTCACCAATGGAGAAGGCCACCAGGTCCGGATACCGCTGTTTGAGCACCTGGTACTGCTCGCCGGTTACCACGGGGTTTTTGAAGAAACTACCGGCGTTTGGAATGTGCACCGGGTTGGGGAGTTTGGAATTGCGGATGGCGATCACCGCTTCCGCCACATCTTCCGGCGTCAGCGACTCCAGCGCCTGGCCGGTTTCAGCAAAATACTGCTGCAACGCCGGGTAGGAAATCTGTGCGCGCCAGCTCCCCGGCAATTGCAGGCGCACTTCACAGATCAGGAAACGATCCCGGGCGGACTGCTTGAATACGCTGTCGCGGTAACCGAACTGGCAGGCCTCGGCACTAAACTCCACCAGGTCACCGGTGGCAATTTCCATTGCCGTAAGGCTGTGAAAAGTATCCTTGAGCTCGACCCCGTAAGCGCCAATATTCTGAATCGGCGCGGCGCCGATATTGCCGGGAATCAGCGCCAGGTTTTCCAGCCCGCCGAGCCCCCGGGCAACACTGTTCATTACCAGCTGGTGCCAGTTTTCACCGGCGGCGGCGGTGATCCGGGTTGCCCCCTCCTCTGCCGGTTCAAACTCAAGCCCCTTGAGCCCCATATGCAGGGCCAACCCGGGGAAGTCGCCGGTCAGCACGATATTGCTACCGCCGCCCAGGGGGAGAATTGGCAACTGCTTTCTGCGGGCGAATTCCAGCGCTTCATGCAGCCCCTGGTAATCCGTCGCCTCGGCAAAATATTTTGCCCGCGCCGCGCTGGTCAGGGTATTGAAAGGCTGAAGGTCTGTATCGGTCCGAATCATGAACTCTCTAATCAACTCCATCTGCCAACAGGCAGTCGCCCGTCACCGGCGCTCAATGCGGATTAGCCAAAGTGGTTACTCAGGTAAACAAGGAACACATACGCTGTAGATCCTGCTCGGTATCCACGCCGCCGGGAACATCCTCAATGGCATCCGCCACGTGGATTGCCTGCCCGTTGTATAGGAAGCGCAACTGCTCAAGCGCCTCGAATTGTTCGAGCGGCGCCACCGGCCAGGAAACAAAAAGGTTCAATTGCGCCGCCCGATAAGCATAGATGCCAATGTGGCGGCGCGGATTCAGCCCCGCCGGTAATGCATTGCGCTCGGTCGCGAAAGCGTCGCGGGGCCAGGGAATGGGCGCGCGGGAAAAATACCGCGCCAGGCCGCTTTCTTCCGCCACCACCTTTACCACGTTGGGGTTCAGAAAATCTTCCACCGAGGTAATCGGCTCCGCCAGGGTCGCCACGCCGGCGGCCGCATTCTGCGCCAGGTTTTGCGCCACCTGATCGATCACCGCCGGCGGTATCAGCGGTTCATCCCCCTGCACGTTGACCAGGATACGGTCGGCAGCGAGCCCGAGATTACCGGCCACCTCCTGCAGCCGGTCGGTACCGGATGCGTGGTCCGCAGAAGTCATACAGACCTCGCCACCGAATGCCTGTACCGCCTCCGCTACCCGCATATCATCGGTCGCTACCACTACCCGCTCGGCGGCACTCTTCATTGCCTGCTCGTAGACCCGCTGCACCATGGGCTTGCCGGCAATATCTGCCAGGGGTTTGCCCGGCAGCCTGCTGGAGGCGTAGCGGGCCGGGATGATCACGTCAAAGGAAAAATCCGAAGCACTCATGCGGGATCAAAGCTCTCGATATGCTGATGAATTTTTTGATAGAACAGGTCCGGCAAAATGGCATTGGCCTCCATGGCCCACCAGTGGCTTTGCCAGAAGTCCCGGCACTTGACCGCGTCCTTCATGGTCATGATCACCGGGGTGATACCATCCAGTTGCAGCTCCGTCTGGCTGAACTGGTGATGGTCCGGAAACGCCATTTCCATCACCGTAAATCCGAGGCTGCGCAGGGCGTTGAAAAACCGCTGCGGATTGCCGATGGCGGCAACCCCATGGCAAGGCCCCACTTCCGGGCCGGACTCCAGTTTCAGGGTGGAAGTCTGGTCCAGGTTGAACTGGTGCCAGCGCGACGGCTGCAATTCCATGGTGAAATCGAGTTCGTCCCCACACTGCTCGAGCACTATCTCCGACGGTTGGCCATTCACGATCACCATATCCACACTGGCGAGGCGCTCGGCGGATTCCCGCAGGGGCCCCCGCGGCAACAGATGTTCGTTCCCGAGACCACGGGTGCCGTCGACCACACAGATTTCGAGGCTGCGCCACAGCCCGTAATGCTGCAACCCATCATCGGACAGAATCACATCGCAGCCGTGCTGCGCAATCAGGGCTTCCGCAGCTTCACTGCGCTTGGGCGACACCATCACTGGCAGCCCGGTCATCAGGTGCAACATCAGGGGTTCATCGCCGGATTCCAGCGGATGGGATTGCGCGGTGACGTCATAGGGATAACCCTGGGCGCGACCACCGTAACCGCGGCTGATAATGCCGGGCTTTTTGCCGCGCTGCTGCAGCCAGCGGCCGAGTTCCGCCACCAGCGGAGTTTTACCCGCGCCACCCACAGTGATATTGCCCACCACAATGACCGGTACCGGTAGCGGTGCGGGTTTATTGCGCAGCTTCCGCCAGCGGCTGGCGTGGCGGAACGCGACTTCCAGCGGCGCCAGCAATGGCAGCTGTGTGCTGTCATTGCCTTCGCCGTCGGACGCCGGGTACCAGCGCTTGTTCAACCAGTCTTCCAGAGACATTCTGCCCTAACCGCTCCTTGATTCTTTATTCACTTCGACCCGAGCGCGCTCAGCTCAGGTGCCCACCGGATTGCTGCTGTAGCAGTAGTGCATAGCGGCCACCCAGCGCCAGCAGTTCCACGTGGTTACCGCTTTCGACAATGCGCCCCTGGTCCATGACCAGAATACAATCTGCATTTTCAATAGTACTGAGACGATGGGCGATCACAAATGTGGTGCGATTCTTCATCACCTCGGTGAGCGCCGCCTGGATATGGCGCTCGGATTCATTGTCCAGCGCCGATGTGGCTTCGTCGAGAATCAGCACCGGGGCATCTTTCAGCAGCGCCCGCGCAATCGCCAGACGCTGGCGCTGGCCACCGGAAAGCATCTGCGCATTGTCACCGAGAACGGTGTGCAGTTTTTCCGGCAGCTCGTCGACAAATTCCCGCGCGTGGGCCAGATCTACCGCCCTCTGCACATCCGCTTCCGACTTGCTCTCCAGCTCGCCATAAGCAATGTTGCGGTACACGGTATCGTTGAACAGCACGATATTCTGGGAGACCAGGCTGATCTGGTGACGCAGCTCTGCCATCGGTACCTGGGTGATATCCACCCCGTCCAGCAGAATGCGGCCAGAGGTGGGGTCGTAAAAACGGGACAGCAGACTCACAAGGGTACTTTTGCCGGACCCGGATGCGCCCACCAGCGCCACCGTCTGACCCGCATCAACGGTGAAGTCGATATCGCTGAGCACCGCCGGGCCGTCTTCGCTGTAGCGGAAGCCCAGGTGTTCAAACGTCACCTTGCCGGTAACCGGCTGCGGCAACGCCAGCTGCCCACCTGCGGGCTCTTTGGGGGAGTCAAACACTTCGAAAATACTTTCCGCCGCGGCAATCCCTTTCTGGATCTCCGCATACACCTCGGACAGGTTGCGGATCGGTTTGGCCAGCGACGCCGCAGCGCCGATATAGGAGGCAAATACCCCGGGCGTCATCGCCTCGACCATGCCCGGCGCCAGTGCAAACCACACCAGCACCGCAGTGGCCAGTCCCACCATGGTCTGGATAACGGAAACACTGGCATTGTCCGCCACCACCAGTTTCATAAACTGCTGGCGGTTGGCGTTGCTGGCGGCTTCAAAGCGTTTGTTTTCGTATTTCCGCCCGCCGTACATACGTACCACCTCGTAGCCATTGATGGCTTCCTGGGTAACGTGGGTGACGTCCCCCATGGTGTTTTGGATACGATGGCTGAGTTTGCGGAATCGTTTGCCCACCACGCTCACGATCAGTGCGATGATGGGCACAAACAGGAAAAAGGTCAGCGTCAGCTTCCAGTTCACCATCAGCAGGTAGGTCAGCAGACCGATGGCAGTAAAGGAAGACCGAATCATGGTCTTCAGGGCTTTGGTGATGGAGTTGGTGACCTGCTCGACGTTGTAGGCCACCTTGGATATCAGGTAGGCACCGGTATAGCGATCGAAGTAACTGCTCGGCAGCTTGCCGATATGCTCGAATAGTTCGGTGCGCAGCTGGTGAATCACTGCCCGCGCAACATACGCGAGTCCGTAACTGCCGACGAAGTTGCCAATGGCCCGCAGGATGATGATCCCCAGCATGACGACCGGCACCAGCCAGCGCGCGGTGGTCTGGGGCATGATCCCATCCGGGAAAAAGCCCGCCACATATTGCGACAGAAAGCCCCTGCCCTGCTGAATACCTGCGCCAACCGCGTCCAGCAGCAGCTCGGTGACGGCGATCAGCGTCACTTCCATGCCGGAAAACAGCATGAAGCCGAACACCGCCAGCACAAACAGCGGCCACTGCGGCAGTGCGTAACTCAGCAGGCGGCGGTATGTGCGGGCACCGTGCTCGGGCTGCGGCACTGGCTGTTGGGATTTATCCATAAAATTCTTGGCGATGTGTCCTGCGTAGCCGCAGCCCGGGCAATAGCACCCGACTGCCAGCAACGACAACGCCGGGCCACGCAACCTGCGCACCCCGGCGGTTAAACACGTTATAGATTACTGTTCGTCCGGCTGCCGGGTGGTGATGCTGAGGTGCACAAACCCCAACTGGCCAGCGGCATCCATTGCACGCACGACTGCCTGATGTTCGGCAGTGGCATCCGCGGTAATGATCAGCGGGCGATTGTACTCGCCGGCCGACACTTCCGACAGCGCAGATTTCAGCGTAGTCAGTTTCTTGTTGATGAGCGCGCGACCGTCGACGGCGTAGGAACCGTCCGCATTGATCAGCACCTCGATGGTGGATGGCGGGTTTTCCGCCTGCGGCCCTGCGGCCTCGGGCAGATTGAGTTTCAGGTGGCTTTCCTTGGTAAAGGTGGTCGACACCATAAAAAAGATCAGCAGCAGGAATACCACATCGATCAGTGGCGTGAGGTTTACCCCCTCCTGCTCGGTATTCTGGCGACGAAATTGCATGCAGCGCTCCTCAGCCTATCAGGCGCTTACGCAGCTTCGACGCGGCGGTCGCTGTGCAGGGCATCCACCAGTTTCACCGCTTCCTGCTCCATGGTGACCACAATGGAGTCCACCTTGCGCTGGAAATAGCGATGGGCCATCAGCGCCGGAATGGCGACAGTCAGCCCCGCGGCGGTGGTGATCAGCGCCTGCGAGATACCGCCGGCGAGCACCCCGGCGTTGCCGGTGCCTTCCAGCATGATTGCGGTGAATACCTGGATCATACCCACCACGGTACCCAGCAGACCGATCAGCGGGGCAACGGCGGCAATCGTACCCAGCACATTCAGGAAGCGCTCCAGCTCGTGAACCACCTGGCTGGCAGCCTCTTCGATGCTGTCTTTCATCACATCGCGGCCGTGCCGGGAATTGGACAGGCCCGCGGCAAAAATGCGCCCCAGCTGGCTCGAATCACGCAGTTCCTTGATTTTCGCCGTGGTTAACTGGTTGTTTTTCAGCCAACCCCAGACCTCGCCGAGCAGCGCGCGCGGCGCGATCTTGCGCTCGTTCAAGGTCCACATGCGCTCGATAAAGATGGCTATGACAGCAACGGAACAGAGCAGGATCGGCAGCATCAGCCAGCCGCCAGACTTGATAATCTCTAACACTTTTTATTCGCCCCAGACTGCGGAAGGGTTTTGTTATGGATTCAGGTTAAGGCGGAAACTCTACCACAGGTCTCGAGGTTGGCTAAGTCTCACCTAGGCATGATTTTCATCCCTGTGAACCGGGTTGCAGGACGTCACTGGCCAGGATTCACGGCCACCCGCCTGCAGACCGCGAGCTGGCGGGGCATTCAGCACAACCAGCCGCTGACACCGCTGAAAACGCAAACAGCCGCCCGATGGGCGGCTGTTTGCGGTACAAGGTCTGGCAGATCACCTTACTTGCCGGGGCGCTCCGGGCGCTGCGGCTTTTCCGGGCGCTCCACCTTCTCGGGGCGCACCGGACGTTCCGGGCGGTCGACCTTGGCAACCTTTTCCGGCTTGCCGATCTTTTCCGGCTTGCCGACCTTTTCCATGCGCTCAGCAGCCTTCTCGGCGCGCATCGCGCCCCGGGCTTCCTTGCGTGCAACCTGCTCGGTCATATCCGGGCGGTTGGAGCGGATACCGCTGATCACCTCACCCAGATTCACACCCATGGACTTGGCAATTTCGCCCCAGCCCATGCCCTGCTCCTGGCGCATGAACAGGATTTCATTCAGGGACTCATCCGCGGTCATGCCCATTTCGCCCTCAAGCGCCTCTGCCTGGGACATAGCCGCCATTTGCTCCGCCAGCGCCATGGTGATCACCACATTGCCCCAGCCCATACCGGTGCCGGATTCCGCGCCCTCTTCCACTTCCGGCGCCTCTACCGTGGTGTCGCCATCGGTTTCGGTGTCCGTATCGGTACCGGTTTCGGTGTCCGTGCCGGTTTCCTCACCTTCCACTGGCGGCTTCACATAATGGATACTGCCGCTGCGCAGACCCGAGGCTACGGTCTCGGCGTCTTCACCGAAGAAGTCGCTGAAATAACCCACAATGCGATCACTGGGCACAGCATCCGCAACTTCCACGACTTCAGTGTCGGTGCTATCGGTTTCCGGCATATCCTCGTCCGCCCACACCAGGGGCACACTTGCGAACGCTGCCAGTGCAGCTGCCAGAGCGGTGGTTTTAAATGGCATTCTCATCACTTATTTCTCCTGTTTAACCTGATCCCCGCGCCGCCGTCTCGCGGAAAAATTCCGCACAAGCATTGCTCCGCGGGAAATACGCTCGATCAGTCTGCCGGGCGGTAGCTAACCTGAAATCCGAACCCCTGGTCCGGACTGCCGTCTGCCAGCCCCAGGTATCCATAGAGCATACCGGTCCACTGGTTGCTGAGCTTGTGACTGTAATAGCCGAAAATCTCCGTTTGCGCGTCGCTTTCGGCTGTGGCGGCCTGCTGGTAGTCCAGGGAAGCCCCAACACTTGCAATTTCACTGAGGCGATAGCCACTGCCTACGGAGGTGTACCAGACATCGCGCAGCTCTGTTTCCGGCAGGTCGCCCTTGTATTTCCTGGCAACCGTCACAAACGGTGTGAAGTTGTCGACAACGGTAAACACTTCTGCCTGCAGGGTGTAATCCGCCTCACCGGTGCCCAGTCCCTTGTCCTCATCCGCCACCGGCAATTTGTACTTTGCCGATAGATCAACGAAGTACTGCTGCGCAATCGGCTGCAGGCTGTAAGTGCCGGTCAGCCACAGGTCGCCGAGACCCGATTCTTCGGTGATCACGACTTCATCGCCGGTCTGGTTGCCACCGTTGCCGTTGCCGCGCCCGTTGCCGGGGCCAATCACAATGCCGCCATCACCGCCGGGCACAACGCCCCCGGGCCCCTCGATACTGGTCCAGGGCAACGAAGCCTTGAACGTCCAGCTCGCACTCGGGGAGTAACTGACGGTAAATGGCGTGGAGACAATCTCGGTGTCTTCGCTGTCTCCGTAGGCACCACTGCTGATATCGGTGCCCAGGGAATATTTCCACTCATCCGCTGCAGCGACACCGCTGACGGACAGGCCCGATGCGATTAGAATCGCACCTGCCAATTGATTTATTTTCATACAACTAACCAAAACATCTGTTTGCTGAATATGGGCGGCACAGTACCACTTGGCGAACAGCAAAAACCTTGAGCCAGCTCTCATTCCCGCCTGCCTCTGCCGGGCAGATCCACGGGCAAGAGATTCCCCACGCAAGTGCTGCGGCCGTGGCCCCAGACTCAATGCGCACTGGCGCACATAAGCCCTACTCGCACCCAGCCAACGGCCCTGCGGTCAACCAGAACCCTGCGCTACTGCGGGCACATCGCACCCGCGGCAACTCGGTACCCGTGGCCCATTGGAACTGCACCGCCCCCGCATCTGCGGTGCTGAATACTTCCACCCCGTGGCTTAACAGACGCTGAACCACCGTCGGGTGCGGGTGACCAAAATGGTGGCGGTAGCCCGCGCTGAATACCGCCCTGGCAGGCTGTGACCAATCGAGCAGCGCTGTAGAGGTCGAGGTCCGGGAACCGTGATGGGGCACGATCAACAGGTCCACCGGGGCGAATTCCGGATACAGATCCACCAGCCGCCGCTCCACATCGCGGGAAATATCTCCGGTGAACAGCACCCGGATTCCCTGCCACTCGAGCAGGGCAACACAACTGTGGTCGTTCTCTTCGCCATCCAGCGCGGAAGACTCCCGGGGCCACAGCCAGGAAACCGTCAGGTCCCCCTCCCGGATCTGCGCTCCGGCAGTGCATTGGCCTGCAGACACAGGGCGCGGAACGCCCTCGGCCAGACGCGCGGACAGACGGCCCGGCGCAATCAATCTGCTGACCGGTATGACTTCCGCCAGCCCCGCGACCCCGCCGGCGTGGTCGCGATCCCCGTGACTCACCACCAGCGCATCCACCGTCACAGCCCCCTCCCCGATCAGAAATGGGGCCACCACACTGCGCCCGGCGCTCCAGCCACCGGGCGAACCGGCCCCCGTATCCAGCACCATGTGGTGCCCGCCGGATTCCACCGCAACCGCGAGCCCCTGCCCCACATCCAGGGTGGTGACGCGCAACGAGTCAGGCTCCGCCGGGCGCCATGGCAATAGCCCCGCAAACACCGCCGGCAGCAGACACCAACCCGCCCAGCGGCCGGGAAAGCCCCGCGGCGACAGCAGCAGCAAAATACTGCCGGCGGCCAGAACAGCCACCGACCACGACGGTGACGGCAGCCAGTGCCAGCCGGAGATCCGCAGCTGTAGCCCGCCGAGAACTTCCACCAACAATCCCAGCTGCCAGTCGGCAAATTCCCAGCAGGCATCACCCAGCGGGCCGGCCGGGAGAACCGCACCGAGCATGATCGCCGGAAGTATCAGGAGGCCCATCCAGGGAATGGCAAAGAAGTTGGCCAGCAGGCCAGAACTGCTGGCACCGGAAAAGAAGATCAGCGAGGGTAACAACAGCGCCAGTAGCACCGCCCACTGGCTGCGGATGACGCCACTGAGATAAACGCCCGCGCGGGTCCCGGGTTCGCTCCGGGTGCGCCCGGCAAACGCCAGCAGCAGCGCCGCAACGGCAATAAAGGACAGCCAGAACCCGGCATTCAACACCGCCAGTGGCTGCACCAGCAGCACCAGTGCCAGGGCCAGTGCGAATGCCAGCCCGCCGGATACCCGACGCCGGCATACCCACGCGGCCAGGGCCACTATCGTCATGATCAGTGCCCGCTGCGCCGATAGCGGGGCACCGCAAATCAGGGTATAGCCGGCTGCACCCAGGACCGCTGCGAGCCCCGCAGGCAATCGCGGATTATGTGGCCAATAGAGACCCAGCAGACGGCTTAACAGGCCTCCCACCAGCAGAAAGAAGCCGGCCACCATCCCCACATGCAGCCCGGAAATGGCCAGCAGATGCGCGGTTCCGGTACTGCGCAACAGTGCGCGATCGGCGTCGGTCAACCCGGACTTGTCCCCCAGTAACAGGGCCTGCACCAACCGCCCGGATTCCAGGGCGGAAGCCTGTATCCGCTGCCGCAGCGAATCCCGCAGCTGCAGTATCCCGGAACCGCCCTCCAGCAAGCGGGGTTCAGCGTCCTTTTCCCTTATATAGCCGGTGGCGAATACCCGCTGCTGCAGCAGCCAGGCTTCGTAATCAAAGGTATGGGGGTTGATACTCCCGCGCGGGCGCTTGAGGCGGACGCGCATCGTCCAGCGGCTGCCACCGCGGATTTCCGCGGCCCGTTTGGTAGCGTACCAGGCAAGCTGTACCCGCTTGCCCGCCAGCGTCGCGACATCACTGGATTCGATTTCCGCGGTAAATTTCACGTCCTGTCGATTGCCGCTCACGCCCCGGGGGCGGCCAAAATTGAACGCCGCGGGGCGTACTTCCGGCAGCGAGGTGACCCGCACCGTCACCTGGAAGTCACTGCCGTGAAGGGCTGCGGGCAGGCGCTCATCCAGGGCCTGGCGATCCCAGTAGAGCCCCCAGCCCATGCCAATCAGCAGCGGCAGCAAGCAGTGGCACAGGGTAGTGAGCCCGGGGCGCCGCATTCCCATCGGCACCGCTATCAAAAGTGCGATCAGCGCGCAGACCAGGCACAGGTAGCTCGCCCAGAACATCCCGGAAACCACCGGCAGCCGCGGCCACAATGCTACCTGCGCGATCCCCCCTGCAAACAGCCACAGCGAGATCGTCGCTGAAATACGGGGGTACACACGGGCTCCATCCCCCCAAATCGGCATTCCCTGCCCCATCTAAAGACATCCCCTTCCCTCTGGCGGCCCGATTAAAGCCTGCCGGGGCCCGGTACTGCAAACGATCAGCGGCCCCCTGCACCAACAGAAGGCAGTCTTTAACGCCCAACCTGTCTAACCTGCACCATTCGGTCACAAAAACTTCAAGAATTTTTCATCTTTAACATGTTTGTAACAAACCGGTAGCAAACTGCGCGGCATCAAAACAACGGACGAAGTCTTTCTACTTTCAACTTATGAGACCGACCATGAATAAGACTGCTCTCTCACTGGCCATTGTCGCCCTCTTCCCCGCCTTTGCCAGCGCTGAGGAAGTATTCAATTTTTACGGCAAGGCCAACGCCTCCTTCCAGTCCAACGATGAAGGCGAAGGTGCGACTACCGATATCAAGAGCAACGCCTCCCGCCTGGGTGTAAAAGGCGAACTGCCGCTGGATAGCGGCATCAAGGGTATCTACAAGATGGAATACGAAGTCGATATCGACGGGGAATCGGAAGATACCTTCAAGCAGCGCAACATCTATGCCGGCCTGGAAGGCGGCTTTGGTCAGGTGATCGGCGGCAAGTTCGATACCCCGTTCAAGGTGGCACAGAAGAAAGTCGACCTGTTCAACGACCTGGAAGGTGATATCAAGAGCCTGATCACCAAGAGTGACAATCGCGAATCCAACAACCTCCAGTACACCACCCCGTCCTTTGCAGGCTTCAAGGTTTCCGCGGCCTACATCAGCAACAAGGATGCCGAGCTGTTTGATGACGAAGGCAACGTGGTAGACACCCGCGATAACGGTACATCTGTATCCTTCGCCTATGACAACAACGGTGTTTACCTGGCATACGCCTACGACCGGAGCGTTGAAGCGAATGACTGGGACGTTAACCGCGTGGTGGCCCAGTACAATTTTGGCAACTTGCAGGTGGGCGGTCTTTACGAGGAGCAGGAAAAGGCAGACAGCAGCAAGCAGGATGGCTGGATGACTTCCGTCGCGTACAAGATCAACCAGTGGACCGCCAAGGCCCAGTACGGCCAGTCCGACATCGTAAAAACCGACGGTGAAACCTTCAGCCTGGGCCTGGACTACAAACTGTCCAAGGCGGCCAAGGTATTCACCTTCTACACCGACGAAACCGCAGCGGCCGACTACGAGCGCAGCTACTTCGGCGTAGGCACCGAATTCAAGTTCTAATCTGATCCTGATTCAGACAAAAAAGGGGCAACGGTTGTTGCCCCTTTTTTGTCTCCTCTCCCCGCTCTTTTTGCCCAAATCTTTGCATCCCTTCGCACGGCCGCCCATTTTGACCAATTCGCCTCCCTGGTGCTGCCACTGTGCTAGGATCACGGATTAATCAAAATAACAGGGAGCTTCACCCCATATGGACCACCGCTTCAAAATCGCCATGGCTTTCGCTGCAGCTCTGCTCGCTGCCTGCAGCAAAGGCCCGGACAAGGCGCCGCAAGATTCGGATGCGCAGGCATCCTCTGAAGCCACCGCGTCTGCTGAAACCGCACTGCCCGCAGGCGTGACCCTGGTCGAGACCTTCGATGGCAACGGCGCGGAAATCGCCATTCCCTACAGCAAATACAAGCTCGACAACGGTCTGACCATTGTCCTGCACGAAGATCACTCCGATCCGCTGGTACACGTGGATGTGACCTACCACGTGGGCTCCAACCGTGAAGATCCCGGTCGCTCCGGCTTCGCCCACTTCTTCGAGCACATGATGTTCCAGGGCTCGGTAAACGTTGGCGATGAACAGCACTTCAAAATCGTCCAGGAAGCCGGTGGTACCCTGAATGGCACCACCAATACCGACCGTACCAACTATTACGAAACGGTCCCCGCCAACCAGCTGGAAACCATGCTGTGGCTCGAATCTGACCGCATGGGGGTATTCCTCGATGCCGTCACCCAGGAAAAATTTGAGGTCCAGCGCGAGACGGTGAAAAACGAGCGGGGCCAGCGCGTGGATAACCGCCCCTATGGCCGCGCAATGGAAACCATGTACGCCGCCACCTACCCGGATGGCCACCCCTACTCCTGGCCGGTCATCGGCTGGATGGAAGACCTGAACCGCGCGGACCTCGCCGACCTCAAGCGCTTCTTCCTGCGCTGGTACGGCCCCAACAACGCGGTACTGTCCATCGGTGGCGATATCGACAAGGGAAAGACTCTGGAATGGGTGGCCAAGTATTTCGGCCAGATTCCCGCCGGTCCCGAGGTAGAAAACCTGCCGAAACAGCCGGCCAAACTGGATAGGGACCGCTACGTCACCCTGGAGGACAATATCCATCTGCCGGCACTGGCAATGATGGTACCCACCGTTTACCGCAACCACGCCGATGAGCCGGCACTGGACGCAGCCGCCGAGATTCTCGGTCGCGGCCAGGACTCCATGCTCTACCAGCGCCTGGTACAGACCGGTCGCGCGGTGCAGGCCAGCGTCACCCACTCCTGTAAGGAACTGGCCTGTGAGATGTGGTTTATCGTGATCCAGAACCCCGCTTCCGGCGAATCCCTGGCGGAAATGGAACAGGCAGTGCGGGATACCCTGTCCGAATTCGCCGAGCGCGGTGTTACCGAAGACGACCTGGTGAAATTCAAAGCCGGCTATGAATCCAGCCGCGTGTTCGGCCTGCAGTCGGTCTCCGGCAAGGTGTCCACCCTCGCGGCATTCGAGACCTTCACCGGTAGCCCCAAAGGTATCGACGACGAAATCAACGCGTACCTGTCCGTTGCAACCGATGACGTCACCCGGGTATTCGACCAGTACATCGCCGCCAAGCCGGCGGTACTGCTGAGCATTGTGCCCAATGGCAAACAGGAACTGGCCGCGGCGCCACAGAACTTTGAGTGGCAGCGGACCGTCCCGGAAAGCTACGGCGACGACAATCAGGCCCTGGCCCTGCGCCCGGTAAAAGACAGCTTCGACCGCAGTGTTAAGCCCACCCCGGGAGTAAATCCGCAGGTGGAACTGCCGAGCATCCGCGACGGCAAGCTGAAAAATGGCGTGCGTCTGCTGGCGGTGCAAAATGACGAGACGCCCACGGTCACCGTGCAGGCGGTATTCGGAGTTGGCCAGCGCGATGAGCCTCAGGGCAAGGCGGGCCTCACCTCTCTGATGGTCTCACTGATGGCGGAAGCCACCACCGAACGCAGCGCCGCGGAGTTCACCGAAGAACTCAAGCGCCTGGGTGCCGGCATCAGTATCCATGCCGGTGATTACGACACCACCGTTACCCTCAACGTACTCGCCAAGCACCTGGACAAGGCGGTACCGCTGCTGCTCGAACGCATTTTCCAGCCCGCGTTCACCGAGGAAGACTTCGCCCGGATCAAACAGCAGACCATCGAAGGCCTGCAGCAGGCCCGCAAAACGCCACAGGGCCTTGCAACCCGGGCCGTGGGTGCCGTAATGCGCGGACCGGAACACCCGCTCAGCTTCCCCGGTAACGGCCTGCCGGGCACCGTAGCCAATATCACCCTGGACGATATCAAGGGCTACTACAAAACCCACTTCCCCACACATTTCGGCGGTGTAACCGTGAGCACCAGCCTGCCACACGACACCATCGTAAAGGCGCTGGACGACCTGGCACAGCTGAAGGTATCCCAGCCCAATCGCCCGGCCATGGCGTTTGAAAAACCGCAGATCAAGGGCCGCACCCTGTACCTGGTCAACAAGGAAGGCGCAGCCCAGTCCAGCCTGCGGGTAAGCCAGCACGCCCTGCCCTACGATGCCCTGGGAGACTACTATCTCGCCTACCTGGGCAACTTCCCGCTGGGTGGCAACTTCAACAGTCGCATCAACCTGAACCTGCGGGAAGACAAGGGCTATACCTACGGCGCCCGCACCTATCTGCTGGGAGAACCGCAGGAAGGTTCCTACATGTTCAGCTCGGAGGTGAAAAAAGAGGCAACCGCCGACGCGCTGAACGAGGTACTGACGGAACTGGAAACCTACGACGGCGAAGGCATGACCGAGGCCGAATTCAGCTACCTGCGCTCGGCCATCGGCCAGCAGGAAGCCCTCAGCTATGAAACCCCCAGTGCCAAGCTCGGCCTGCTCAATCGCATCCTGCGCTACGACCTACCGCTGGACTACCGTTCGCGGCAAAACGCCATCCTGCAGGAGACCGAGCGCAAGACCCTCAACAAGGTCTTCACCGACCTGCTCGAGCCAAAGGATATGGCCATTGTGGTGGTGGGCGATGCAGCGAGCATCCGCAAGGACCTGGAAGCGCTGGATATGCCCATTGTCGAGCTGGATGAAGACGGCTATGTAATTGAGCCGGAAAAAGAAGCAGCAACTCCTGAATCTGCCAGCCGCTGATTCCAGCGCTGCGCCGCAAATAAAAAGCCCGCCAGTTCGGCGGGCTTTTTATTTACGTGCGAGATAGGAACTCCGTCTGCCGCGCCACTCGTCAGCCAAACGATTTTGCAGCGCGCGCTGCGTGCAGTTTCTTGTAGCTTTCGATCAGGCGCAGGTGCCTATCGAGTCCTTCCAGTTGCATGTTGGTGGGGGTGAGGCCGTGGAAGCGCAGGCTGCCATCAACAGAGCCCACCACTGCCCGCATGTTTTCCTCGCCGAACATACGGCGGAGATTGAAGATGTAATCCTCCAATTGCAGTTCCTCATCCAGCACTATTTCCAGTACCGCCTGTACCGCGCGGTAAAACAGCCCCCGCTCTACGGTGTTGTCGTTGTACTGCAAGAAGGCTTCCACCAGTTCCAGCGCTTCATCATGACGTTGCAGCGCCAGGTAGATCAGCAGTTTCAGCTCCAGTACCGTCAGTTGCCCCCACACGGTATTCTCGTCGAACTCCACGCCGATCAGGGTGATGATGGTTTCGTAATTGTCGATCTGGCTTTCTTCCAGACGCTCAACCAGGTCGTACAGCTGTTCATCGTCCAGGCGGTGCAGGTTGAGGATATCCTCGCGGTAATCCAGTGCCTTGTTGGTGTTGTCCCAGATCAGGTCTTCCACCGGATACACCTCGGAATACCCCGGCACCAGGATCCGGCAGGCCGGCGCGCCCAGCTCGTCATAGGTGGCCAGGTACACTTCCTTGCCCATATCCTCGAGGATACGGAACAGGCGATCCGCTTCGGTTTCATTGCTGTCGTGATGGTTGCCGGAGAAATCCCACTCCACAAATTCGAAATCCGCCCGGGCACTGAAGAAGCGCCAGGAAACCACCCCGGTGGAATCGATAAAGTGCTCGACAAAATTTTGCGGTTCGGTGACTTCCAGGCTGTTGAAGGTGGGGGGCGGCACATCGTTCAGGCCTTCAAAACTGCGGCCCTGCATCAGTTCGGTGAGGCTGCGCTCCAGCGCCACGTGCAGGCTCGGATGTGCGCCGAAAGAGGCAAATACCCCGCCGGTGCGCGGGTTCATCAGGGTCACACACATCACCGGGAACTGGCCGCCGAGAGACGCGTCCTTCACCAGGATCGGGAAGCCCTGCTTTTCCAGCTCCTCGATCCCCTCGACAATATCCGGGTACTTCGCCAGCACCTCCCGCGGCACATCCGGCAGCGCCAGCTCTTCCTCAAGAATCTGCTTCTTCACCGCGCGCTCGAAGATTTCCGACAGACACTGCACCTCGGCCTCGGGCAGAGTATTGCCCGCGCTCATACCGTTGCTGAGGAACAGGTTCTCGATCAGGTTCGACGGGAAATACACCACCTCGCCGTCGGATTTGCGTTTAAACGGCAGCGCGCAGATACCCCGGTCGACGCGGCCGGAGTTGGTGTCGATCAGATTGGAACCCGCCAGCTCCCCTTCCGGGTTGTAGATGGCGAGGGTGTGGCCATCCAGAATCCCCTGCGGCAGCGCGTCGTCCTCTGTCAGTGGAAACCACTTCTCGTTCGGGTAGTGCACGAACTCGGCGTTGGCGATCTCCTCGCCAAAGTACTGGTCGTTGTAGAAGAAATTGCAGTTCAGGCGCTCGATGAACTCGCCCAGCGCGGAACACAGCGCGCTCTCCTTGGTCGCGCCCTTGCCATTGGTAAAGCACATGGGCGAGGCAGCATCGCGGATATGCAGCGACCACACGTGCGGCACGATATTGCGCCAGGAGGCGATCTCGATCTTCATCCCCAGGTCAGCGAGGATCCTGGTCATGTTGTATATGGTCTGCTCCAGCGGCAGATCCTTGCCCTCGATCATGGTGTGGTGCCCCGCATCCGGCTCCACCATTAACAGTGCCTGCGCATCCTCCACCAGGTTTTCCACGGTCTCGATCTGGAAGTCCGGTCCGGTCTGCACCACCTTCTTCACCGTGCAGCGGTCGATGGAACGCAGGATCCCCTGGCGATCCTTGTCGGAAATGTCTTCCGGCAGCTCTACCTGGATCTTGAAGATCTGGTTGTAGCGATTCTCCGGATCCACGATGTTGTTCTGCGACAACCGGATGTTGTCGGTCGGAATGTCCCGCGACAGGCAGTAGACCCGCACAAAATATGCCGCGCACAGCGCAGACGACGCCAGGAAGTAGTCGAACGGACTCGGCGCCGAACCATCGCCCTTGTAGCGGATCGGCTGGTCTGTGATGACGGTGAAGTCGTCAAATTTGGCTTCAAGTCTGAGGTTATCGAGGAAGTTGACGTTGATTTCCATGAGCACTACCGGGATTGGGAAACTTGGCGGGCGTCTGCCTGAGGCGCGGCATTATCCAGTTTTTGCCGGGGTTGTCTCAATATTCTGGACCTGGATGGCCAAAGATTCGCGGCCAAAGCATCTCGACTAATACCACGACCGAAAATTTGAAGATGCTCACAAAAAAAGGGCGTGTTAATCGCCACACTGCCGCTTTTTTGCGCGCCTAAAATTTGATCAGCCTCTAATCTTCTTGCAGAGATTGGCAAGGCCCCCTGCTTTTCTTACCCGTCGCGCAACAACCTCGACTGCGAAATTTCAGCCATACCACTGCTGTGCGACAGCGGTCGATTCCGTATTTCCATATCGACACCCAATACCCGGGGGCAATTTAAACCAGGCGGGATTGCCAGTCGCCCGGCTATCTCGCGGTGGTTAGTTGCACTAGAGAGGTACACAATGGAATGTAAAAGTTGGCGCAGAAGGTTACTAAAGACACCACCACTACTCCTTATTTCTACAGCGTTAGCACTCAGCAGCAACGCATTCGGACAGGGCCGAGGGTCCGACAACGCCCATTTAGGGCAAGACCATGCACTCAAGTTGTTGGGCAAGCATGTTTTCTTCGACAAAAGCCTGTCGCGGTCCGGCGAAATGGGATGTGTAAGCTGCCATGAGCCATTTGCCGGCGGCACCAATGGTGACTCGACGATAAACTTTCGACAGGTAACGGTCACCAGTGCGAATGGGGTCGACCTCGGGCGACGAAAACCGCAGACAAACACGTATGCCAGCTTCAATGGCCCGTTCGAAGAATGCAATCGCGGTGGCCCCAGCGCCATTGCCGGCAATGGAGGGAAACAATACTGCGGTGGCAATTTCTGGGATGGGCGCGCACTTGGGCGACCGAGAACCGAAGACGAATCCCTACTCGACCTGATTCTCGGTGCCGCACCGCATATCGGCGAGGAAATTTTTTACGATATCGAGAGCCCACGGGTACTGCGGTATAAAAAATACATCAGTTCCATTTCAGACCAGGCAATCAATCCCATCCCCAATGTCGCCGAGCAGGATATGTCGCGGTTCGACGTATGCCAGACAGTAGCCTCCTCCAGCTATGCCTTTTTGTTCAAGAAGGCCTGGGGTGTTGACCTGGATTGCGATACAAACATCGCCACCGGTGGCGATACGTTTGTGGATATCACCTTCAAGCGCCTGATGTTTTCTGTGGGCGCTTACCAGCACTCCAAAGATATCAATTCCTTCTCATCCAAGCGCGACCTGGCGCTCCGTGCAGAGCTCGCCTGCATCGACAACACCCTCAAGGACTACAAGGATCCGGCGGTGTGCAAGATGGTACGGAACCTGCAAAAGAGCAACCCGGACAAGGAATTCGGCAAGTTCCCGCTGGTTCTGTTCACCGACGAGGAAAACCTCGGCCACGACCTTTTCTACAACTGGCGGTTCCCGTTCCCCGGTGGTCCGCGAGGTGCGCTGGCACGTGATGACCTGCCGGTGATGCAGTGCGCCTTCTGCCATAGCGATGAGCCCGACACCGATGACGGCTCCGAGTTGTTGCAGGTCTACTCCGATCGCGGCTATCACAATATTGGTACACCGCCCAACCCGGAAATTCCGACGGCGCCGGGAACCGACCTGGGCCTGACCGAGACTACCCTGAACAGCATTGGGCAAACGAACCTCCCCGGGTTCTTCCGCGCTCAAACCGTACGCAATACCGCCAAGGGCGCCAGTGAGAATTTCATCAAGGGCTACACGCACAACGGATACTTCAAGAGCCTGAAGAGTATCGTGCACTTCTATGTCACTCGTGACACCCTGGGCGATTCCTGCAATACCATGCTCGCCAACGGAGAGCTACTGGGCCCCAATGAAGAAGTTTTGCCCCCCGGAACGCCGCTTACCGAGGCCGTCGCGCTGGCAAACGACTGCTGGCCGGATCCGGAGTTTCCCCTGGGCGAGACCCCCGGGTTCCTGGTGGGCGCACTCGGCAGCCCGCAGCAACCGGTAACCGAAGCCCACGAGAATGCACTGGTGGCCTATATGGAAACCCTGAGCGATATGCATACCGCACAGCCGCCAGCGTTACTGCAATTTGGCGTGGTCAATCCGCTGGCCGCGGAACTGGGTGGCGGTGATCTTGGCACCATGATCTGCGATGAGGATGCCTCCAGTGATGACTGCGTCAGCCTTGAGGAAGCCATGAGCTTACTGGGCGAGGACTGGCACAGCCTGAATTGAAACCAATTGAAAATTGGGAGCGGTACGCAGTAGTGATAAAAAAGGGGCAAATGCCCCTTTTTTATTGCAGCCGCGGAATCGCCCCGCCCACATCAGCGTCCGTGCCCGGTCATTTCCAGATCGAGACCTTCAGACGGTATCTGTAGCTGCCAGACCACCGGCATCCACCCGAAACGACTACCGCGGTAATCCAATAGAGGCAATTCAAGCCCCATATCGCGGAATCACACCTGCTTGCATATAAAGTTTATTTTTAATAGCTTCTCACTGTAGCTATTAAAATCAAATCAGCTAAAGACTAAGCAGGGAAGCATGAAAAAATACATTATATACGTTAGTTCGATTTTTCTTTTCATTCCTCTTTCACTATTCGCTCAATCCAGTGAAGAGCGATTACCGATAATCGATATGCATTTGCACGCCCATCCACTCGGAGACATGCCCGCTCGCGAACCATTAACCGGTTTACTGGCCCCGGAAACCACAGAACAAGTTAAATTAGATAGCATCGCAGCACTCAAGAAAAACAATATTGTTTTAGCGGTAACCAGCGGCACAAAAGTCCATGAGTATGCAGCCCTCGCTCCAGATAGAATCATCAAAGGGTGCAGCTTTTTCGGCATGGAGAAAATTGCTGAGATTCGACAACTTATCAAAGAGAAGAAATGCGAGATCCTCTCCGAATCAGGGCCGCAATATGCGGGCTTCGCGCCAGATAACCCCAAGCTGGATCCGTATTTTTCACTGGCAGAAGAGCTTGATGTCCCCATTGGCCTGCATATGGGGCTAGGACCTCCCGGTGCTGCCTATATGGGCATGACCAAATACCGGATGAGCAATTCCAACCCACTACTGCTGGAAGATGTTTTGATAAAGCATCCGAAGCTGCGATTATATGTCGCCCACGCGGGCTGGCCCATGCTGGACGAGATGATTGGTCTGCTTTACGCGCACCCGCAGGTTTATGTCGATATCTCGGTGATTGACTGGGTGTTACCACAAAAAGAGTTCTATCACTATTTGAAAAGAATGGTGAACGCAGGCTTTGGAAAGCGCATCATGTATGGATCTGATCAAATGATTTGGCCAGACAGTATTGAGAAAAGTATCGCCGCAATCACTGAGGCCCCGTTTTTATCAGAATCAGAAAAAAGAGATATTTTATATAACAATGCCGCTCGTTTTTTACGCCTCGATGACAAAATAGTCCAGTAAACCGGCTTTATAGAAAGGGGGCTTGTCAGCCCCCGTACCCGGTCATCTCCAGATACCCTTCCCCTGTAACACTGCCACTGCCACTGACCGTTACCGGTCCCTCCCAATAGCGCAGATTCCCCGGATTCCAGTAATCACCGGGCCAGGATCGGATCTCCAGATTCAGCTCTGCTGAAGGTACTTGTAACTGCCACACCACAGGCACCTCCCCGAAACGGCTGTCGCGGTATTCCTGCGGTTGCAGAGTGAATTCATCAGTACTCAGTCTCCGGCTGGTGCCGTCTGCCGAAACCAGCGTGCCCGAATGGAAATCCTCCGCGCCACGCACGCGGAACAGCATCAGGTGACGGCCGTCCTGCAGGTGCAGGGCCATCCAGTCCCAGCCGTGCTGGTCCGGTTTCAGGTACTGACTGCTCCATTCCCGGTCGAACCAGCCCTGCCCGCTTACTGCAAACCTTTCACCGCCGATGACAACTTCACCACCGACGACGCGTAACGGGTAGCTGAAATACATCGAGCCACCGCCACCCGCAGACTTGGCGCTGAAGCCGCGCTCGCCGTTCAGCACAACAGGCAACTGTGGCTGTATCTGAAGGCGATAACTAAAATCGCTGTCATCTACGCTCAGCTCCCAGGTGCCGTCGTTGCGGCTTTCGAGCTGCCAGTGGTCGATCCAGGCACTGAACGGCTGTGCCGTTACTCCCGCCTGGCCGGTGCCGCCGCGGGCGGCGCGGTCCGAAAAGTGATGATCATCGGGGCGGCTGAGCGCGGCATGGGCGAGCCAGAGTTCGTTGCGCTGCCAGCCAGGCTCCTCACTTTCGAATGGACCCGGACGAATGCCGTTGCGGAACAGAGTCCACTGAACCCCAAAACGCTGGCCATCGGCACTTTTCAGGTTGGCGGTCAGATACCACCACTCGAGACGGTATTCCGGATGCGGCCCCATATCCTCCGGCAGGTTTACGGTCATCTCCGGCGCGGCCTGACGGAAGCCTTGGGGGGGATCGGTCAAGGCCGCAATCGAACTTCCCTCGTTCGAATCTTTTGCGCACGCCGCCAGCAACAGAAACATTATCAGCAGTAACCGCAGCCGGTTGATTCCCATATTACTCATTCTTCAGGGACTCCAGCCGCACGGGATTGCCCACCAGCACACCCACCAAGGCCCCGATCAGCAGACAGGCCAGCCACACCTGTAACCAGAAGCCGGGATAAAGATGCAGCGGCAGCGCCCAGCCAAAGGCCGCAGGGTTGAGTCTGGCCACCAGTACCCAGCCGAGAAAGATACCCATCGGCGTAGCCAGCAATGCGAGCAAACCGGTCACCAGCATACTGTGTACGATCAGCCGTCGGCGCAGGCTAGCTAGTGGTACACCGTACACATGCAGCAAGGTGTAACTGGCCTGCCGCAGGCGGAAAATCACCAGCCCCATCAGTGCCAGCGCCGTGCCCGCCAGTACCAGCGTCAGGGTGTTCAGCATGCGGGTCATCTGGAAAGTGCGATCAAAGGCGGCATTGGCGGCCTGCTTGAGCCCGGCCTGATCGCGCAGGCGGCTGCCCGCCAGCCAGGGATACTGTGCCGGCCAGTCCCGCCACGGAATACTGTTGAGCGCGCTCGTTCCCAGTACAAACGTCGTGTAGCGATCGGGGAGCACGTCTGGCAACGTTCCAATGGGCAACAACAGTTCACCTTCCGGCCTGCCGTAGTCGGCGTAGATACCGAGCACTTTGCGGGATAGAGATTCCGCGCCGAGGCGGAACGTCACCCGGTCACCGACGGTCAGTGACCGGCGTCGTGCCAGCTGCTCGTTGATCATCACGCCATCGCCCGCTGCCAGTGCCGACCAGTGTTCAGACACTGCATTGAGAAAAGGCCAGGCCCGGAGCAGCGGTGATGCCGGATCTACCGCCATCACATCCACGGCGAGCTCGCCAAGCACGCCGCGCCCGCGCACCATGGGCAATACGCTCTTCACCCCGGGCAGCGCCTGTAGTTTTGCGGTCAAGTCCTCCGTATCCACCGCCCGCCTGGGATCGAGATAGAGGTCTCCCTGCAGGCGCTGGTCGAGCCAGCGACCGAAAGTGGATTCAAAACCGGTGACCATCGCCTGCACACCAATGGCAGTGGCGATCGCAAAGGCCAGCGCGGTGAGAGGCAACTGCAACAGCCGGCACAATGCGCGCATTTCTGAGCAGGACCACTCCAGCAGTGGTTGCTGACAGTGACGTTCGGCCCGCGCCAGCAGCCAGTTCAGCAACTCGGGAAGCAACAGGCCGACACCGATCAGACAGCCCAGGGTGGAGAGGAATATCAGCCAGAGTTTCCCCGTCACCAGAAGAGCGACCACCGACACGCCCGCAACCAGCAGAGCCACCAGCCACTGCCACACTCTCCGATTGCGCCACGTTGCCACCGATGCCATCCCGCGCTGCGCCCGCCGCAACAGCAGTAAATCGGCGCAGGCCCAGGCCACCACCACCGCCAGAATCAGCACCATGCCGAGCCAGGTTTCCGCTGTCGGCGCACTTCCGGCCAGCGTATTCACGCTGAACAACCCCTGCAGCGTACCCCGGAACCCGTCTGCCATCGCCGCTGCCAGCTGTCCCCCCAGCCACATCCCCAGAGTGCCGCCCACCAGCGCCACCAAAAGTACTTCCGCAATGAGCGCCAGTCTCAGTCGCGTGGGCGG
>NZ_CAJXKH010000048.1 GCF_913055755.1 uncultured Microbulbifer sp.
CCCGCACCCGGTACTCTGTCGCCACCAGAGGTTTTGCAGAACTAGGCAGGGCCTGACACGGCACCAGAGATAAAATCATGCACACAGAAGACCCCAATATTTTCCTAGGCTCCGAAATCGAACAACCCCGGCCCGAGGATGCCCTGTTCCACATCCTGCCGATCCCCTATGAGGAGACCGTCTCCTATGGCGGCGGCACCGGCAAGGGGCCGGCGTCCATTATCGAAGCCTCCCACCAGCTGGAAACCTTCGACAACTTCTCCTCCCCCTGCGACCTCGGCATCTACACCCGCGACGCCGTAGACACGTCAGGTCCTGCGGAGCAGGTGATGGAAAATATCGCCAGCGCCACCCGCGAGATCCTGTCGCTGGGCAAGATGCCCGTCGGCATTGGCGGTGAACACTCCGTCACCTGGGGCATCATCAAGGGCTACCTGGACGCCGGCATCAGCGACTTCGGCGTGGTGCAGATCGACGCCCACGCCGACCTGCGGGACCGCTACGAGGGCCACAAGCACAGCCACGCCAGCGTTATGCGGCTGGTGTGCGAGGCCGGTATTCCGCTGTATCAGCTGGGCATCCGCGCCTACTGCGAGGAGGAAATGGAAGCGCGCAAACAGTACGGTGTGCGCTATCTGGACGCCCATCAGCTGGTGCCCACCCAGGTGCAGTCCATCGAACTGCCGGAGGACTTCCCCAGCAAGGTGTTCTTCACCCTGGATATCGACGGCATGGACCCCTCGGTCTTCCCCTCCACCGGCACCCCGGTGCCCGGCGGACTGGGCTGGTACCAGACCCTGAACCTGTTCGAATCCGTGGCCAGACAGCGGCAGATTATCGGTTTCGACCTGCTGGAATTCGCTCCCATCGAGGGCTTCCACGCTTACGAATTCGGCGCCGCGCAGCTGCTCTACAAGCTGATGGGGATCGTGCAGCGCAACCACGCAGGCTGATCCTGACCGGGGGAATATCGCCGCGGTTCTCTGGCAGACAAATGGTCCATCGAGTCACGGCCGTCCATTTTCACAGCTCGTCCCACCGGTCGCCGCAAACGCGGTCACCGGCTGACAAATCTTTACCCGGAATGCCCGGCGTGGCGTAGCACCCTCTCCGGATTGCGGTTATTATTTGCACAATGTGAGTACTCGCTTTGCTGGGGAGGTATGTCCGTGAGGGAGACTATAAAGGGGATGGAAACGCCGTGAAAAAAGCGCTGAAAGTGTTTCTGTGTGGTGTCGGCCTGCTGACGCTGCTTTCGTTTGCATTCGCCAAACCCGCCGAGGCCCGCGGTGGCCACCACCACGGTCATGGTCATGGCCACTATCACGGGGGTTACTGGGGCCCCCGCTTCCGGGGGCCGCGCATCGGTATCGGTATCACCGTGCCCATCCTGCCCAATGGGTTTGTAAACCTGGCCGTGGGCGGCAACCCCTATTACTACCACGGCGGCTACTTCTACCGCCCGGCACCCACCGGGTATGTGGTGGTATCCGCCCCCCTGGGCGCCGCGGTGCTGTCCCTGCCCGCCAGTGCGGTACAGGTGCAGATCGGCGGCTTCACCTACTACCAGTACGGCAGCGCCTACTACCAGTGGCAACCGGGCGTTAACCGCTATGTGGTGGTACCGGCACCCGCGGGTGCACCGGTAGCCGCCGCAGTGGCGAGCCCGGCCCCTGTCGCGGGCGCCACCCAGTCCGCCTACAGCCCCGGGCAGGTGGTGGAATCGCTGCCAGTTGGGTACACCGCAGAAGTAGTAAACGGCGTGCAGTACTACCGCTACGGCGGCCATTACTTTATGCCCACCCAGCGCGACGGCCACGAAGTCTACGTGGTGGTTCAGATCTGATGCGCTAGCGGGCCTCGGCAGTGAGTCCGTGGAAACGGGCGAAGTCGCCGAGGGCCCTGTTGAACCCCGCCAGCAATCCCGCCTTCGGCGGTTGCCGCCAGTGCAGCCCCTGGATACGCAATACACCCTCTTCCCGGTCGGCCTTCAGGTCCACCACCCCGGCAAAGCCGTCCCGGTACAGAACCGGCAGGCAGAAATAGCCGTAGCGGCGCTTGGCCGCAGGCACATAGCACTCCAGTTGGTATTCGAAGTCGAACAGGCGCTTCAGGCGCTTGCGCTGGATCAGCAGGGGGTCGAACGGGGACAGCAGGCGCACCTTGCGCGGCGGCGGCTGCGGCACCACACCGGCGTCTTCCGCCAGTATCAGCTCATCGCCCAGCGGCGCCAGCTCACCGGAGCCCAACATCGCCGCCACGGCACTCTTTACCAGCCCCTTGTCGCCCCTGCGCAGATACGCCATCTCCTCCGCGCGCCCAACGCCCTGGGCACGTAGGTAGCTGCGCACCAGGTAGCGGCCGTACTCCGCCTCGCTGGCGGCCGCAGTCACGGTATCCGCCGGCAGCAGCCGCTCGGGCAGGTCGAACACCTTCTGGAAACCGTCGCGGTGACTGACCATCAGTTCGCCCTCGTGGAACAGTTGCTCCAGCGCCTTCTTCTCATCCGACCAGGCCCACCAGCCGCCCCTGGCGCGCACGAAATCACTGGCCTTCAATGGGCCCTCTGCGCGGATGCGGTCGAGTACATGGCGGCACAGTTTGGCGTTTTTCTCGAACCAGTGTTTCTGGCCCTCGCGGATACGGTCCATACGCACTCGGGCGAAGCGGTAGTGAGCTGTGGGCAGGTAGGCGGCGGCGTGGGACCAGTATTCGAAGATATGGCGGCTGCGCTCGGCTGCTGCGAGCTGCGCTTCGCGGTAGCGCGGCAGGCGGGTGTAAAGCTGGTGGTGATGGGCGCGGGTAATGACCTGGATGGCGTCCAGTTGCAGGGCGCCGAGGTGTTGGATCAGGCCCGACACGTCGCCGGGCCAGGAGTGGTAGACACGCTGGCGCTGCAGCACCAGCGCGCGGATGGCGTCCGCGGACAGCACGGTTCGGTCCTCCCCTGGCGGGATTACTCGGCGCCCTGGTAATACTCCGGCGCCAGGTTGTCGAAGCGGGTGTACTTGCCCACGAAGGCGGCGCGGCAGGTACCGATCTCGCCGTTACGCTGCTTGCCGATGATCAGCTCGGCGAGGCCCTTGTCCGGGCTGTCCTCGTTGTAGTACTCGTCGCGGTAGATAAACAGGATCACATCCGCGTCCTGCTCGATCGCACCGGATTCCCGCAGGTCCGAGTTCATCGGGCGCTTGTTGGGGCGCTGTTCCACACCGCGGTTCAACTGCGACAGGGCGATGACCGGACATTCGTATTCTTTTGCCAGGGCTTTCAACGAGCGCGAGATCTCGGAGATTTCCTGGGTACGGCCCTCGGTGCTGCCCTTCACCTGCATCAGCTGCAGGTAGTCCACCATCACCAGCGCCGGCATCGCACGGCGCTCGGCTTCCTCGCGGGTGAGCCTGGGGTCCGCCTGCATCAGCTTGTTGGTGTGGTCGCGCACGGTGCGCTTGACCCGCGCCCGCACCTCGCTGGGAGAGAGCCCCGGGGTGTCGTCGATGTACAGGCCCTTGCCCTTCATCTTCTGCACCGCGCTGGACAGCTTGGGCCAGTCCTCTTCCTGCAACTTGCCGTTGCGGATACGGCCCTGGTCGATACGGCCGATGGACGACAGCATCCGCATGACCAGGCTGTCCGACGGCATTTCCATACTGAACACCAGGGTGGGCTTCTCCTGGCTGAGCATCGCCGCCTCGACGAAGTTCAGTGCCAGTGCGGTCTTGCCCATGGACGGGCGCGCGGCGAGGATGATCATTTCACCCGGCTGCCAGCCGGAGGTGCGCTGGTCCAGCTCCTCGAGGCCGGTACTGAGACCGGTGAGGTCGCCCTCGGACTTGAACAGCTCGTCGATGCGCTCGACGGTCTTCTTCAGCAGCGCGTCGACGCCGACGAAACCGCCCTCTTTCGCCCGCCCCTCGGCAATCTCCGCCACCCGGCGCTCGGCCATCTGCAGCAGGTCTTCCGAGCCCAGGCCACCGGGATTGAAGCTGGTGCGGCTGATTTCGCCGGCGGCGGCGATCAGCTGGCGCAGCATGGAGCGCTCACGCACAATCTTGGCGTAGGCCACGATATTGGCGGCGGAGGGGGGATTCTCGGCGAGATAGGCGGGACCGCCAATATCTGCGAGCAGGTCGCGGCTGGCCAGCCCCTCGGCCAGGGTTACGATATCCAGCGGCTGCTCGCCGTTGGAGAGCGCCTGCATTACCGCGAAGATGGTGCGGTGGCTGGCGACGAAGAAATCGCTCTCGCTCAACTGCTCGGACACCGCGTCCAGGCGGCTGGCATCCAGCATCAGGCCGCCCAGTACCGATTGCTCGGCCTCCACGGAATGCGGCAGGGGCGAGCTGCTGGCAGCTTCCTCGATATCGTCTTCGGGCACAGCGTATTCGTTCATGGTGTCGCGGTGTCGTCGTTTTACAGGGCTCAGAAACAATTCAGGCGCTGAATTCACTCAGGAATCCAGCGCCCGATTGTAGCGCGGCTCGCCAGGAAATGGGTACGGATGACTCAGATTTACCCGGCGGCCACCGGCTGTGTGCAGGCCTTACTCGGCAGCAACAACAACCTTCACAGTGGTGATCACGTCGGCGTGCAGCTGCACGTCTACGTCATACTCGCCCACTTCGCGCAGTGCGCCTTCCGGCAGCTTCACTTCGGCCTTCTCTACTTCAACGCCGGCAGCAGTGATTGCTTCAGCGATGTCGCGAGTGCCGATGGAGCCGAACAGCTTGCCTTCGTCACCGGCGTTGGCGGCAATGGTAACCACCAGGTCAGTCAGCTTCTCGGCGCGAGCTTCAGCAGTGCTCACCTTGGCAGCGGCAGCTGCTTCCAGTTCAGCGCGCTTGGCTTCGAACTCAGCGATGTTCGCTGCGTTGGCCAGAATGGCTTTGCCGGTAGGCAGCAGGTAGTTGCGGCCGAAGCCGGCTTTAACGTCAACGCGGTCGCCCACGTTGCCCAGTTTGCCTACTTTGTCGAGCAGAATAACTTCCATCTCGGAACCCTCAGTTTCAGTTCTTGTGCGGCGGTCAGGAGCAGTTGCTGCCCGTCCGCGCGCGAATATCAATCCAGCTATCTATCAGTGCGAGGCCTGCTAGGAACCCGACCAGCGGGAGCCCTGCCAATGGCTGAGCCACCGAGATCGCCACCATAAAATACAGTGCGATCAATGGTCCGCGACCCCAGCCACGCCGGGCAATCTGCCAGTGAATCAGGCATATACCTGCCACCAGCATCGGGAATGCCGCAACCGCGCCCCAGAACACAAAGCGTTCATTTACGAGGCAACCAACCCACAGCAACATACCGACTGCCGCTACTGGCAGGGGTAGGCGCAACTGGTGCAGCTCCTCGCGGAGTCCTCCCGGGTTGTACAGCATTGCCTGCCACCAGCGTCCCAGTATCAGCGCCAGAACCGCGCTGATGCAGACACTAAATGTCAGGTAACCCGTGGCCTGAACTTCGCCTAAATACTGCAGGCCAAGCTGCTCCGGATCCACGCCGGTCGAGGCCTCTTTCGCGGCCTGCAGCAGGCTTTCCAGCACCCCACCGGAAGCCTGCGAAGTCAGCAGAATTCCCAGCGAGGCCGCAATGGTCAGTGCGACCAGTGCATGGCTCCAGGCCCGGGTACCGCGTAGTACCAGAGCACCGACCAATACCGCAATAAATTGGGTCATGGCCAGTCCGGACATTACCGGTGCTGAAAAACCAACACCGACGGCGGCAACCACCGGCAGCACTGCCCAGGCCAGAACAAACAGGCCGTCAGTACTGCCGCGGCGCAACCCGACCAGTGCGAGCACCGCCGGGCTGATCAGCGGAATCCCCACCATGGTGAGGAGCACCGCCCGCACGCGCGATCGCATGGCAAATTCAGCGATAGCGCGCATCAGATAGCTTCTCTTGTGAAGCGACTAAGCAAGCGCTTAGGCTTCGTGGCTGTCCGTGTACGGCAGCAGCGCGATGTAACGAGCGCGCTTGACCGCGGTGGCCAGCTGACGCTGATACTTGGCTTTGGTGCCAGTGATACGGCTCGGTACGATTTTGCCAGTTTCGGAAACGTAGGCTTTCAGGGTATCGAGATCTTTGTAGTCGATACGCTTGACGCCTTCAGCGGTGAAACGGCAGAACTTACGACGACGGAAAAAACGTGCCATCTGACTATCCCCTTACTCTTCGTCTTCAGTTTGGTCGGAAGACTGCTCTTCCTCGGCGCCCTTGGAGGAAGATTCTTCCTTCTCGGCGCGCTCGCGACGCTCAGAGCGTTCTGCGCGCGCAGCTTTGCGCTCGCGGGACTCTTTTTCGGCCTTCATGATCGGGCTTTCTTCGCTGATGGCTTCGTCTTCGCGAATCACCAGGTTACGCAGCACCGCGTCGTTGTACTTGAAGTTGGTGGTCAGTTCCGCCAGCGCTTCTTCAGTACACTCGACATTCATCAGAATGTAGTGAGCCTTGTGGATCTTGTTGATCGGGTAAGCCAGACGGCGGCGGCCCCAGTCTTCCAGACGGTGAACGTCGCCACCGCTTTCTTTGATGGTCGCAGTGTAGCGCTCGACCATGCCGGGCACCTGCTCGCTCTGGTCCGGGTGAACCAGGAATACAATTTCGTAATGACGCATTTTTGCTCCTTACGGGTTAAACAGCCTCCCGGCTTGTCGTTGGTGACTGCCCGGTGAGGCAAGGAGTGCAACGGGCGCAACAGGTCACAATGCAACCTCAGTCCTATTGCGGGCGGCGTATTCTATGCGCCCTGCCAACTGGTTGCAAGTTGATCGATTCGACGGAATCCGGGACTGACCAGACCGGCCCATCCCCCGGGCGGTCTGGTCATCCGCACCGGGAGGTCTATGACCAGCCACCCCCACAGGGTCACAGAAATACAGCCGGAAGCCGGCGGCCACGACCGACCAGCGCCCCGGGCGGCTTACAAATAATGTTGAGGAACTCCCGTTGGCGCTCGTCTACACAATCAGAGGCAACGAGATGCACCAGATGCCGGGGAGTAGACGATGGATCCGATGATCATTCAGTTCGACGGTGCCGCACCGGCGGACTACTGCGAACAGCTGGTCCAGCGATTTCAGGCATCGCCGCACAGGACTGCCGGCAGAACCGGCGCCGGCGTGGACACCGCCAAAAAGGAAAGCTCGGACCTGTATATCTCCACCCAGCCCGACTGGCGCGAACAGTGCCAGCGACTGGATCACCTGGTGTACCAGGCATTGATGGGATATTGCCGGCGCTACCCACACCTGCTGACCGGCGCGGTGTCCCCCAGTATTCTCGACGATGCCACCAATGCAATGCGCCCCCTGGCGGCGGAAGATATCGCCAGCCTGAGCGACCAGCGGCTGTACCAGATAGTGAGCGGTATCTTCGCGCTCGACGGCATCAATATGCAGCACTACAAAAGTGGCAGCGGCGGTTACCATCACTGGCACTCGGAACACTTTCCGCACCCCAGTGACCCGCACCAGCGGTCCCTGCACCGGGTGCTGTTCTGGCTGCTGTACCTCAATGATGTGGAGGAAGGCGGGGAAACCGAATTCTTCTACCAGGGCGCCAAGGTCAAGCCCCGCCAGGGTCGACTGATTCTGTCACCCTGCAGCTTTACCCATACCCACCGGGGCAATGTCCCGGTATCGAACGACAAATATATTGCCACGTCCTGGGTGATGTACCGCCCGGCACAGACACTTTACGGCAAACCGGCAGGCTAAAAGACCGGCAACGAACAACAACAAACAATAAAAAACTCACAGACAACAAAAACAAGAACTGACTGGAGCAAAGAAAAACAAACGGGACTGAAATCAATGGAGGCAACTGCCTCCATTTTTTTTGGCTGGATATGCAGGGTACGGGCAGGACGCCCGGCGCGCCGGCCAGCAACTACTGGCGCTGGCGCACCGCCTCGAACAGGCACACGCCGGTGGCCACGGAAACGTTGAGACTGCTGACCTCCCCGGCCATGGGAATCTTGATCAGGTGATCGCAGTTTTCCCGCGTCAGGCGACGCAGGCCAGGGCCCTCGGCGCCCATCACCAGGGCCAGGGGTCCGGTGAGGGAAGCCTGGTAAACACTCTGCTGCGCTTCGCCGGCGGCGCCGAATATCCACACCCCCGCCTGTTGCAGCATCTTCAGCGTGCGGGCCAGATTGGTCACGGTGACAAACGGCAGCACTTCCGCGGCACCACAGGCGACTTTTCTCGCCGTGGGCGTCAACCCCGCGGCATTGTCCTTGGGCGCAATCACCGCGTGCACACCGGCGGCTTCCGCGGAGCGCAGGCAGGCGCCCAGGTTGTGCGGGTCGGTGACACCGTCGAGGATCAGCAGGAACGGCGCCTCGCCTTTTCCATCCAGCTCCTGCAACAGGGATTTCAGGAACTGTTCGTCATACACCCGGGTTTCGCCAGCACAGATCGCCAGCACGCCCTGGTGGTTGCCGTCGTCGCCGACCTTTTCATCCAGCGCACGGCGGTCCACAAAGCGGATCGCGATTTCGTTCTGTTCCGCCTGACGGATGATTTTCTGCAGTTTCTGATCTCTGCGCCCGCGCAGCAGGAGCAGCTCCTGCACCTGCTGAGGAGAGCTTTTCAACAGTGCCTGCACCGCGTGCAGGCCGTATACCAGTTGCTGTGCCACTTACTAATTCTTCTTGCCGGGGTTCTTTTTCGCCAGTTTTTTCTTGGCTTTCTTCTTTGCGGCTTTTTTCGCCGCGTCCGCCTTGGCCGCTTTGTGTGCCGCCTTGCGCGCCGCTACCGCCGGGCGCTTGCCGCCCTTGCGCGGCGGGGTGCGCTTGGGACCGCGGCGCTTGCGCGGCGTTTCATCGCCGGTGGCTTCTGCGCCGTGCGCTTCTGCATCCGGCCTTTCCCTGGAGGGCTTCACCACTTCGGTCTCTTCGCTGCCCACCTTGCGCTTACGGATCGGGCGCGGCGACGTATCGGCTTCTGTCGCCGCCGCTTTGCTGCGATCCTTCAGCCCCTTGCTCCACGGGCTGGCTTTTTCGGTGTCCGCGCTGAAGTCGGACTTGCCGCGCCGGCGGCGCTCCTGCTGGAACTCCACCGCCATTTCCATGGCGCGGCCGCTGACCTTGGTGGACTCGTCTTTCGCTGCGGATTTTGACTCCGGCGCAACCGGCGGCTCGCCCTCAGCAGACTCCGCGCGCGCCTGTTTCGCCGACGGCTTGTCGGCCTTGGGCTTGCGGTATTTCGGCATCTTGTAGGACGGGCGCGGGTGGTGCTCCACAAACGAGAAATCCACCTTGCGCTCTTCCAGATCCACCCGCGCCACCTGCACGGTGACGGAGTCGCCCAGGTGATAGCGGGCGCCGCTGCGCTCGCCAATCAGGCGCTGGTGGGCCTGTTCGAAATGGTAGTAATCCTTGGGCAGGGCGGTGACGTGAATCAGCCCCTCCACATACAGGTCGTCCAGCTCCACGAACAGGCCGAAGCCGGTCACCGCACTGACCACGCCGCGATAGGTTTCGCCCACGTGGTCCTGCAGGTATTCGCACTTGAGCCAGCTGACCACATCGCGGGTGGCGTCGTCGGCACGGCGCTCGGTCATCGAGCAGTGCTCGCCCAGCTCCACCATCGCCGCGGTGGTATAGGGCAGGATTTCCTCCCGCTCCAGCGCGTGGGCTCCGGGGGCCTGGCGCACCTTTTCCGCCACCGCTGCCGGGTTGGCACTGCCGTTGCGGATCAGCCAGCGCAGGCCGCGGTGCAGCAACAGGTCCGGGTAGCGGCGGATGGGAGAGGTGAAGTGCGCATAGGCGCGGTAGTCGAGGCCGAAGTGGCCGCGATTTTCCGGCTGGTATACCGCCTGATTCATGGAGCGCAGCAGCATCATCTGAATGATGTGTGCATCCGGGCGTCCCTGTACCTGCTCCAGTAACGCCTGGTAATCGCCGGGTTCCGGCTCAGCACCGCCTTCCAGGCGGAGCCCCAGCTCGCCGAGATATTCCTTCAGGTTTTCCAGCCGTTCCTGTTTCGGCGTGTCGTGCACCCGGTACAGGGTCGGCAGCTCCGCCAGCTCCATCAGCTGCGCGGCGCAGACGTTGGCGGCGAGCATGCACTCCTCGATCATCTTGTGGGCGTCGTTGCGCTCCACCGGCACGATGCGCTCGATCTTGCGTGCGGCATCGAAAAGGATCCGGGTTTCAGTGGTCTCAAAATCGATCGCGCCGCGCCGGTCCCGCGCCGCGCGCAGGGCCCGGTACAGGTCGTGCAGGTTGTCGATATGCGGGGTGAGCGCAGAAAACTGTTTGCGCAGGCCGCTGCTGCGATTGTCCCGCTCCGCCACCAGCTCGCCCACCTGGGTATAGGTGAAGCGCGCGTGGCTGCGCATCAGGCCCTCGAAGAACTGGTATCCGAGGATATTGCCGGACTCGTCGATGCGCATTTCGCACACCATGCACAGTCGATCCACCTCCGGGTTGAGCGAGCAGAGGCCATTGGAGAGCTTCTCCGGCAGCATCGGCACCACAAAATCCGGGAAATACACCGAGTTGCCGCGCTCGTGCGCCTCCACATCCAGCGGCGTTTCCACCGCCACATAGTGGGACACGTCGGCAATGGCCACCAGCAGCTTCCAGTTGCCATCCGGCAACAGCTCGCAGAACACCGCGTCGTCGAAGTCCCGCGCGTCCTCGCCGTCGATGGTCACCAGGGGCAGCTGGCGCAGGTCGATGCGGGCCTTCTTGTGTTCTTCCAGTACCTCGTCGGCGATTTCGCCCACCTGGGCCTCTACCGCGGCGGGCCAGGTATGGGGAATGCCGTAGTTGCGGATGGCGACATCGATTTCCATCCCCGGCGCCAAGTGGTCACCGAGTACCTCGGATACCTCCCCCTGGGGCAGGCTGTTGCGCCCGGGCTGGGTAGTGATATCCACCACCACATACTGGCCGCTCTGGGCGTCACCGCATTTACCTTCCGCCACCATGATGTCGAGAGTCATGCGCGGATTGTCCGGGCGCACGAAGCAGACACCGTCCTCCCGATACAGGCGACCGGCAACCTGGTGGGTGTTGTGCTTGATCACCCGGACGATGGCGCCCTCGCGCTTGCCGCGGAATCCACCGGGGGTTTCCCGCACCAGCACCTCGTCGCCGTCGAACACCTTCCGCATCTGGCGGTGAGACAGGAACAGGTCGTCGCTGCCGTCGCCCGGGGAGACGAAGCCGAAGCCATCGCGATGGCCGATCACGCGGCCGCGCACCAGGCTCATCTTGTCGAGCACACCAAAGTCACCGGCGCGGTTGCTGGCGATCTGGCCGTCCCGGGACATGGCGATCAGGCGCCGGCGCACGCCCTCGCGGCGGTCTTCATCGTCGATGGACAGCAGGTCCGCCACCGCTTCCCAGGCCACCGGGCCCGGCTGCTGCTCCAGCAGGTCGAGCAGGAATTCGCGGCTGGGGACGGGCTTTGCGTATTTTTCCGCCTCGCGCTCGGCGTGGGGATCTTCCTGTGTGCCGGTTGCGGGAGGGAGGTTTGATTTGTCTTGATTCAAAACAGCTTCCATTGTTCTGCGATTGACCAGGCAGTCCGCCCGGCCCCGGTTTGCACCCGGCGCAGTGGTATGAGTGGGTGCAACTGACTAATTGGCCCGTGAAAGCGGGCAAACTCTGGGAGTGGCGAATGCCGAAAGCGGCCCTTGGCCACCGGAAATGTTGCACATTGCGGCGAGTATAAGCGATTTGGAGGGCAAATCCCGACCCGTTTTATCGCTGAGACCTTCCGCACGATTTCCGCCCCGCCACCAGCGGCACGAAATGCCACAAAAATCGTTGACACCCCCGAGGCAAATCACTATAGTGCGCGTCCTCAACGGAGCACACCGTTGATTTGCCCAGGTGGCGGAATTGGTAGACGCGCTAGCTTCAGGTGCTAGTGGCCTTACGGTCGTGGAAGTTCAAGTCTTCTCCTGGGCACCATATCCGCAAAAAAGGCCGACTCGCGAGAGTCGGCCTTTTTTATTGCTCTGCGGTTGCCACACTTCCGCCCTCACTCCAGCAACGTCACCGTGACCCGCAGGGTATCGCGGTACCGGCCCGCCATCTTTCCGCTGGTATCTCCGATCTGTACGCTGATATTCCGCATCTGCTCGCCATCGTTCGGAATGGAAAAGTCGCGCCGGTCGCCACCGCCCTGCAGATTCAGTTGTTGTCCGTCCAGTGACGCGGTATAGGGCACAGCGGTATCTTCCCCCGCGAGGGAGACATGCCGCATCTGGCCGTTATTCTCCGAGGAAACTGCCAGGTTGTAAGCGCTGTTGGCGCGAACCGCCAGCAGCGCGGTGAGCGTCTCACCGGTTTCCAGCCGGCCAAAGTTCATTACCGTCGACCGCCCCAGCTGCCCCTCGCCATTACCCGCCACATGGAGGTCCGCTTGCGCTGCGACGCGTACCGACAGTTGAAAATCGATATCCTGCACCGGGCGACCGTTGACAAAAATACGCGCGACGAAGTTGTTGCGGTAGTCCCCCGCGCGGCGGGCCTGACCGCGGGGAAGCGAGATGGTGAATTCCGCCTCCTTGCCGCGGGCGGTCTCCTCAAACTGAATCCAGCGCTGCTCGTTGCCATTCAGCGGTACCACCTGGTCGCCGCGATTGCGGAAGGCGAAATTCAGCGGCCGTCCAGGTCCCATGAGCTGCGCGTCGGATGTCGGCAGCAGCGCGAAGCCAAGGCGGCACACGCCACGCGCACTAACCACCAGTCGCAACTGCCCCGCTTCATCGCGGTTGGCGAACGGGTAATACGCCAGATCTGCCTGCCCCTCCAGCGATACCGCTTCGAGCGCACAGGAAT
Organism: uncultured Microbulbifer sp.; assembly: GCF_913055755.1. Lineage (GTDB taxonomy): Bacteria > Pseudomonadota > Gammaproteobacteria > Pseudomonadales > Cellvibrionaceae > Microbulbifer. The sequence goes on from NZ_CAJXKH010000048.1 coordinate 12,803, forward strand.
CCTCGGTATCGGCGGCCGCCAATACCGCTGCGCTGTTCAGGCCCAGCAACGCCACCGACAACAACACCGCCGCAATCCGTCTCATAGCGAAACCTGCTCCTTGATAATGCCCAGCTCGACAATGCCGGAGGCCCCCTCTTCGATAGAAAATGACACGCTCAGGTCACCGCGGTCCGGGAACACAATGCGGTATTCCCCCGGCGCCAGTCCCTGGGCGACGAAGCGACCGGTTTTATTGGTAAAGGTGGTAACCATGGGGAAATCGCGGCCATCGGTCGCGCGGATCTGGCCGACGGTCATGGCAACAGGATTGCCGCGGGTGTCCTGTACCTGGCTGATCAGCGTAATCGAGGCTTCTGACCCGGCGGTGTAGGCGATACCGGAACGGTACAGGGGGAACGAGTTGGCATCGATATCACCCATGTCATATCCGAAGGGGGGGCTCTCTGCCTCCCAGTGAATGCGCCGCGAGACATAGCTGTTCACCGTCGGCACCACTGCCGGGCCGAAACTGTCGGCAACCGCGGTGAACCCGTCCTGACGCTCGTCCACCAGAATGCGACTTTCACTGAGGGTGTCGTGACGCCGCACCATGATGAACGAATCCTCTATCGGCCTGGCCCAGGCCACGGTGCCGTCGGCGTAGGCCAGGCTCGACCCGAACCGCAGGGTACTCAGCTGATCCGGCTCCCGTTCTTCGCCGTCAAACTGAACATAGCTGTGATCCAGCCCCAGCTGGAACCGGTTGCCCTGATAGAAGGCGCCCATGTCCGCACGATAGCTGTCCGCATCGGAGCGCAGTGCCAGCCTTCCCGAAAAATCCCCGACGGTGCCCCGCTGCATCCTGCCCAGCTCGAGGTCACCGGTCTCGGTGGCCGTGTCCCAGCGGGTGCTCAACAGCTGCCGCTGCCCCAGCGGCGCGGAAAGCCGGACGAGCGCGCGCGTCTCCTCGGTAAATGCATCCTCCTGTTCAAGGCGGAGCGAAAAATTGAACAGGCCAAAACGACGGGTGATATTGATGCCGTACGCCCGGTCTACCGGATCGGTTTCGAGAAAACTTTCCGCTTGGCGGGCACTGACACTGAGGTAACTGCCGAAAGGCCCGGGCGCCGAATAGCGCGCACGCAATTCTGATTTGTTCTGGATGCCGGGACGCAGCTGGCCCATATAGGTGTACAGGTCGTCCCTGGTGACGGCCACGACATCCAGCTCGTGACTTCTGTCTCCCCACAGAAAAAAGTCATAGGACCAGCGCAGCGAGGCTGCCGTACCGCGGCCGATACCCTCCTGCTCACTGGCACTCAGATTGGCAGCGACGATGCCGAAAGGGGTCGACAGCGACAACTCTGTACCTGCCACCTGGTGGAATTCGGTCCCCTGGAGACCCGCGCCCAGCGTCAGGTAATCGGTAATGCCAAAGCGGTAAAAACCAGACAGTGCCGGCACATCGTAGTCATAGGCAATGCGCCCGTTTTCACTGGCACCGCGCTGGTAACCGGCATTAAAGGAAAATTCGGATACCCCGCTCTTCAACAGCGTCGGGTCGGCAAACAGTGAAAATTCAATACTGCGCTGCTGTCCGGACGGATCGGTAATCAGCAGGGAAACCTCGTTGACCCCGGCGTTCACCGCGAAGTCACTCAGGTCGTAACGCCCCGGGTCGAGATGCAGCGTATCCTGGTAGAGGCCATTGATAAAAATCTCCACGGTGGAGCGCTGGGATACGGTAAAGCTGCGGGTTCCGGTCGGGGTAATATTTCGCAGGGGCTGGATATCCTCGTAGGCCCGCTCGATGGACAGCCCCAGGAGTGGCGGCGAAACCTGGAATTCCGTGGTGCGGTAATAAATGTCGCCTAGCGTGTAGCGCACTGCCCGCGGTAAATCGTCGTACACTAGACGGGATTCGCGGCGGCGCCAGGTATTACCGTCTTCAAATGAAGAATCGTGGAATGCACCTCCCTCCAGAACCAGCCGCGGGCTGTTGAACAGCGTCACCGCACCATTCACATTGACCAGGGTGGCGAGGCGCTCGTCCGCGGCGAGGGTGTCATCCCACAGGTAGTCCTGCTGCAGGTTCACATTCAGGTAGGCGGAACGCCCCGGCAGGTCGTGATTGGACAGGTTCTGGTAATCGATGGATTTGCGGCGCAGCGACAAGTCGTGGGTCTGACGGCGTGAATCCGCCAGATTGATCTGGATTTCCAGGGAGGAGGGATCAAAAAAGATATCCACGAACTCTTCGATAAAACTCGTTACCGGAATCGCGTGACCGTCACCGGCAGTCTGCGCGATGCGCTCGATCACCTCGGCATCGAAATACCCCTTGGCAAAATCCACCCAGCTGTTGCGATCGATACTGTAAAGGGATGTACCGGTGACCCCCACCTTCATATTGCCAACCACGCGCCCGTCTATCGACACCGGCAGGTTCACGTACACCAGGTTGGGAACCGCACTTTTTCCCTCTTCGGCGATGGCGCTACCCGCACCCGCCGGCAACAACAGGCACCCCAGCAGGAGCCCCGGCAACACACTCCTCGACCACTGCACCGACCTACTCCTTCCTCACAAGTTGGGCGCCCTGCAGCCCGGCCGCATCGAGCCCGATCAGCCGCAGGGGAATGGACACCATTTGCCCGGGTAAAATCGCATCCCGGTTCAACAGGCGGGCGAAATCGAGGCCGTCAAACAGGACCAGCTCGCGGTTGTGTGCCACACCTATCTGGTAGTGCGAGAGCAGCGCGTACTGCTCACCGGTATTGTGAAACTCCAGCGAAGCACTGCCATCGATTCGCGGCGCGGAAAAAGAGAGGTCGGCCGCGCCACTGGCTACTACATGCACCGGCAGCCGCAGTGTGGTCAACAGCTGGATTGCGCCGCTCACTTCCGATGCACCGACCGCGAGCGGGAGCTCATCAATAGCCAGGTAATAAGAGGCGCTGCGCTGCAATTTCCTGTCCCCACGCCAGCGCACCAGCACCTGTCGGGTTTCTCCCGAGCGCAGCAGTATCTGCGGAGGTACCACCTCCAAAGGCGCTTCCATATCCGCAAGCGCCGCAGAGTAATCGGTGACCGAAAACTCCAGTGCAACGTCAACCGGTTTGACGGAAGACAATGTCAGTACCGCCTGGGGGGATTCCTCGAGATTGATCTGCACCCGCGTCGGCGTCACCGATTGTGCCAGGGCGAGTGGCAGTCCGCCGGCGAGATAGCAGCCGGCGACGAGCAAGATTATTCGTGCCAGCATTATCGTCTGCTTTCGAGTTTCAGTTCCGGGGTTCCGCGAACGCCACCGACGGTAAAAGTCCGTATAACACCAGGAGGAAGCAGGGTGCGGCCAGCGGCACTGGCGAGGTCAGGCCCCTCAATTTCTGCATCACCAAATACGAGCCCCAGGTCGCTGATATAAATGAATTCATTGCCCCGGTTGGCAATGGACACCATCACACCACTGCGGTCCGGGCGATAGTGCACAAGTTCCGGTTTCGAGGTAAAGCCGCGCCCGGTGACATGAATGGTCGCGCCGACACGCAACACCGTCTTTACACCGGACTGATCACGGCCGGTGAGATTCAGGGGGAGCTCGCGGGCAAAGAGTACGAACGAACGCGATTGCGACAATGCGCCGCCAACCCACTGCACACGCACCGCCTGGGTTTTGCCGGCGGGCACCACCGCCTGCGGCGGAAAAACCACAAAATCATCGTCGGCAGGAATAGTCTCTTCACTGCCGTCTTCATTGACTTTTCGTTCAAAGATCTCGAATACAACCGGCAGATCAGTCTTGCGCGGATTGCGCAACCGCAGGGTGTCCCCACCCAGATCCGCGGGCAGTGTCAGCACAGTTCGCATCGGCACCCAGGTGAAGCCGAACGCATATTGTGTGGAAAATGTGAAAAGCAGGAAACCGGCAAGCAGGGAGAGAAGATTTCGCAGCATGAAACAAGTCCTTTATAAATCAGTGGGCCACCGGACTGCTGCAAAATGCCCGGCGCCCACACCAGTCTCCTAGTCGACAAATACCGTTACCGTAACCGTGTCGGAATACATACCCGCCAATGGTCCATTGCCGTTTACATCCACGCTGACATCCTCATCCCCATCAAATGCCACCGGCGCGGCAAATGCGACCGGAGCACCGCCCAGGAGGATTTCGTAAGGAATCAACTCCACCCCGTCTTCATGCAGTAGGCCGCCGTTCAGGGACTCGAAAATTATGTTGAGATCGTCATTGGTGTTGCAATCCACCGAGAGGTTTTGCGTGCCGCTGACAAATGTATCGATCAGTGACAGGTTTAGAAATGCGACGGGCTGTTCGAATTCAATCTCGCACACGCACTCCACTTCGCCGACAAGTTCAATGGTGATCTCGTCCGAGCATTCGTAGCAGTCATTGCCATAGTCGTGATCGTAGTCACCTGCGTACGCACTTCCGGCAAAAATAAGAGCGGCCGCCGCACCGAGGCCAAGTAGGTGTTTCATAAAGCAGTTTCTCCATACCGACGAAACATATTGAAAAATGGGGGACACAATTGCTCCTGAGCTGCATGCCATTCATGCCAGCGGGAACACCACACCATAGGAAGCAACCAGGGAACCAAAAGTGAAACATCCACCATCTGATTTTCCTTTCGCCCGACTAACAGCGGCGGGGCCCTTACTTCCCCAAAATTGAGTAGAAGAGCACTTTTGAGTCTATCGAGGTTTGCTCATTTTGCGAGCAACCCGGATGAAAGGTGACGCAGCCTGCGTTATTAATCGATGAATTGTCGGCTGGTTATTTCACTAGCGGCTTTCCCGCTCCCGCGCCGATGAATGTGGCGGCGGCGCCATATAAAAAAGGCCGACTCTTGCGAGTCGGCCTTTTATTTTTTGCTGTCACGCTTTCCCGCGCGGCAGTCAACTGCACAGTGTTGGTTAACCGGTGTTGCGCATCCCCGCGGCAATACCGGCGATGGTCACCATCAATGCGCTTTCCAGCACCGGATCCTCCTCGCGGCTGCGCAGGCGCGCCATCAATTCCGCCTGCAACAGGTGCAGCGGATCGGTGTAGGGATCGCGCACGCGGATCGACCAGCGCATCACCGGATTGTTGTCCAGCAGGCTCTCGCGTCCGGTCAGCTCGCCCAACGCGCTGACGGTACGCGCCAGGCGACTGCGCAGCTCGACCCCAAGGCGCAGCAATTCCGCGTCATCGGTCAGGCGCTCCTCGTACCAGGAGGCAACGCGGGTATCGGACTTGGCCAGTACCATCTCCAGCATATCCACCACGGTCTGGAAGAAGGGCCACTGCTCGCTCATCTCCCGCAGTGCAGCCGGGTTGTTGGCCAGCCCGGTTTCCAGCGCCGCACCGGTGCCCAGCCAGGCGGGCAACATCAGGCGGATCTGGGTCCAGGCAAATACCCAGGGAATCGCGCGCAGGGTTTCCACCCCGCCGCCGGGCTTGCGTCGCGCCGGGCGACTGCCGAGAGCCAGGCGACTGAGCTCGGTTTCCGGGGTGACCGTACGCAGGTAGGACACCAGCGCCGGGTCGTCCTGCACCACCTCGCGGTAGGCGCGCACCGAGGCCTGGGTCAGCCGATCCATTTCCGCGCGCCACTCCGGGCGCGGCTCCGCCGGTGGCAGCAGGGTGGCCTCCAGTGTAGCCGCCAGGTACTGCTCCAGGTTGTAGGCCGCCACCGAGGGGCGACCGTATTTGAAGCGGATCATTTCCCCCTGCTCGGTCACGCGGATACGGCCGGCCACCGAACCCGGCGGCTGCGACAACAGCGCCATGCGCGTGGGCGAGCCGCCACGGGAGATGGAACCGCCGCGACCATGGAACAGGGTCAGCGGAATGCTGAACTCGCGGAAAATTGCGGTGAGTTTTTCCTGGGCGCGGAACTGGGCCCAGGCGGCACCGAGGAAACCCGCGTCCTTGGCGGAGTCTGAGTAGCCGATCATCACTTCCTGGCCCGCGGCCACGCGCTCGCGGTAGAACGGAATATCCAGCAGTGCGCTCATGGTGTCGGGCGCATTGTCGAGGTCGTCGAGGGTTTCGAACAGCGGCACCACCCGCATCGGCGCGCGCACGCCGGCGATCTTCTGCAGCAGCATCACCGCCATTACATCGGAAGTGGTTCGCGCCATGGAAATCACGTAGGCACCCAGCCCCTCGGCCCCCTGCTCGGCAATCACATCGCAGGTTTCCAGCACCTCGCGCACTTCGTCGGTGCAGAATTCGCTGCGGTAGAAAGCGTCATTCACCAGCGGGCGACGGTTTTCCAGCTCCGCCAGCAGGAACTTCTGCTTTACCTTCTCCCCCCACTCCATATAGCTGCCCAGATCCAGGTAGCGGGTAATGGCATCGATGGCGGCGGCGTGACGGGTGGACTCCTGGCGGATATCCAGGCGCAACAGGGTGATGCCGAAACAGTTGAGACGGCGCAGGGTATCCTTCAACTGGCCATCGGCAATCGCCGCCAACCCAACCTCCCGCAGGGAGCGGTCGATCAGGCTCAACTCTTCGTGCAGTTCGCCACCGCTGGCATAGACCTCACCTTCCGGCTCCGGCTTGCCGTGGACCCGGGCATCCATCAGCGCGCGGGTATTGCGCAGGCGGTCGCGCACTTCGCGCAGCAACAGGCGGTAGGGCTCCTGGCTGGGACCGGTGCGCGCCAGCAGCTCGTCGCTGGCGCGGTGCATGGACAGGTCCGCGAGCAGGTTTTCCACATCCCGCAGGTACAGGTCCGCCGCCATCCAGCGGGCCAGGGTCAGCACCTGGCGGGTCACCCTGGCGGTGACATTGGGGTTACCGTCGCGGTCGCCGCCCATCCAGGAGGCGAAGCGAATCGGCACCCAGTCCGCGGGCAGCGGCTCCAGCCCGGCCAGGGCCAGCTCCTGCTCCACGTCGCGCATGCCCTGGGGCACCGCCTGCCACAGGGACTGCTCGATGGTGGCAAAGCCCCATTTGGCCTCGTCCACCGGGGTCGGGCGCTCGCGGCGGATTTCGTCGGTGCTCCAGGCGGAAAGCATCTGCTCGCTCAGCAGGCGCCGCAGGTGCTCCACCTCTTCCGGGGTGCGGTCCGGGCGGTCCAGCTCCGTCAGCAGGTCCGCCATCTGATCGTACTTGCGGATCAGGGTGCGGCGGGTCACCTCGGTGGGGTGGGCGGTCAGCACCAGCTCCACCGACAGCTCTGCCAGCACCTCGCGGATTCGCTCCGGCGCCACCTCGGCCTTTTTCAGCTCTTCCAGTACCTGGCGCAGGCCGCGGTCGGTATCCGGGTCGCCGGGAAAGCGCTCGTGCCGGCGACGCAGGCGCTCGCGGTGGCGTTGCTCGGCAATATTGGCCAGGTTCAGGAACTGGCTGAAGGCCCGCGCCACTTCCAGCAGGGTCTCGTCGTCGAGGGGATCGAGCAGTTCCCGTAATTTTCCTACAGGCATATCCCCCTGGCTGCGGCTCTCCACCGCCACCTGGCGAATGGTCTCCACGGTATCAAACAGCTCGTCGCCGGCCTGCCCGCGCAGTACCGCACCCAGCTCCTCACCCAGCAGTCGGACGTCTTCCCGCAATGGGGCATTCTGGTCTTGATCCAAGGCAACCTCCCTATATCACGCAACATTTTGTGAGCGCATTTTTACATATTTCCGCCCGAATATTGATGAGCACGGCGTATTTTTGTAAAAAAACTACAAACGTTTCGTCCGAAACGAACTAAAGGGTCACCCCTGACAATTGACACGCCGTTGAAAACGACTATAGTGCGCGGACTCGGCGGAGCACACCGCTGAATGCCCAGGTGGCGGAATTGGTAGACGCGCTAGCTTCAGGTGCTAGTGGCCTTACGGTCGTGGAAGTTCAAGTCTTCTCCTGGGCACCATCTTTACAAAAAAGGCCGACTCGCGAGAGTCGGCCTTTTTTGTTTTATATGCCCCGTCAGTGCCCCCCCACCGCAGAGCGCATATCGCGACGCCGCTTCTCGTCGCGCTCGCCCAGTGGCACCAGCTCCCCCGCGTGCAGGCGCACTTCCGGCAAATTTAACGGATCCACCCCCAGGCTGTAGGGCGTTACCTCGCTAAAAATGCCCGGGTCCAGCTGGGCGATATCATCCACCGGGTTCTGCACTGCGGATTTGAGGCCCTGGGCCGTCTGTGCACCGGCGATCGACTGGCGCTTGTCACCGGTCGCGGAAAAGGCCAGTGGCTGCTGGCCATCGAAGAACGGGTCGTAGTATTCCAGCGCGACAATGCCCACGCTCTGGGTGGCGTCCAGGCGCAGCGGAATATCCTCGCTACCTATGGCGCCCCAGCTCAGCTCCGGGGTACCCAGCTGGATATTGCCCGCCTTAATATGGGTGTCATCAAAGGATTCCGCAGTCAGCACGCCAAATACCCCGGTGGTACCGACGTTGGCACTGGCACTGGCGAGGGAGACATTGCCCCGGCCCACATCGATCTGCCCGACCTGCAGATGTTCACGAGCCAGTATCGCCACATCGATATCCCCGCCGGAAGTGCGCAGCGACAGGCTCGCCACATCGGTCTCGATATCCAGGTCACCCGCCAGGGTCAGATCTGCGTTGCGCGCTTTCAGACTGCCGCCCACCGGCGCTTTTGCACTGCTGAGCAGCACAAGGTCGCCCGCCGGATCGTACGCCAGCTGCATTCCGTCCGCACTGAAGACAACACCGGCTGCGTCCCCGTTTGCGGTGAAGTTGAACTGCTGACTGGTAACCAGATTCAGGCCGCCGCCGGAATCCTGCAGGTTCTCAAATTGTGAGAACAGGAAGTTGCCCACCTGATTTTGCGTACTGCTGTCGCCATTAAACTGCCACTGCTGGCCTGTAAGCTGCATCTGCAGCAGGTCACTGCCCGCTCCGCCCGTCAGCGTCGCGGGCTGGCTGTCACTTAGCACCGCAACCAGATCGTCGCCAGCACCGAGATGCAATGTGTCGAGCTGCATGCCCGCCAGATTAACCGTGTCGTTGCCCGCTCCGGTATTGAGGGAATCGAGTACGCCGCCGTTGAGGTCGAACTGGTCTGCACCAGCGCCGCCGATAATCGACTCGAAGCCGGAAAATACCAGTGTGCTGGCGCCGTCGGTCAAACTGCCCTGCCCATCACCCAGGACCCAGCTCAGGTCCGCGTCGACACCGTAGAGGGTGTCCGCGGCGGAGCCGGCGGCAATGCTATCCAGGCCACCGTAGATAATACCGCCGATGGCCAGGCTATTTGCCCCCACCAGGTGGTAGTCCGCACTGAACTCGGGCCCGCTGTATGTCCCGGTGTTTGTCACCCGCTCCAGATTCTGGAACTGCACCGTGATGGAATCCACCTGTGCCACTGCGGCGCCATTCATCAGCTGGTTCCCCGCCTGCGCAACCGTCGAGCGCCAGGCTGCACCATCGCCACTCACGCTGTCGACACCGCTGCCGCTATCCACGGAGGCAATGCCCGAAAACAACATGCCCGCAGCGGAAATATCACCGTCGTCAGCGAGGGCGAAAACATCATCGCCGTCGCTGCCGATCAGCGCGTCATCACCGCCGTTGCCGATCACCGACTGCACGCCCTCGAATTCGATGCCAGCTACATGCAGGGCATTGTCGGCCCCGGCAAGTGCAAACTGCTCAGCCGCAGCCGTAGCGGTTAACTGCGCATCCGCGGTCGCTACCCGGTCGATACCCGCAAAGGCGACCCCGTTGACCGACAGCCGGTTCTCCCCGCCGCCGAGCTGCCAGTCACTGGCCGCACTGGTCAACTGGTCACCGCCTGCGACACCCGCAATTACTTCTGCAACATCGCCAAAGATCAGGCCAAGCACAGTCAGCTCAGTGGAATTTGCGGCCAGGGCAAAACTCTCCGCGCCACTATTCGCGCTGGCATCAACCCGCGCGGCGGCCGTCGATACCCGTTCAATATTGTGGAACACCATGCCCTCGGTGGCAGCACTGCCGGCATCCTCCCCCAGCGTCCACTGTTGCCCGCTCATGGTGGCGACATTGTCGTTACCCGAGCCCGCATTTACCGTATGGATACCGTCAAACCGGATGGCGCTGGTGAGGAGCTGGCCGCCGGAGGTAACCGAGAACTGTCGATCTCCATCGCCAGCGTCAACCACACCACTGCCACCGCTGGCGTGTTCCAGCCCGCTAAAATTGATCGCCCCATGGCGGAGCGCGCCGTCGCCGCCTTCAAGCTGCCAGCCATCACCGGCAAAGCCCTGCACCCGATCGGTTCCGCCACCAGCGGCGACGACATCGACATCCCTGAAAGTCATACCGGCGCTGGACAGTGTGTTGTTCGCGGACACGGCAAACATGTCGTCATCGGCGGTGCCGATCAGAGCTCCGGTAGCCGAGACACCAGACACACCGGTAACCTGAATGCCGCCACTGGTAACCGAACCGCTACCATTTATGGTGACGCCGTTCCAGGCCACCAGCTCGGTGGCGCCGCCCACCAGTGACAGGCTGTCGAGGCCACTGAAGGTTGCAGCACCAGTGGCCACACTGCGGCTGCCGGTAATACGGGCGCTGGCCTGGCCATTTGCCACCAGCTGCGCAGCATTTCCGGAGAATGACTCTACGCCGCTGAAGGCAATGCTCTCATGCTGCACGCTGTTGTCTGCCTGCAGCTCGTAGTCCTGACCGGAACGGGAGATCACTTCATCGTCATCACCATCGCCTGCCTTCACACTCGACAGGCCGGAGAAGGCAATGCCGTTGACACTCAGCGCACCGCTGCCATCCAGGGTAAATTGCTCTGCCGCACTGCTGCCGATGAGATCGCTGGCCACAGCACTGTCGATACCGCTAAAAGCGATGTCGCTGGTGGTGAACACACCGCTCACACCGCCGAGCGTCACCGCACTCGCCGCACTGACGGCATCGGCACCTTCGGCGGCCACCACCTCGACAATGTCGGCAAACTGCATATCGCCCACGGAAACCAGCTGGCTGCCATCTACCGTAAAGTCATGTCCATCCGCATGCCCCACAAGCTGGCCGTTGGCACCGGACAGTGACTCGATGCCGGCAATACTCACATCGCCGTGACGCACACCCGTCGCAGCTGCGGCCATCGCCCAGGCGCTGTCGAGTTCGCTCGTCAACAGGTCCTGACCACCGCCACCATCGAGCTGTGCGATGCCGGAAAAATTCACACCACTCGCACTCAGCTGGCCACTGCCGGTGATACTGAACTCATCCGCAACAGCGGAGCCGCGCAAAGCAGCGGTGGCTACATTTTCGATTCCGATAATACTCAGGCTTCCGGCGGCCAGCTCTCCGAAATTGGATGCTAAAGCAATCCCGGCTGCGTATTCGCTGGCGTCGAGGGAATCGCTTGCGCCCGCGCCATCGATAAACGACATCCCCGCTATCGACAGATTGCCGATGGTCACAGAGCCATCGTTGCCGAGCGTGAAACTGTCCGCGGCGCCGGTGCCGTAAAGCCCCCCCCCGACCGCATTGAGATATTCCACATTGGCGAAGGTAACGCCGTTGTTTTCGGCGCTGGACTCGCCGGTGATTATCCAGTTTTGCGCGCTGGCACCGGTCACGGTATCGCTGCCGCCCTTGGCGTCCACGTAGGTAGAAGAGCCGATCTCGTAGCCGTTTACGGTGATGTTGCCATTGTCGGCAAATGCCAGCCGATCATCGCCATCGGTCGCTTCCAGCAGCCCGGCAATGATTGTTTGGATGTCGTAGAAGTCGATTGCGCCGCTACTGGTATAACCCGCCTCGCTCAGTGATGCGGTGCCTTCGGTCATCAGGGTATTACTTCCGCCACCACCACGCACCTCGGTCAGCCCGGAAATATCCAATCCGGCCACGGTAACCGCGCCGTCCCCAGTAACCGAGAAGGTATCGTCCCCGGCGTGGCCGATGAGTTGCGCAAGTTGTGCTGAGTCGAAGCCGCTGAACAGCAGGCTGCCGGCCAACAGTGCATTGTCGCTGCCGTTCAGGGCCAGCGCATCGGTGTAGCCGCTGGCATCCAGGTGATCTCCCGCGGAGATCGAACCACCTCCCGCAACATAGCTGACACCGCCAAATGTCATTTGCTGGTATGCAACCAGTGCACCGGCCGATTCGCTGCCGGACAATACGAAGGTGTCGTCGCCGCTGGTGCCGATCAGACCAGCGTTGGACGCGGTCAGGTCGTTGAATCCATGGAATGCGATACCGCTGTTTTCGGCGCTATCGATATCCACAATCTGCCAGTCCACCGCGTCCGCACCGGTCACGCTATTGCCGGCACCGGCAGTGACATCTGTGACCCCCATGAACAGCATCGATAACACATCGAGGTCGCTGCTGCTGACGGTAAATCCGTAAGAGCCGGCACTGCCTGCGAGTTTGCCGGTGGTCACCTCGGCCAGACCGGCAAAGGTGACGCCATCCGCAACCACCTCGTTGTGATTACCATTTAGCATCAAGCCCGCAACAAAGGCGCTGGCATCGAGATCGTTATCCCCCAGCCCCTCGAACGCCTCTACACCACTGAAGACAATGCCATCGTGCGCTACCGTGCTGTCCGCGTTCAGCGCGTAGTTCTGGCCGCTACGGGACAGCACCCGATCACTGTCAGCACTACCGGCAGATACGGTGGCCAGCCCGTCGAATTCAATGTCGTTGACCGTCAGCTGTCCGCTGCCGGTAAGGGTATATTGCGCGGCGGAATCACTGCCGACCAACGCGCTTGTGGTGACACTGTCGACGCCGGAGAAATTCATATTGCTACTGGAGAATGTATTGTCCATGCTCCCCAGGGCGACGGCGGCTACGGTAGTCACGTCGTCCGTACCCGTAGCCGCCTCCACAGACGCAATGTCGCTGAACCGCAGTGCATCGATCGCCAGTTTATTGTCGCCTTCAATAATGAAGCTGTGGCCACTGGCATGCCCCTGAACAACCCCGCTTCCGCCGGAGAAGCTGCTGATCCCGGAAAAATTCACATTGCCGTGATCTACCGATACAGCACCGGAAGCCAGCACCCAGTTTTCGTTCACGGTACTGCTCAGGGAATCGCTGCCGCCGTTACCGATAAGCTGCTGCACGCCACTGAAACTGATATTGCCATCCGTCAGCTGACCACTGCCGGTAAGCTGGAACTGCTCATCAGCTCCAGTACCGGTAAGGATTTTTGCGGTGGCGGAATCCATTCCGAATACATCGAGGTCACCGGCCTTCAGCGCACCCGCAGTGGCGGTCAGTGCGAGTCCACCCGCAAGATCAACGGCGTTCAGCGCGTCAACGCCACCATTACCGTCGACAAACGACATACCGCTAACCGACAGATTGCCGATGGTGATAAGTCCCGCGCTGTCGAGATTGAAAACATCCGCGTTTGCGGTGCCGTAAAGGCCCGCATTCACCACTTCCAGAATTTCGACATTATCGAAGGTCACGCCGTTGTTTTCGGCACTGGACGCTCCCTGGATGGTCCAGTCGATACCGTCCACGCCGGTTACGGTATCGTTACCACCCTTGGCGTCCACATAGGTACTGGCGGAAATCTTGTAGCCATTGACCGTAACATTGCCATCAACATCAAACGCGAGCAGATCATCCCCATCGGTGGCATCGAGACTGTCGGCGATAATTTCATTGATACTGTAAAACTTGATGTCGCCGTTCCTGGCAAATCCATTTTTATTCAAGGTTGCCTTGCCCAGCGCCGTCAGCGTATTGACGCCGCCCTCACCATACACCTCGGACAACCCGGAAATATTCAGGTTGGCAATCGCGATGGCGTCGGTTCCGGTCACGACAAAATTTTCATCGCTGGCGCTTCCGTAAAGTACCGAAAGCTCCGCCGAGTCAAAGTTGCTGAAGGTCAGGCCGCCGGCTGCAAGCTGTTTATCCACCCCAGTCAGGGAGAGCGAATCGCTGTAGGCCCCCGCATCCAGGTGGTCGCCGGCAGCAGCGGAGCCATTGCCATCTACGGCGGACACCCCGGTAAATACCATCTGCTCATAGGCAACCGAGGCCCCTGCAGACTCGCTGCCAGACAGGGTAAACAGGTCGTCGCCGGCAGTGCCGATCAGGCCGGCATTGACTGCGGTGAGATCGCTGAATCCATGAAAAGCTATGCCGTTATTCCCGGCGGAATCCGTATCGATAATTTGCCAGTCAAAACCGTCAGCGCCGCCGACGGCATTGCCTGCACTGCCGGCAGAGACCTCACTGACACCGGAAAAAACCATGGAACGCGCGGTGATGTCGCCATTGGTAGCGATGGCAAAATAATCGTCGGCAGCACTTCCGGCGAGGCCTGAAACTTTTGCCGTGGCAATACCGCGGATACTCAATGCATTTGCCGCAACTTCACCGTCACTGCCAGTGAGTGCGAGCCCATCAATGAAGCCGCTGGCATCCAGGTCTCCGCTGCCATCCGCGGTAAGATTCGCGAGCCCGGTGAAGCTCATATTGTGGACATCGATAGAACTATCGGCATTCAGCAGGATGGTTCCACCACCGACAGTGTCGGTGAGCGATCCGTTATCGGTATCAAAGCTATCTATATTGCGAAACACCAGATCAGCGCTTTTTGTCGCCGTTAGATAGTTACCGCCTCCGTCTACATTGACGGTCCAGTTATCTGCACCGGAAACTCTGTCGACACCAGCACCGCCTGCCACATTTTTCACACCATTGAAGATCATTCCGCTGGTGCTGACGCTATTGGCACCGAGCACCTCGAACTCGCTGCCGGTCGCCAGCGCATTCAGCACGTCGGTGGTCACGGAAAGAATATCCTGGAACTGGATACCGGCCGCGGACAGCCGGGAATCTGCGCCCGCCAGGCTAATGCCACCGGCGTAAGCGGATGCATCCAGGTCATCGCCACCGGCCCCGCCAACCACATTCGACAGGCCCGCAAAATTGAGTCCATTTGCACTTACTGTGCCGTTGCTTTCCAGCACGAACGCATCGGCGCCATCGCTGCCGGTCAGCGAACCGCTACTGGTAGTTACCCTCCACTGGCCACTAAACAGGATATCGGCGAGGCTACTTTTGGCCCCGGAACCGGACAGGACCCAGCTTGCGTCCCCGGATACCGAATCGGTGTTGTCCCCCTGAATACTGCTTACCTGGGTGAACGACACAGTACCGGAGGAAACCGCACCGGGACCATCGATGGTGAGAGTCACGCCCTGGCCATTGGTATCGAGGCTGGAGGCCTTGACCGAAGCAAGGCCGTCAAAGGTGATACCGTCGCTGGTGTCGGTGGCGACGGAACTGCCAGACGCACTGGTCAGGTACAGGCCCGTGGCGAGTGCAGTGGCATCCAGGGTAGTGACACCGGAACCGCCGGTAACCCCACTGACATTGCGGAAATTGAATGCGCTATTGGCACTGTGGGAAACAGTATTGCTGTTTACCAGGGTGAAATCATCATTGCCCGCGGTGCCGCTCAGGGTGCCACCGGCGAGGTCCAGCGTTTCTAGCTGGTAAAAATCTATTCCGAGCAGCGTGGCGAAGATATCGGACGAAATGTCGTGGTGGATACTTTGCGCTGCAACCAGCACGTCACCATCGCCGCTGCCTTCACCGGCCTGTACCTGGCTGACACCATCAAAGCTGATGCCGTAGCCATCCACGTCTATCGTTGTGGTGCCACCGGTATCACTGACCCTGAAGGTCTCGGCAGCGGTTGTACCGTACAGCAGTGGCACCGTTACCCGGCTCAAACCACTGACGACCAGGCCCGAGGCATCCACCGCATTAGCAGCATTAAGTGTCACGCCGCTGGCAAATCCACTGGCATCCAGGTAGCCATTGCCATCCGCTGCCATACTGGCAAGGCCGGTGAAGCTTATGCCGTGGACACCGATGGAACTGTCGGAATTCAGGGTAATGGTTTCGCCACCCTGGTTATCCGTGAGGGCGCCATTATTGGTGCTGAATGTATCGATATCCCGGAAAACGAGGCCACCGCTTTCGCTCGCGGTGACCACGGTATTGCTGCCGTCTGAGGCAACGGTCAGCTGGTCAGCACCGGTAACCTTGTCGGCGCCCGTTCCGCCCTGAATTCTGCCGAGGCCGTTAAAGGTAATCCCACTGGATTCAACACGGTTGATTCCAAGCACGGCGAATTCACTGCCGCCCGCCATTGCGTTCAGCACGTCGGTACTGTCGCCCTGAATACTGCTTACCTGGGTGAACGACACAGTACCTGAGGAAACCGCACCGGCGCCATCAATGGTGAGAGTCACGCC
>NZ_CAJXKH010000049.1 GCF_913055755.1 uncultured Microbulbifer sp.
ATGCCGGACGGCACCACCCGCTTCTCCAAAGACGGCCAGCCCATCTACCACTACATGGGCTGCTCCACCTTCTCCGAGTACACCGTGCTGCCGGAAATTTCCTTGGCCAAGGTCAACAAGACAGCGCCGCTGGAAGAGGTTTGCCTGCTGGGCTGCGGTGTCACCACTGGTATGGGTGCGGTCATGAATACCGCCAGGGTGGAAGAAGGTGCAACAGTCGCCATCTTCGGCCTCGGCGGCATTGGCCTGTCCGCGGTGATCGGTGCGGCCATGGCCAAAGCCGGGCGCATCATCGCCATCGACATCAACGAGAGCAAGTTCGACCTGGCCCGCAAACTGGGTGCCACCGACTGCATCAACCCGAAGAACTACGACAAGCCGATCCAGGAAGTCATCGTCGAGCTCACCGACGGCGGCGTGGACTACTCCTTCGAGTGCATCGGCAATGTCAACGTGATGCGTTCCGCGCTGGAGTGCTGCCACAAGGGTTGGGGGGAATCGATCATCATCGGTGTCGCCGGCGCCGGCCAGGAAATCTCCACCCGTCCGTTCCAACTGGTCACCGGCCGGGTCTGGAAAGGCACCGCCTTTGGCGGCGTCAAGGGACGCTCCGAACTGCCGGATTACGTGGAGCGCTACCTGGCGGGCGAATTCAAGCTGAACGACTTCATCACCCACACCATGGGTCTGGACGGTATCAACGAGGCCTTCGACCTGATGCACAGCGGCGAGAGCATCCGCTCCGTGATCCACTTAGATCAGTGATGGAGCCCGCGATGACCATCGAGAATCTGAGCAGCAACAAGAGCTTCGGCGGCTGGCACAAGCAGTACCGCCACCGCTCGGAAGTGCTCAACTGCGATATGCGCTTCGCCATTTACCTGCCGCCCCAGGCGGCGGGTAACCGGAAAGTACCCGTGCTCTACTGGCTGTCCGGCCTCACCTGCACCGATGAAAACTTCATGCAGAAGGCCGGCGCGCACCGGGTGGCCGCCGAACTCGGTATCGCCATCGTGGCACCGGACACCAGCCCGCGGGGCGACGGCGTTGCCGACGACGACAGCTACGACCTGGGCCAGGGGGCCGGCTTTTACGTCAATGCGACACAGGACCCGTGGAGCCGCCACTACCGCATGTACGATTATGTGCTGGAGGAGTTGCCGGCACTGGTCGAATCCCTGTTTCCGGTGAGCGACAGGCGCGCCATCAGCGGCCACTCCATGGGCGGCCACGGCGCACTGGTACTGGCACTGCGCAATCCACAGCGCTTTCACTCGGTATCCGCATTCAGCCCCATTGCCAACCCGGTCAACTGTCCCTGGGGACAAAAGGCCTTTACCGCCTATCTGGGTGACGACGCTGCCGCCTGGGCCGAGTACGACGCCAGCCTGTTGCTGCGCCACAGCGACAGCAAACTGCCGGCACTGGTGGATCAGGGCGAGGCGGACAGCTTTCTCGCCGAGCAGTTGAAACCGGAAGCACTGGAAGCCGCCGCCGCGGCCAGCGGTTATCCGCTGCAACTGCGACGCCATGAGGGCTACGACCACAGCTACTACTTCATCGCCAGCTTTATCGGCGAGCACCTGCGGTTTCACGGGGCGCATCTGGGGTTGTGATTTGCAGGCATAAAAAAACCGGGAAATTTCCCGGTTTTTTTATGGGCGGGTCGCCGTCTACCCGCTCAGTTAAACAACTCCAGCAGGCGCCGTCCCGGTTCCGGCTCGCGCATGAAGGCCTCGCCCACCAGGAACGCATCCACATTGTGCCCGCGCATCGCCGCCACATCGTCGGTGGTATGGATACCGCTCTCGGTCACCACAATGCGATCGTCGGGTACCAGATCCAGCAGTTTGAAGGTGGTTTCCAGCTGCACGTCAAAGGTGTGCAGATTGCGGTTGTTGATACCGATCAGGCGGTTCGGCAGCTTCAGGGCGCGCTTCAGCTCCGCGCGATCATGCACTTCCACCAGCACGTCGAGCCCGATTTCCTGCGCCAGGTCGTTGAGGCCGGTCAGCTGCGCATCATCGAGACAGGCAGCGATCAGCAGAATACAGTCGGCGCCGATGGCGCGGGCCTCGTACACCTGATAGGGATCGACAATAAAGTCCTTGCGGATCACCGGCAGGCGCACGGCGTTGCGCGCCTGCTGCAGGTACTCGTCGGCACCCTGGAAAAAATCGATGTCGGTGAGTACCGACAGACAGGCTGCACCGCCCTTTTCATAACTGGTGGCAATCTCCGCGGGGATGAAATCCTCACGGATGACCCCCTTGCTCGGGGAGGCCTTTTTGATTTCGGCAATTACCGCAGCGTCGCCATCGGCAATCTTGCGCTCAATGGCGTTCACAAAGCCGCGACAGGGCGGTTGCTGCAGCGCCAGCTGCTGGATTTCATCGAGGGAGACCCGCTGTTTGCGCTCGGCAATCTCCTGCCACTTGCGCTCGACGATGGTTTTCAGAACCGTTGGCGTACTCATTACTTCACTCTTTGAATGCACTGGTAAAGGCGGCCAGCTCGTTGATTTTCTCACCCGCAAGGCCACTGTAGATGGCATCCTGGGCCATGCTCACCCCCTCGGCCTGGCTCGCGGCAATGCCACTGACATAGATGGCCATGCCAGCATTCATCGCAATGATATCAGCTGCCTTGCTGCCGGCGGCGGTTTCGCGCTTGCCCAGGGCATCGCGGATCAGCTTGAGGGACGCCTCGGAGCCGTCCACACACAGGCCTTCCAGGTCCTGGCGTTCGATCCCGAAGTCTTCCGGGGCAATGGTGACCTTCTTAAGCTCGCCGTTCTTCAGTTCCCAGCCGCGGGTCTCCGCCGCCAGGCTGATCTCGTCCAGGCCGTCGTCGCTGTGCACCACCAGTGCATGCTCGGAGCCCAGCTGCTGCAGCACCTCGGCCAGCATGCGGGTGTAGTGCGGGTCGTAAACACCGATCACCTGGCGCTTGACCCCCGCGGGGTTGGTCAGCGGACCCAGCAGATTGAAAATGGTGCGCAGCCCCAGCGCCTTGCGCGGGCCGATGGCGTGGCGCATGGCACTGTGGTAGCTGGGGGCGAACATAAACCCCACCCCCACACCGTCGATGCAGCGGGCCACCTGTTCGGGCGTCAGCGGCAGGTAGATGCCGGCCTTTTCCAGCAGGTCGGCCGCACCGGAAGAAGAGGAAACCGAGCGATTGCCGTGCTTGGCCACCCGCGCCCCCGCCGCCGCGGCGACAAAACTGGAGGCGCTGGAGACATTGAACAGGTTGGCACCATCACCGCCGGTGCCGACGATATCCACCGCGTTGGTGAGATCGATATTCACCTTGGTGGCCAATTCGCGCATCACCTCCACCGCACCGGTGATTTCCTCGACGGTTTCCCCCGCCATGCGCAGGGCAACCAGAAACGCACCGATCTGCGCATCTTCCGCCTCGCCCTGCATGATCTGGCCCATGGCCCCGCGCATTTCTTCGCGGGTGAGATGCTCACCTTCCACCAGTTTGGCAATGGCCTGCTGGATGTTCATTGTTCTTATTCCCCTGTCCTTATGAATTTACCCTGGAGGCTCCACAATAGGCCCGGACTTCGACGCGAAGGCGCTGATACCGGGATCCGTTTGCGAGACCTTCTAAAACAGGGACGTTTTAGAAGAGCCCCCATGGATGGGTTCACGGCGTGTCTCGCAAACGGATACCGGTAGCAGCGCCGCCACCACTCCCTCTACAAAGCGCCTCACCTCAAGACTCCAAAAAATTCCTCAACATATCGTGCCCGTGCTGGGTCAGGATCGATTCAGGGTGAAACTGCACCCCTTCCACCGGCAGTTCGCGGTGGCGCAGCCCCATGATCTCATCGATCTCGCCGTCCTCGGTCTCGGTCCACGCGGTAACCTCGAGGCAATCCGGCAGGCTGCCTTTCTCCACTACCAACGAGTGATAGCGGGTGGCCTCGAACGGATTGGAGAGACCGCGAAACACCCCCTGGTTGCTGTGCACAATCGGCGAGGTTTTGCCGTGCATCACCTGCCCCGCACGCACCACGCGACCGCCGAATACCTGGCCGATGCTCTGGTGACCCAGGCAAATACCCAGGATCGGCACCCGTCCCGCAAAGGTACGGATGGTTTCCATCGAGATACCCGCTTCATTCGGCGTGCAGGGTCCCGGTGAAACGACGATTTTTTCCGGGTTCAGCTGCTCGATATCCGCGACACTGATCTCGTCGTTGCGCTTGACCACCACCTCGGCACCCAGCTCCGCCAGGTACTGCACCACATTGAAGGTAAAGGAGTCGTAGTTGTCGATCATCAGGATCATGATTCGGTTCCCTTTTCTTGTGGGCGGTCTTCGCCCATGTCCCCCAGGCGCTTCTGCAGTCGCGCGAGAGATTCCTGGGTGGCGCGCAGCTCGCGCAGGATTTCGGTCTGGCTCGGCGGCATGGCCAGCTCGTCGAGGCGACGCAGCTTGGCCTCTTCCAGGTTGTTCAGCACCACGCCGATAAACAGATTGATCATCACGAACGCACCCATCACCACAAAGCTGACAAAGTACAGCCAGGCATAGGGCATGGCGTCCATCGCGGTGTACATGATGTCGGTCCAGTCCTCGAAGGTGACGATGCGAAACAGGCTCAGCAGCGCAATCGGCAGTGTGCGCCAGTGGGTGGGATCGATTTCATGAAACAGGAAATACCCGGCCACCCCGTAAATATAAAAAATGATCCCCATCAGCAGGCTGATATGGAACATGCTCGGCAGGCTCCTGAGCAGCGTGTCCACCAGCAAACGCAACTCCGGGAATGCGGATACCAGGCGCAATACCCGCAGCACCCGCACCAGGCGCGCCAGTGTGGCCAGCGGGCCCGCCGCCGGAATCAGGCTCAACGCAATAATGGTGAAATCAAAACAGTTCCAGCCACTGGCGAAATAGCGCCACGGGCGATTGCCGTGGGCCGCCATTTTCACCGCTGCCTCGACGATAAACGCCGCGAGGATCAGCTGGTTGATTCCGTGCAGCAGGCCGCTGATACGCTCCAGCACCCAGCTTGAGGTTTCCAGCCCCACCACCACGGCATTGACCATGATCAGGGCGATAATGACCTGATTGAATAGCGGCGCCGCCACCAGGTTGCGGCAGCTCTCGGCCAGGGAATTTTTCTGCGGTACAGAAACTTCACTCATCGGTATTACTACTTCCAATGCGTGCGCAGTTCGCGCGTTATTGACCTGTTGCGATAGACACCGCGCGGAACAGTGCGCGGGCCTTGTTCATGGTTTCATCCCACTCGGACTGCGGGTCTGAATCTGCCACCAGGCCGGCACCGGCCTGGACATAAATCTTGTCATCCTTGATCACCGCGGTGCGGATGGCGATGGCAGTATCCATATTGCCATTCCAGGCCAGGTAGCCCACGGCACCGCCATAGACGCCACGTTTCTCGGGCTCCAGCTCGTCGATGATTTCCATCGCGCGGATCTTGGGCGCTCCGGACAGGGTCCCTGCCGGATGCGCTGCGCGCAGGGCGTCGATCCCGGTGAGCCCGGGTTTGATCTTGCCGGTGACGTTGGAGACGATATGCATCACGTGGGAGTAACGCTCCACCACCATTTTGTCGGTCACTTGCACCGTCCCGGTCTGTGCCACACGCCCCACATCGTTGCGGCCGAGATCGATCAGCATCAGGTGCTCGGCGATTTCCTTGGGGTCCGCCAGCAGTTCCTGTTCCAGCGCCCGGTCCTGCTCCTCGGTGGCGCCGCGGCGGCGGGTGCCGGCGATGGGGCGCACGGTCATGTCGCCGTCTTCCAGGTGCACCAGGATTTCCGGGCTGGAACCCACCACCTGGTGATCCCCCAGGTCGAGGAAATACATATAGGGCGATGGGTTGAGGCTGCGCAGGGCGCGGTAGAGGTTGAGCGGCGGCGCGGTATACGGGGCCGACAATCGCTGCGACGGCACCACCTGCATGACGTCGCCGGCGAGAATGTACTCCTTGACCTTGTGCACCCCCTGCTTGAAGGCTTCTTCGCCAAAATGCGAGGTAAACTGTGCTTCGGCGGTGCGATCTCCATCGATCCCCAGGGGCTCGACCGCAGCCAGCGGCTGTGACAGCTGGCCCACCAGCTGGTCCAGGCGGCGTTGGGCCTGTTCGTAGGCCCCTTCGTCCGCTGGGTCCGCATGCACGATAAAGATCACCGCACCGGCCAGGTTATCGAACACCACCAGTTCGTCGCTGACCATCAGCAGGATATCCGGGGTACCCAGCGTATCCGCCGGACAGCTGTTTGCCAGCTTGGGCTCGATATAGCGCACGCAATCGTAGCCGAAATAGCCGACCAGGCCGCCGTTGAAACGCGGCAGGCCGGGCAGTTCCGGCACCTTGTAGCGGCCCTGGAATGCCTCGACAAACGCCAGCGGATCTTCCACGCGCTTTTCTTCCACCACCTTGCCATCCCGCTCGACGGTGACGTCGTGACCAGAGGCCTTGAGCACGGTGCGCGCCGGCAGGCCGATAATGGAGTAGCGGCCCCACTTTTCCCCGCCCTGCACGGATTCGAACAGGTAGCTGTAGCGACCGCCATCGCGGGCGGCGAGCTTCATGTAGGTGGTGAGCGGGGTTTCTATGTCGGCCAGTACTCGGCGGACGAGGGGTATACGGTTGTATCCTGCAGACGCAAGCTGGGCGTATTCGCTGGGGGTCATGGCGACTCCGGTTCCTTGAAATGCTTTGTTTACTTGGCTTTTTAGCCAGGGGCTGGGCCACGCTTGTTGTGTGGAATCCTACCCGCGGGAAAGGCGCCCGTGCGACCGGAGGTGGCCGTCAGGCTTCAGCGGATCAGTGGCGCCATCGCCAGCTGTTGTTGAGGTGGGCAGTGCAGTTCAATGTCAGAATCTCGCAGCGTCGAGTTGCTTCCCTGTATTCCGGCGAGCAAGTGTACAAATGTCTTGTGGGGTGGGCAAGCGCCGGGGTGCCGGCGCCGCCCAATACGGATCGGGGCCTCACACCTGGGCCAGCTCTCCGCGCATGACCTTGATCACTTCAGCATAGTCATCCGCATTGAAGATCGCGGAGCCGGCTACGAAGCTGTCGGCTCCGGCCTGGGCGATTTCGCGGATGTTGTCCCTGGTCACGCCGCCGTCGATTTCCAGGCGGATATCGTGACCGGATGCATCGATGAGCTTGCGCGCCTCTTTGAGTTTGTCCAGGGTGGCGGGGATAAATTTCTGGCCGCCGAAGCCGGGGTTTACGGACATCAGCAGGATCATGTCGAGCCTGTCCATGACGTGTTTGGCGGCGTCGAGGCTGGAGGCCGGGTTGAACACCAGGCCGGCCTTGCAGCCGAGGGAGTTGATCAGCTGCAGGGAGCGGTCGATGTGCTTGCTGGCTTCCGGGTGAAAGGTGATATAGGTGGCACCGGCGTCGGCGAACATGCGAATCATGTCGTCGACGGGCTCGACCATCAGGTGCACGTCGATGGGGGCGGTGACGCCGTGGTTGCGCAGGGCTTTGCACACCATGGGGCCGATGGTGAGGTTGGGGACGTAGTGGTTGTCCATTACATCGAAATGCACCCAGTCGGCGCCGGCGGCGAGTACGTTGTCCACTTCTTCGCCCAGGCGGGCGAAATCGGCGGAGAGGATGGAGGGTGCAATTTTATAGTCCGGCATATTCTCTTCTCAGCATCTATTGGTGGCCCTTCTGATAAGGTCCTGTGGCGGCCGGGCACTGGTACGCGTTTTCAAAACCGCTGTGAATACATCCCTGTACGCTCCGTCGGCAACATCCCTGTTGCCGACGGTTTTGAAAACGCGTACCAGCACCCGGCCTTAATTTTTTACTCAATCACTTCGTAAGCCTTCAGCCCCTACGCCCGTAAAAGGTCTCAGTCTTCACTGCGAAGCCGCTCTTCCAGATTATTCAGCCTTTCCGGCGTCCCCACATCACACCAGTCCCCGCGGAAGAGCTCGGCCTGCATCAGGTCTTCATTGTGGGTAAATACCTCACCGAGGCCGTAGCGATCGCGGGCTTTGGGGTATGCGGTGAGAATCTCCGGGCGCAACCAGCTGATACCGGCAAAGGTATAACGGGGCTTGGTGGTGCCGGAGAGGAGGCCGTTTTCGATACCGAAGTCCCCCTCCGGGTTGTGGGGCGGGTTGGGCACCATCAGCAGGCGGCCGGGGCAGTTCTCCGGCAGCGGGTTCTGGATCCAGTCGGCAAAGTCGAAGTCGCACCACACGTCGCCGTTCACCACCAGGAAGGGTTCGCTGCCCAGCAGCGGCAGGGCTTTGGTGATACCGCCGGCGGTTTCCAGCGGCTCATTTTCCGGGGAGTACTGGATCTGCACGCCCCATTGCTCGCCGCCACCCAGATGGTCACGGATCTGCTCGCCCAAGTGGGCCAGGTTGATGACGATGCGCGTTACACCCGCAGCAGCGAGCCGCTCGAGCGCGTACTCGATCAGGGGTTTACCCAGTACCGGAATCAGCGGCTTGGGTGTGAAGTCGGTGAGCGGGCGCATGCGGCGGCCGAATCCGGCAGCGAGCAGCATGGCAGCAGGCGCATTGGTAGTTTCTGGCTTCATGGCAATTTATTCGGGCGTTCCGGTGTCGGCAGTCACGCGCTCGCCGGCGGTGCGGTAGTCGCGATACCAATCCTGCTGTTCCACCAGCGGCAGGATTTCAGCGCGGAACCACCGGGCGAACGGCTGCAGTTCCGGGTACTTTTCCGTGACTTCCAGGGTGTAGCGGATCACCAGCGGCAGGTCCGGCAGATAGCCGTGCTTGCCATCTCGCAGGTACAGGCGCGGAAAGAGGCCCAGCACCTTGAAGTGTCGCTGCAGGCCCATCCAGTCGAACCAGCGCAGGAAAGTTTCCGGTGCCACCTCAGGGAGGACACCACTGTCGACGGCGATGGCTGCGTACGCCAGAGCCCAGTTTTCCACCTGCTCCTGCGGCCAGCGGATATAGCAGTCCCGCAGTAGTGACACCAGGTCGTAGGTCACCGGACCCCAGACCGCATCCTGGAAGTCCACCACGCCCGGACGCTCGCCGTCGCGCAGCATCAGGTTGCGGCTGTGGTAATCGCGATGCACCAGTACCTGGGGCTGGGCGCTGGCGCTGTCCAGCAGGTGCGCGAAGGTGCGCTCCAGCATCTGGTCTTCTTCCGGGCTGATCTCCCGCCCCAGCAGTTTGCCCACCAGCCATTCCGGCAGCAGGCGCATTTCCATGTGCAGCAATTCCCGGTCGTATGGCGGGAACAGGCCCTCGGCGCGCTCGATCTGCTGCAGGCACAGCAGTTCGTTCATGACTTCCGCATAGAGGCCGGCGACACTGTCGTTGTTCAGGGCCCGCAACAGCTGGGTATCCCCCAGGTCTTCCAGCAGCATGTAGCCGTGTTCCACGTCCGCGGCAAGCACCAGCGGCGTGTGGATACCATTGCGACGCAGGTAGTCTGCGAGGGCGACAAAGCGCTTTACATTGGTGCGCTGGGGCGGTGAATCCACCGCGATCAGGCTGGGGTTGGTATCGGTACGGAAATAGCGGCGGAAGCCCGCATCACCGGAAAGCGGCTGCAGGTCCAGGGTATCGGTCAGCGGCGGCTGCTGCGCCTGTTCGTGACCGGATGCCAGGGCGCGGGCGGCCCACTGGCGCAGCTCCTCGCGACGCTGATCCAGTCCTTCGCTTACACACTCATTCATCCGCCACCTGCTGTTACCTTTACCGCTCTCTGTTCGACTGTTTCCACAGCCACTTCCCGCCATGACACTGGCTGACACCGCCGGCAGCTCAAAAACTGCGCATTGTAACTGCGCTTGCGCCGGGGATCACCCGCTATCGTTTGCATATCGTTTCCATGGTTACGGCCATTCAAGTAGAATCTTGCGCTGATTTTTGCGTATCAGACCAGCCGGCCCCGTCACAGTTTCGCCAGACTTTGTCAAAATGGCCGGCTATTCCCGGGCACCCAGGCTGCACACGCGCAATCTCGCCAACGGAACAGACTCTAAAGATAGCCGGAACAACTCACTCGATGCTGGAAGCTGCCCGCTTGCGCCACTTGGCGCTGGCCATTGGACAAATATCGCGCCCCCGTTCGCTTGCAATTGGACTCCTTGCCGCACAACCCCTGTGGGTGGTGGCGGAAGAGGCGCCACAGATACAGGTGGAGGAAAACCCCTACCTGTACCTGGACTGGATTCCCAAATCCCAGCTGGATCCAGCCACCCGCGCCGAAATGCCTCCGGTGTGCGGCGGCACCTACATCGCCCCGCCACTCGACTACCCGGATGCCAACCTGCTGCCCGAGGAAGCGCCACTGCGCGCCACCGCCGATTCGGCCAACTGGCTGGATGACGGCACCGCGCGGTTGCGCGGCAATGTGCACGCCACCCAGGGCTACCGCCAGCTGTTCGCGGACCAGGTGGACGTGAATCGCGACGAGAGCACCGCCTACCTGTCCGGGGCCATCGAGATGCGCGAGCCGAACCTGCTGGTTCGCGGCAAGGCGGCGGCGATCCAGACCGACAGCAAGGCCGCGTCCATCGAAGACGCCACTTATGTGGTGCACGACCAGTTTGTCCACGGCTCCGCGCAGTACGTTTCCCGCGAGGCCAGCGGCGAGCTGATTCTGACCCAGGGCAACTACACCCGCTGTGAACCGGACGATGTTTTCTGGCGCATGACCGGCGGCGAAATCGCCATCGACAACGTGGAGCGCCAGGGCACCGCGCGCAACGTGCGCCTCGAGATCGCCGACATTCCGGTGTTCTACTTCCCCTACCTGCGCTTCCCGGTGGGCAGCGACCGCATGTCCGGCTTCCTGTTCCCGAGTATCAGCAACAACGAAACCAATGGCTGGGACATTTCCATTCCCTACTACTGGAATATCGCCCCGCAGCTGGATGCCACCATAGCCCCGCGCTATATCCAGTACCGCGGCACCGGCCTGGAAGTGGAAACCCGCCACCTGAGCCCCCTGTTCAATACCGAAGTACGCCTGGCCGGCCTGCCCAATGACAAGGGCGGCGATGATGAACAGGCCCGCGAGCTGATCAGGGAGGGCTTCCCGGAAGACCTGGTACTGCCGGCCAAGGGCGAGGACCGCTGGCTGGTGAACCTGAACCAGCAGGGTGGTAACGGCGGTCTGTGGCGCACCAATATCGATTACGTGAAGGTCAGCGACCCGGACTACTTCCGCGACCTGGACACCGCGGACCTGCAGGTGCCCCAGAACGTCAACGCGTCCGCGGAAACCGCCCTGAGCCAGAAGGCCGAAGCCAGCCTCACCAGCGAGCACTGGCGCGCCAGCGTGCGCGGGCAGGAATACCAGCAGCTGGTGAAGGACCGCTTTGACACCTATAGCCAGCTGCCCCGCATCAATGTAGACGGCAACTATAAGTGGGGTAACTGGCAGCTGCTGATGGAGCACGAAGTCACCGGATTCGACAACGATGAAATTCAGACTCTTCGTTTTATCGAAGATCCGGATAACAACGCCAGCGAACGGACCATAACTAATCTTTTCATTAATTCGACGCGTACACGTATCGACTATGGCTTCGGCTGGGACAAGCAGTGGCTGTGGGGCTTCGTTAATCCCCAAGTAACCGGTATCTACCTGGGGTACGATCTGGACAAGACCTTCCTGGCAGACCCCGGCCAGAACACGCCAGAAACGTCTGCCGCCCAGCTGTCCATCGACAGCGGCCTGTTCTTCGAACGCGATGGCCTGATGTTTGGCAGGGAATACGTTCAGACGCTTGAGCCCCGCCTGTTTCTCATGGCCAGCACAACGGCTGACCAGGAAGACTTCCTCGATATCAGTGACGAAGCTCAAATCAATCCAAAGGCCAACAACCTACTGTTTGACACGTCACTGTTCACGTTTAGTTACGACCAGCTATTCCGCAGCAGCCGCTTCAATGGCAACGACCGCATCGATGACGCCGATCGCGCCGCTCTCGGTATAACAACGCGTTTTGTGGACCCAACAAGCGGCCGCGACCTGCTCGCCGCCAGCGCTGGGCAGGTATTTTATGCCGATGATTTCCGCGTCGATCTCTCGGGCACGATCGTGGACAGCCCCAGGTCCGAGTTTGCAGCGCGCTTGGAGAGTCGCCCTACGGATGACCTGCGAATCAGTAGCGAAGTTATTTTCGACGACACCAACCACACAATAGACCGTGGCAGTGTTACCGCGCGCTATCTCGATGACGAATTTCGCCTGTTTAATATCGGCTACCGCTATCTACGCAAGGACGATGACTTTGATGGCCAGGACCCCCGTAAGGCACCCATAGAGCAGGTTGACCTTTCAGCCGCCTGGCCTATCAACACCCGCCTCTCGGTACTGGCACTTGCCAACTATGATTTAACCTTCGACCGGGAACTGGAGTACATGGCAGGGATCGAATATGACAGCTGCTGCTACCGCACGCGTCTCGTATGGCGCCGCGAACTAGACAATGACCTGGCAGACGTAGTGCCACCAGACGAATTGGGATATGACGAAGGCATCTATATCGAGCTGCAGTTGAAAGGTCTGGCTGGCCTCGGCGGCTCGGTAACGCGTATGCTCAGCCAGGGCATAGCCAACTTTGAACAAAGAGAAGTACTGAAACAGTGATGACAATAATGCAGATGTTCAACTTCCCCCGCCGCAGCCTTATGGCACTGGCCGCGCTGTGCGTTTTCGCCGTACCCGCCCTGGCCCAGGTGCAAAAGCTCGACCGCGTAGTCGCAGTTGTGGATGACGACGTGGTGATGGCCAGCGAGCTGCAGGCGCGCATGGACACCATCGCCCAGCAGATCGCGGCCCAGAACGTGCAGGCCCCGCCCATGGAGATCCTGCGCCGCCAGGTGCTGGAGCAGCTCATTGTCGAACGCCTGCAGCTGCAGATGGGCGCGCGCGCCGGCGTCACGATTTCCGACGCCGAGCTGGACCAGGCCATCGCCCGGGTGCAGCAGAACATGGGAGCCTCCCCCGAACAGTTCCAGCAGAAGCTGGAGGCAGACGGCATCTCCAACAATGCCTTCCGCCAGCAGATTCGCCAGGAACTGATCATTCGCCGGGTGGAACAGGGCAGCGTAAACCGCCGCATCCAGATCACCGATCAGGACATCAATAACTTCCTGCGCTCCAAAGAGGGAGAGTTCTGGAAGTCGCCCCAGTACCAGCTGGGCCATATCCTGATTGCAGTGGGTTCCAGCGCCCCGGCAGAAGAAGTATCTGCGGCCCGAGAAAAGGCCCAGTCCATCTATGACAAGGCCAGGGGCGGCGAAGATTTCCGCGCCCTCGCGATCAGTAACTCTGCGGGCCAGAATGCCCTGCAGGGCGGCGATCTGGGCTGGCGCAAGACCGTGGAGCTGCCCACCCTGTTTGCCGACGCCCTGGACGGCCTGAAAGTGGGTGACACCACCGAGCCCTTCCGCAGTGACGCCGGTTTCCACCTGCTGAAAATCCACGACCAGCGCGGCGGCGCCTCCGAGCAGGTAGTGGAGCAGACCAAGGTGCGCCACGTTCTGGTGAAAACATCCGCCATCCGCACCGATGACGACGCCTACAAGCTACTGATGGACCTGCGCGAAAAGATCGAATCCGGTGAACTCAAGTTTGAGGATGCGGCGCGGGACAACTCCGAAGATATCGGCACCATGCTGCAGGGCGGCGACCTCGGCTGGTCCAACCCCGGCCAGTTCGTACCGGAGTTCACCCAGGCCATGAACAACACCCCGGTGGGTGAAATGAGCATGCCATTCCGCAGCCAGTTCGGCTGGCACCTGCTGCAGGTGGAGGGGCGCCGCCAGCAGGACATGACGGAGCAGTACATCCGCAACCAGGCCGCCAATCTGCTGCGCAACCGTCGCTACGAGGAAGAGCTGCAGAACTGGCGCCAGGAAATCCGCGACCAGGCCTATGTGGAAATCAAGCTGCCAGAGCTCAAGGATCCCTCCGCGACTGACGCAGCCGAAGATCAACCGTAACCGATGATTCCGCGAATTGCCTTCACTCCCGGCGAGCCCGCTGGGATTGGCCCGGAACTGGCGGTCAAACTGGCCGCCTCCGGGCACACCGGCACCTCTCCCCGGACCCCGGCCCACCCCTCACCCCAAAGCGCTCAGATCATTGCCATCGCCGACCCCGCCCTGCTGCAGCAGGCTGCGGAACGCCTGCGGTTACCGCTGCAATTGATCCCGTTCCAGGCCGATGCGCCGGCAGAGGCCACCCCGGCCAACTGCCTGCATATACTGCCGGTGGAGCTGGCGACGCCGGCGAGCCCCGGAATCCTCGATACCGCCAATGGCGCCTATGTGCTGGAAACCCTGGGCCGGGCCGCAGCCGGCTGCCTGTCCCGGGAGTTTGATGCGGTAGTCACCGGGCCGGTACACAAGGGCGTGATCAACGACGCCGGCGTTGCCTTCAGTGGCCACACGGAGTTTTTTGCCGAACGGGCAGGCGTCGAGAAGGTGGTGATGATGCTGGCCGCCGACGACCTGCGGGTTGCCCTGGCCACCACCCATTTGCCACTGAAAGATGTAAGTGCCGCCATCACCCGCGATTCCCTGCAACAGGTCATCACCATCCTGCACCGCAGCCTGCGCGACCAGTTCCGCATCGAAAACCCGCGCATCGGCATCTGTGGCCTCAATCCCCACGCCGGGGAGGGCGGCCACCTGGGGCGCGAGGAAATCGAGGTCATCGAACCGGCACTGGATACCCTGCGCGCCCTGGGGCTGAACCTGATCGGCCCCCTGCCCGCGGACACCCTGTTTACGCCGCCGCAACTGGCGCGCTGTGACGCGGTACTGGCCATGTACCACGACCAGGGCCTGCCGGTGTTAAAATTCAAGGGCTTTGGCCGCGCCATCAATATCACACTGGGGCTGCCCTTTATCCGCACCTCGGTGGATCACGGCACCGCACTGAACATCGCAGGCCAGGGCATCGCCGACTGCGGCAGCCTCAACGCCGCCCTGACACAGGCCATCGAACTGGCCAAATTGCGCCAACTGTAAACAGACCGCGCCCCTTCAAGCGAACACGAATTCATGGACAATTTTTTCCAACACAAGGCGCGCAAGCGTTTCGGCCAGAACTTTCTCGTAGACGAGAACATCATCGAGCGCATCGTGCGCGCCATCGGCCCCAAGGACACCGACAAGCTGGTGGAGATCGGCCCCGGCCAGGGCGCAATTACCGCCCTGCTGCTGGACCGCTGTCCGTCGCTGACCGCGGTGGAGCTAGACCGGGACCTGATCCCGATGCTGCAATTCAAATTCCGCGACTACCCGGACTTCACCATCATCGAAAAGGATGCGCTGAAGTTCGACTTCGGCAGCCTGGTGAAGGAAGGGGAACAGCTGCGCATCGTCGGCAACCTGCCCTACAACATTTCCACCCCACTGCTGTTCCACCTGCTGAGTTTCCGCGGCAAGATCCAGGACATGCACTTCATGCTGCAGAAAGAGGTGGTGGACCGCCTCAGCGCGGTACCGGGAGCAAAATCCTTTGGCCGCCTGAGCGTCATGACCCAGTATTTCTGCCGCGTGCAGGGGCTCTTCCCGGTACCGCCGCAGTCCTTTCGCCCGGCACCCAAGGTGGATTCCGCCATCGTGCGACTGATCCCGCACCAGACGCTGCCGTATCCCGCCAGGGATGAAAAGCTGCTGGAGCGCATCGTCAGCGTCGCCTTCCAGCAGCGCCGCAAAACCCTGCGCAACGCACTGAAGCCGCTATTCCCCGACCTGGATGTCACGCAGTTGCCGGTGGATACCAGCCGCCGTCCGGAAACACTCAGCGTGCAGGAATACGTGCAACTGGCCGACTACTGCACCACCCTGGCCCCATCGGCAGATACAGAGTAACGGGGCGGACTTTTGGCTACTTATGCAATCGGCGACATCCAGGGCTGCCTCGAACCCTTCCAGCAGTTACTGAAAAAAATCCGTTTCAATTCGGACAGGGACAGACTCTGGCTGGCGGGCGATATGGTACACCGCGGCCCCGACAGCCTCGGCACCCTGCGCTTCCTGTACGAACACCGTAGCCACATCACCGCGGTTCTCGGCAACCACGACCTGCACCTCCTCGCCCTCGCCCACGGAGCCAAACGCCTGACCGACAAGGAACACGACCTGGCAGAAGTACTGCGGGCAAAAGATGCGGACAAACTGCTGGGCTGGCTGCAGAAACAGCCACTGATGGTGCACAGGAAGGTCGGAGACAATTTCTTCTCCATGGTGCACGCGGGCATCCCGCCCATCTGGAGCATGAGCAAGGCCCTGGAGCTGGCCGGGGAAGTCCATCACGCCCTGCAGGACCCGGTGATGGCGGAAGCGTTTTTCTTCGGCATGTACGGCAACGAACCGCACCTGTGGAGCGACCACCTGATCGGGGTCGAGCGCCTTCGCTCCATCACCAATTACTTCACCCGCATGCGCTTCTGCAAGGCAGACGGCACCCTCGACCTGGTCACCAAACAGGGACCGCTGGCAGCACACCACGACTACAAACCCTGGTTCAGCTACAAGGATCGCAAAACCAAAAACGATCGGGTAATTTTCGGGCACTGGGCGGCGCTGGAGGGCGAGGCGAATACCAGGAATGTATATGCACTGGACACGGGGTGTGTGTGGGGGGGATATCTCACCGCCATGCGACTGGAGGACGAGAGCTTTTTCTGCGCGGACTGCACGCTGTAGCCCGCCCAATGATGAACTCTGTTGGTAGTATGGTGGCGGCCGAGGGCCGACAATTTGAAAACCAACCCCACACCGCGCCGAATATTTTTCTAAGCCTTGTACCCTTGAGGATTCTGCGACTGCCAGCGCCAGGTATCCTCCACCATCCGCTGCAGATCGTATTCCGCTGTCCATCCCAATTCTTTCTCCGCATGCGCCGGATCGGCGTAGCACTCGGCGATATCCCCCGGGCGGCGGGGAACAATATTGAAAGGGATTTCCTTTTGCGCCGCCTCGGCGAAGGCGCGCACGATTTCCAGCACCGAGCTGCCGCGGCCGGTACCCAGGTTGTAGGTGTAGCAGCCGTTTTCGGTACCGGAATTCTGTAACTTGTTCAGCGCTGCCAGGTGGCCGCGGGCCAGATCCACCACGTGGATGTAATCGCGCACCCCGGTACCGTCGGGGGTCGGATAGTCGTCACCAAATACCTGCAGCTGTGGCAGGCGGCCGACGGCAACCTGGGCCACATAGGGCAGCAGGTTGTTGGGAATACCGGCGGGGTCTTCGCCGATGGTGCCGCTGCGGTGCGCGCCGATGGGGTTGAAGTAGCGCAGCAGGCTCACCTTCCATTCATTGCCCGGGGCCTTGCACAGATCGCGCAGGATATCTTCCACCATCAGCTTGCTGGCGCCGTAGGGATTGGTGGCGCCGGTGGGAAAATCTTCGCGAATGGGGACACTGGCCGGATCGCCGTAAACCGTGGCCGACGAGCTGAAAATCAGCTGGCGCACGGTAAACTCCTCCATCACCTCGCACAGGGTGAGGGTGCCGGCAACATTATTCTGATAATACCGCAAAGGCTGGGAAACTGATTCCCCCACCGCCTTCAGGCCGGCAAAGTGAATCACCGCCTCAACGGAGTGCGCACGAAAAACTTCCCGCAGGGCATCCGCATCGGTGATATCCACCTGGTGGAAGGTCACCGCCTTGCCGGTGATTGCTTCCACCCGCTGCAGGGCTTCGGCACTGCTGTTGCAGAGGTTGTCCACCACAACGGGCTCGAATCCCGCTTCGAGCAGCTCGACGCAGGTGTGACTGCCGATATAGCCGGCGCCCCCAGTTACCAGAACTTTCATTATCTTCCTTTCAAGATCGTCTTTATGTCGTGAATTTCGCCACTTTGGTCATCTAGTGACACTTGCAGCCCATGCCAGCAGCATGCCAAAAAAATATGTGACGCATTTTACGCCCTGGAAGCGTTTAGCAAAACTGACGCTCAATTCTACCCATCTTGTGTGTATCCGGCATTGAAGGTCACTGCGGTGGCTATCCTGAAAGTGCGGGACCTGATAGCAGGCCCCCTGTTGCGACAGCAGCACCGTCGCGCAATCAAATAGGTAATAAAGATAGCGTTCTCGCGCGTCAGCGCTCTTCAGCATTCGTTGCGGGATGTATTCGCGGTCACCACCACGCTGCAGCGCAGTCGGCACTCCACGGCAGGAGGCCAGTTACTGACGCGGTACGCTACAGGGAGTCGTAAACCATGTCGATATTCAACCACTACCTGGAACGCTATGAATCGATCCAGGAGGAAGAACTCACCATCCAGGAGTACCTGGAACTCTGCAAGAACGACCGCAGCGCATACGCGTCGCCCGCCGAGCGGATGCTGATGGCCATTGGCGAGGCCGAGCTGGTCGACACCTCCCGCGACCCACGACTCTCGCGCATCTTCTCCAACAAGGTCATCAAGCGCTACAAGGCGTTCAGTGAATTCTACGGCATGGAAGAGGCCATCGAGCAGATCGTTTCCTTCTTCCGCCATGCGGCCCAGGGACTGGAAGAGAAGAAGCAGATCCTCTACCTGCTGGGTCCGGTGGGCGGCGGCAAATCGTCCCTGGCGGAACGCCTGAAGGCACTGATGGAGCAGATTCCGATTTACGCGATCAAGGGATCGCCGGTATTCGAGTCCCCGCTGGCCCTGTTCTCGCCCAGTGAAGACGGACAAATCCTGGAGGAGGATTACGGTATCCCCCGCCGCTATGTGAATACCATCATGTCCCCCTGGGCGGTGAAACGCCTGCACGACTACAAGGGGGATATCAGCAAGTTCAAGGTGGTAAAAATCCGCCCGTCGATCCTGGACCAGATTTCGATCGCCAAGACCGAGCCGGGAGACGAAAACAACCAGGATATCTCCTCCCTGGTGGGTAAGGTCGATATCCGCAAGCTGGAAGACTTCCCCCAGAATGACCCCGATGCCTACAGTTTCTCCGGTAGCCTGTGCCGCGCCAACCAGGGCCTGATGGAATTTGTGGAAATGTTCAAGGCGCCGATCAAGGTGCTGCACCCGCTGCTCACCGCTACCCAGGAAGGTAACTACAACAGCACCGAGGGGCTGGGTGCGATTCCCTTCAACGGTGTCATCCTCGCCCACTCCAACGAATCCGAGTGGCAGTCTTTCCGCAACAATCGCAACAACGAGGCATTCCTGGACCGCATCTATATCGTCAAGGTGCCCTACTGCCTGCGGGTGCAGGAGGAGATCAAGATCTACGACAAGCTGCTGGAACACAGCTCGCTGTCAAAGGCACCCTGCGCACCGGATACCCTGCGCATGCTGGCCCAGTTCTCGGTACTGTCGCGGGTCAAGAACCCGGAAAACTCCAGCGTGTTTTCCAAGATGCGGGTGTACGACGGTGAAAACCTGAAGGACACCGACCCGAAAGCAAAAACCATTCAGGAGTATCGCGATAACGCCGGTGTCGACGAGGGCATGAACGGCCTCTCCACCCGCTTCGCCTTCAAGATCCTGTCGAAGGTGTTCAACTTCGACCCCACAGAAGTAGCCGCCAACCCGGTACACCTGCTGTACGTACTCGAGCAGCAGATTGAACAGGAACAGTTCCCCCCGGAAATCCAGGAAAATTACCTGGGCTTTATCAAGGAATATCTGGCCCCGCGCTACGTGGACTTTATCGGCAAGGAAATCCAGACCGCGTATCTGGAATCCTACGCGGAGTACGGCCAGAATCTGTTCGACCGCTACGTCACCTACGCCGACTTCTGGATTCAGGACCAGGAATACCGCGACCCGGAAACCGGCGAAATTCTCGATCGTGCGGCACTGAACGAGGAACTGGAAAAAACCGAAAAGCCGGCGGGCATTTCCAACCCGAAGGATTTCCGCAACGAGATCGTCAACTTTGTCCTGCGCGCCCGTGCCGGTAACCAGGGCAAGAACCCGGACTGGCGCTCGTACGAGAAACTGCGCGCGGTGATCGAGAAGAAGATGTTCTCCAACACCGAAGACCTGCTGCCGGTTATCTCGTTCAATACCAAGGCATCTGCCGACGATCAGAAGAAGCACGCGGACTTCGTCGCACGCATGGTGGAACGCGGCTACACCGAGAAACAGGTGCGACTGCTTTCAGAATGGTACTTGCGAGTTCGCAAGTCTCAGTAGGCCCTGCGGAGTGTTGTCTGAATTTTTCCGTGGAGGCCCTGGAACTGGTGAATTTTGAAAGTATCACGTCGAGATAGATTGCTGGATACGACGCGAAAGCGCTGCCGCCCGAGGCAGCGCTGCCACCTCAGCAGGATCGAGGCTACGCAGCGGAACCGCAACATAAGGCAGTAACACAATGAGCTACATCATCGACCGCCGCCTGAACGGCAAGAAGAAAAGCACGGTAAACCGCCAACGTTTTTTACGGCGCTACAAGGCCCATATCAAGAAAGCTGTGGGCGAAGCCATGAACAGCCGATCCATCACCGACATGAACAAGGGTGAGAAGATCAGCATCCCCACCCGCGACCTCAGCGAACCCATCTTCTCCAATGGCCGCGGCGGCCATATGGAACAGGTACTGCCCGGCAACAAGGAATTCATCACCGGTGACAGAATCCCCCGACCCGGCCAGGGACAGGGCCAGGGCAGTGGCGGCAGTGGTGCCAGCGATAGCGGTGAGGGCATCGACGAGTTCGTGTTCCAGATTTCCCAGGAAGAATTCCTCGACTTCATGTTCGAGGGCCTGGAACTGCCGAACATGGTCAAACGCAAGCTTGCCGGGAACGATTCCTTCCACGTGGTGCGCGCCGGTATCTGCAACGAGGGCAGTCCGGGGCGACTCAATGTCGTGCGCTCAATGCGCGCCGCCAATGCGCGCCGGATTGCGCTCTCCGGTGGCAAGCGTCGCAACCTGAAACTGCTGGAAGCTGAACTCGAGCAGGAGGAGAGCAAGGATTCCGCGCTGCGGGACCAGCGCAGGATCAATCAACTGCGCCTGGAAATCGAAGACCTGAAAAGTCGCGTCAACCGCATTCCATTTCTTGACGACTTCGATCTCAAGTACAACCTGCTGATCAAACAACCGCGGCCCAGTTCAAAAGCGGTTATGTTCTGCCTCATGGACGTTTCCGGCTCCATGAACCAGGCCACCAAGGACATGGCCAAGCGCTTCTTCCTGTTGCTGTACCTGTTTCTGCAGCGCAGCTATGAATATACGGAGGTGGTATTCATTCGCCACCACACCAGCGCGAAGGAGGTGGATGAGCAGGAGTTTTTCTACTCCCGGGAAACCGGCGGCACCATCGTATCCAGCGCACTGAAAATGATGCGCGACATCATGCGCGACCGCTACCCGGCCAGCGAATGGAATATCTATGGCGCACAGGCGTCGGATGGCGACAACTGGAACGACGATTCCAGTACCTGCCACAAAATACTCATCAACGACATCATGCCCCACGTGCAGTACTACTCCTACGTGGAAATCACACCGCGGGACCACCAGGCACTCTGGGAAGAGTACCAGAGCGTGGCGCAGGTATTTCCGGAACACTTCGCCATGGAACAGATTGTCGATGTACAGGACATCTATCCGGTGTTCCGCCAATTGTTCACCCAGAAGGTTGCCGTGTGATGCTTGATACCACCGCAGAAAAAAAGCAGCCCATTTCCACCACGTCCGAATGGACCTTCGAGCTCATTCAGGAATACGACCGGGAAATCGCACTGCTGGCCAAGGATTTCGGCCTCGATACCTATCCCAACCAGATAGAAGTCATCAGTTCTGAACAGATGATGGACGCCTACTCATCGGTGGGTATGCCGGTGGGTTATAACCACTGGTCTTTCGGCAAACAGTTCATCAGTGTGGAGAACAACTACCAGCGCGGGCGCATGGGGTTGGCGTACGAGATTGTGATCAACTCCAATCCGTGTATCGCCTACCTGATGGAAGAAAATACCATGGCAATGCAGGCGCTGGTGATTGCCCACGCCTGTTACGGCCACAACTCTTTCTTCAAGGGCAACTATCTATTCCGCAGCTGGACCGATGCCAGCAGTATTATTGATTATCTGCTGTTTGCGAAAAACTATATTGCCCGCTGCGAGGAGCGGCACGGTGTCGATGAGGTAGAGGCACTGCTGGACTCCTGCCATGCGCTGATGAATTACGGTGTCGACCGCTACAAACGCCCGTATCCGATTTCCGCACATGAGGAGGAGCGCCGGCAGAAGGAGCGCGAAGAGTATCGCCAGCGCCAGCTCAATGACCTGTGGCGCAC
This sequence comes from uncultured Microbulbifer sp., assembly GCF_913055755.1. Taxonomy (GTDB): domain Bacteria; phylum Pseudomonadota; class Gammaproteobacteria; order Pseudomonadales; family Cellvibrionaceae; genus Microbulbifer. The sequence continues at coordinate 22,240 of NZ_CAJXKH010000049.1, forward strand.
CATTCCCAAGCTGAACGGTGGCAAGGAAGATATCCCGGTACACCGCTTTCCGGACGAGCCCCAGGAAAACATTCTCTACTTTATCGAGAAGAATGCGCCGCTACTGGAAAACTGGCAGCGGGAACTGGTGCGCATCGTGCGCAAGATGGCACAGTACTTCTATCCACAGCGCCAGACCCAGGTAATGAACGAAGGCTGGGCTACCTTCTGGCACTACACCCTGATGAACGGCCTGTACGAGCGCGGCAAGGTGACCGACGGCTTTATGCTGGAGTTTCTCCAGAGCCATACCAGCGTCATCTATCAGCCACCCTACGACAGCCCCTATTACAACGGCATCAACCCCTACACCCTGGGCTTCAGTATTTTTTCTGACCTGCGACGTATCTGTGAGAATCCAACGGAGGAAGACCGGGTGTGGTTCCCGGATATCGCCGGCAGCAACTGGAAAGAAACCCTGCAGTTCGCCATGCGGGACTTCAAGGACGAAAGCTTTATTCTGCAATTCCTGTCACCGAAGGTGATGCGGGACATGAAACTGTTTTGCATTTCCGATGACGACCGCGAAAAGGAAATCGTGGTCAACGCCATCCACAATGAAGACGGCTACCGCGAGCTGCGGGCGAAACTGGCCGGGCAGTACAACCTGGGCAACCGCGAACCCAATATCCAGGTCTTCTCCGTAGACACCAGGGGCGACCGCTCCCTGACCCTGCACCATACCCAGCATCAGCGGCGCCCACTGGGACGGGATACCGTGGAAGTGATGCGGCACCTGCACCGCCTGTGGGGATTCGACGTGCACCTGCACAGTCTGAACGGAGACGAAATTACCGCAAGCTATCACTGCCCGGAACTCGGCCGCGATCGCTCGGAAGAAGAGGAATCTATGTTGGTACCCAAGCCGATCTGAGGCCGGCACGGCCGGTCACCCGGCCGCGCCAGCAACGCCTCAGCTTGCCAATCAGGCGTCCAGCATCAGGTTGACACGTCCAACCAGGGCCGCGGGCTCACTGTTTGCCGGAATCACCGCGTCCGCCCCGGCATCCAGCCAGCGCTGCTGCTCAGCATCCCCTTCCGGGGACACCAGCAAAACGGTCAGCGCGGAAAATTCGCTGCGCGAGCGGATCATGTCCAGAATCTGGAATCCATCGATACCTTCAACATTGGTATCGAGCACCAGCAGGCCCGGCTTGCCACTTACCAGCAGGGCGCCAGCGGAAAAACTATCGGTCGCCAGCTCCACGTCACAACCCGCCTGCTGCAGCGCCTGACGACCAGCAACCAGCTGTGGAGACTTGGCGACAATCAAAACTTTGCGGCTGGCTGCGGCCAGCTCCGGCGGAACCGGCATGGCGTTATCGCGCAAAAAACCGACAAAGTCTTCCACACAGATACGGTGGTCGCCGCGCCCCGGGAGCTTGTAGGCTTTAAGTTGACCCCGCTCAATCCAGCGGATAACTGTGCGGAAGTTGACCCCGCAATAGCGGGCAGCCTCACCAGTTGTCAGCACGTGAACTTCGCTCATTTTATTACTTTCCCCCACGAATCGCGCTTGTAGTTATTAATTATGCTGAATTAAACCAAATAATCAGGCGTTAATTCTATGCCTATATATGTTTAACGAACTAATCGAGACATCCCTCAATAAAACCGTGATATCCATGGTTGACAGGTATGACAGGTTAAATAAAATGGTCGCAAGGTCGTTGAATGTTCACATATGCATTAGCGACATGTGCGCAACGTCCGGGATATTGCGGTTATTTTCCCTCAACTGTCGATATTCTCCGGCTTCTGCTGCACACGAAGTTATTGGGTGTCTTCTCTCTACAAATACCCTAAGACCCTGGGCCCCCTTGTATTTTCGGGGCCTTTTTTTTATCTTGCCGGCGCTCAAATTTTTCATTTTTCGCCCTGTTTTCAGCCGCGAACCAGCCCGGTTTAATGGATTTATGGCAGCTTCCGGCCACATCCCAGGCAGATTTCCGAACCCGACTCCCACACCGGGGGATTACCAGTGAAGACTTATCTGGTGGGCGGCGCCGTGCGCGACCGGCTGCTCCAGCGCCCGATACACGAGCGTGACTGGGTTGTGGTAGGCGCCACAGAAACGGAGATGCTCGATCTCGGTTTCCGCCCCGTGGGCAAAGACTTCCCCGTATTCCTGCACCCCGAAACCTCCGAGGAATACGCCCTTGCCCGTACCGAGCGCAAGAGCGGTCACGGCTATGGCGGCTTTACCGTCTACGCCAGCCCGGAAGTCACCCTGGAACAGGATCTGCAGCGCCGCGACCTCACGGTCAATGCCATGGCGGAATCCGAAGGCGGCGAAATCATCGACCCCTACGGCGGCCAGGCGGACCTCGAAGCGCGACTTTTGCGCCACGTTTCCCCGGCTTTCTCCGAAGATCCCCTCCGAATTCTGCGGGTAGCACGCTTTGCCGCCCGCTATCACCCGCTGGGCTTTTCCGTGGCACCCGAGACTATGACGCTGATGCGCACCATGGTGGATGCAGGGGAAGTGGAACATCTGGTGGCCGAGCGGGTATGGAAGGAAATCAGCCGCGCCCTACTGGAACCGCGCCCGGACATATTTATCCAGGTGCTGCGGGATTGTGGCGCGCTCAAGGTACTGCTACCGGAAGTAGACTGCCTGTTCGGGGTGCCGCAGCCGCCACTGCATCACCCGGAGGTAGATACCGGGGACCATGTACTCCGGGCGCTGCGCCAGGCACCTGCAGAATTACCGGTGCGCTTTGCGGTACTGGTGCACGACCTCGGCAAGGGCATCACTCCGGACCATGTACTGCCCAGCCACCGCGGCCACGAAGATGCCGGCCTGCCGCTGGTCAGGGACGTGTGCGAGCGTCTGCGGGTACCGAACCCGGTCAAATCCCTGTCCCTGGGGGTTTGTGAATACCACCTCCACTGCCACCGGGCTTTCGAGCTGCGCCCGCAGACCATCATGAAGCTGCTGCGCGCGCTGGATGCCCTGCGCAACCCGGGAAAATTCGAGCAGTTCCTGCTCAGTTGTGAGGCCGATGCCCGCGGGCGCCTCGGCCTGGAAGATCGCGACTACCCGCAGATGGACTTCCTGCGCGCAGCGCGCGATGCCGCCGCCAACGTATCCCCCCAGGTACTGATACAGCAGGGTTTTGCCGGGGCCGAGCTCGGCAAGGCCCTCGACCGCGCCCGCCTCGGGGCCGTGACCAAACTCAAACAGACCTATAACCCCTGACCGCCCGCGGCACCCGGCTGCCGCCAGGTTTTCCTGACAAGGCAATTTCATGTCTGCGCAACCACCTTTCGCCACCGCCAACAATGCTCTGCCTGTCGCCCTGATCACGGGTGCCGCCGCCCGTCTCGGGCGCGCCATTGCCGAGGAGCTGCACCGCGACCACCGGGTGGTGATCCACTACCGCAACTCCCGCGAGGCCGCGGAAGCCTTGGTGAATACGCTCAACCGGCAACGCGCGGACTCGGCGGTTGCGATCCCCAGCACCCTGTCCAGCGCCAAAGACTGCGAACAGCTGGCCACGCAGGTAGTCGCCGCCTTCGGCAGGCTGGACGCGCTGGTGAATAACGCCTCCGCCTTCTACCCCACCCCCATCGGCACCGCAAACGAGCAACAGTGGGACGAGCTGATGGGCAGCAATCTGAAGGCGCCGTTTTTCCTCAGCCAGGCCCTGGCGCCGCAGCTGGCCGAACACCGCGGCAGCATTGTCAATCTCGCCGATATCCACGGCGACAAGCCCATGCCCCAGCACACCGTTTACTGCGCTGCCAAGGCGGGACTGGTCATGTTGAGCAAAAGCCTGGCGCGCGAGCTGGCACCGGCGGTGCGGGTCAATGCCGTGGCCCCCGGCGCAATTCTGTGGCCGGAACAGGAGAGTGAAGGCTATAACAAGGAACAGATACTGGCGCGTATCCCGCTACAGCGCAGCGGTGACCCGTCAGACATTGCGCGTACCGTGCGCTTCCTGGTGGCGGACGCCCCCTATATTACCGGCCAGGTGATTGCCGTCGACGGCGGCCGCAGCCTGAATATCTGACTCACCGCCGACATAGCGAGGTAAGCGCGTGAACGAGAAACAATTCATTTCCGCCCAGTCGCTGCTGGAAGATTCCTTTACCCTGGCGATGAAAGTGGTCGAGAGCGACTTTCGGCCGGACTATATCGTCGGCGTCTGGCGAGGTGGCGCCCCGATCGGTATTGCGGTGCAGGAGATGTTCGATTTTCTCGGCTTCCACGCCGACCACATCGCGATCCGCACCTCGTCGTATACCGGCGTCGACCAGCGCAGCAAGGAAGTGATCGTGCACGGCCTCACCTACCTGATCAAACGGGTGGAGTCCCACCAGAAACTGCTGATTGTCGACGATGTATACGACACCGGGCTCAGCATCCAGCAGGCCATCAGCGACCTGCGCAAGGCGTGCAAAAAGAACACCCCGCAAATCCGTATCGCCTGCCCTTATTTCAAGCCCAACCGCAACTGCACCGACCAGGAGCCGGATTATTTCCTGCACAAGACCGATGAATGGCTGGTATTCCCCCACGAACTGAAGGGATTGTCAGATGAGGAAATCCAGCAGCACAAGCCGGAATTGCGCAGCCACTGGGAGTTGCTGCGGAAGGTAAAAAACGGAGAGTGAAAAAAGGAAAGCCATAAAGCGGCTGCGCGCAAACGGCCGCCAGCAGGGAATCAGCCCGCCCGCTCCAGCGGCTCGCCGTTTTCGCCCACGAACAACACCTCGCGCACGCTCAGCGCACTGCCGTCGGCGCTCCGCACTTCCACCTGCGCAACAGGCGCGCCGCTGGCCCGCTCCACCAGCTGCATGGTGTCCTTGCTGCCATTCCAGCGTTCGCTCCACTGGCGCAACGCCACAATCACGGTAAACAGATCGCGCCCCTTCTCGGTCAGGCGGTATTCGTAGCGGGTGCCGTGCTCCGCCACGTTCACTCGGGTCATCACCCCGTTTTCCACCAGCCGGGAAAGGCGGTCGCACAGAATATTCTTGGCAATCCCCAGGCTCTGCTGGAAATCCACATAGCGGCGCGTACCCAGCATCGCCTGCTTGATTACCAGCAGGGACCACCAGTCACCCACCTCGTTCAGGGCGCAGGCGATGGAACAGTCGAGATCGTCAAATCGTTTACGTGTCATGGCATGCAGTATAAGCGAAAAGGGTTGCATTAAAAAACCAAATAAAGTTTCATAACGCAACCAAACTGACCGGAGCGACCAGTGAGGCCGGGCCGGTCAACCGTTACTGCAGAGTCATATACTGAGATTTTGGAGAGTGTTATGAGCGGTACCCTGGACAGCCTGCTGCGTCCTTTCGAGCACAAATCCCTGAAACTGCGCAACCGCGTGGCCATGGCCCCCATGACCCGCACGGCCTCCCCGGGCTACGCGCCCAACGACCAGGTCGCCGGCTACTACCGACGTCGCGCGGAGGGCGAAGTGGGCCTGATCATTACCGAAGGCACCTTCGTGGACGGCAAGGCCGCCAACGGCTATGAAAATGTGCCCGCCATCTACGGCGACGAGGCACTCGCCGGCTGGAAGAAGGTAGTGGACGAAGTCCACGCGGCAGGAGGCCAGATCATCCCGCAACTGTGGCACGTAGGCGCGGTACGCCAGGAAGGCGTGGGCCCCGACAAATCCATCCCCGGCTACTCCCCTTCCGGCCTGTTCAAGCCCGGCAAGCCCAACGGCCACGCGATGACCAAACAGGATATCCAGGACGTGGTGCGCGCGTTCGCCGATGCGGCCAGGGCCGCCAAAGAAGTGGGTTTTGACGGCGTGGAAATCCACGGCGCCCACGGCTACCTGATCGACCAGTTCTTCTGGGAAGGCACCAACCAGCGCGACGATGAATACGGCGGCTCGCTGGAAAACCGCACCCGCTTTGCGGTGGAAATCGTGAAAGCCGTGCGCGAAGCGGTGGGCGAGGACTTCGCCATCGTGCTGCGCTACTCCCAGTGGAAGCAGCAGGATTACGAAGCGAAGCTGGCGCACAGCCCGGAAGAGCTCAAGCGTTTCCTGACCCCGCTGGTAGAAGCCGGCGTCGACATTTTCCACGCGTCCACAAGACGCTTCTGGGTAC
>NZ_CAJXKH010000050.1 GCF_913055755.1 uncultured Microbulbifer sp.
CAGATGAATTCGCCATCGAACTCGGCGCCAGCGTTGTCGGCAATATCCAGCGCGGTCACGTCGAACCCCTGCGCCTTCAGTTCCGCCGCCACGCGCCCGGTACCGCAACCGAGGTCGATCACGGAGGCGCCCATGGGCATGTTGAGCTGTGTCAGCGCGTCATCGAGAAACCGCATACCGGGGGACCGCTCGCTGTAGCGCGGGTCTGCCCACATGGTCTGGTATTTTTCGCGCTCTTCGGTGGTTACTGCATCAGCCATTGCATGCCTTCCTCAATACTCATCTGCGGGACTTTGCTTTGCATGGCACCGCAGTTGATAAATTCAAAATTTGGATTACCGAGGGCGGATTCGAACAGGAGCGGCAGGTGGCTCAGGTTGTTCGGTTTTCCGCCTTCGAGGCGCTCTTCCTGGTTCGCGTCTACACCGACGATGGCGACTTTTCTGCAGCCCATTTTGTAGGCCCATTGCAGAGCGCCCCAGGCGCTGTTGCCGCTGTTGATGCTGCCGACCATGCTGTGCAGGCCGGTTTTTCCGCTCCAACGCCACAGCCACCATTGCGGGCTGCCTTTCTCTGCCGGCTCCGGCATGACGCCGCGGGTGCGGTGGAAGCGCTCGACGCCCATTGGGATGTCGTGCTGCGGCTCGACCGCGGCGGCGTACTTCACGCCGTCTTTGCGCTGGCGCATGCGGCGGATGTTGGCCTCGCTCGGGTCGAGGGTGAAAAAGTGTGTGGCCTTTACGCGCTCAATGGCGCCATTGACGGCGATGCAGATGCAGCCTTTGGGTGGCTGGAACCCGGCAGCGCTGGGGCCGCTGGCAACGATAACGGCTGGGCGAGTGTCCAGCCGAGCGGGGCCTGTATAAAACACGTGAGCGCGGTTTCCCTTGTGCAGTTGATGACTTCGCGGCCTTCGCTCTTCATGCGCTTTTGCAGCCGGGCGAATTCATTTGGCCAGTTGCGGATCTTCTCGGCATTGCCGAGGCCCTTTTCGTGGTTGCCATGCCAGTGGCGCATGCCGCCGGTAAATTGGCAGTCGTAACCCAGCAGGATGATGCGCCTTGCGCCCCACTTGGCCGCCAGTGCGATGGCACCGTAGCCGGAATTACGCCCATGCTGGAATGCCACATGCTCGGCAACCTTGGCGCCGCGCACGGCGGTGACCTTGTTGCCGGCGAAGTGTTTGGCCCGCTCGCCGTACTGGCTCCACCATGCTCGGTCCATGGCATAGAGCGTGTGCGCCCATGGGCACAGTTGCCAGGTGTTGTTGGTGACAATGGTGGGCAGACCGGATTGCCTCACCTGATCGCAGTCCTCAGCCGTGAGGCTGGGGCCGCTGGCAATGCAGACGGCTATGGTCCAGTCCGTCATCGAGGACCGGTTGAATCCTTCGGTTCGATATGAGTGAGCCAGCAAAGTGAACAGAAACCTGAAAGCCAAATAACTCCTAGAATTATGGCGGCAACCTTCATGGTTAACTGATCTGCGAAAAATGCAGAAGTTAACATCATCCACCCCATAAAAAAGAAAATGGCCAAAACTGATTTTCTTCTCATGGACGTTCTTCCCACCAGCCGCGAATCACGCCGGTGAAATCGGTACAGGTGGCGCGAAGGTAGATTGTGCCGGGGCCGTTTCCACGCTCACTATTGATGTTTTCACCAATCGAGAAGCGGCGCTGGGAGTTGGTGTCCGTCTTCAGCCTCAATACGTCAAGGGTGGTGCCACCGGTTAGGGTGCCGCCCGCGGTGAGCTCAAGCTGCGGAGCATGTGCCGGGGCGTCAAGCATGCTGTTGCGGGGGATGACGGGGAGCGTTTCAGCGAAGCTGCCGCCTTCTGTTCCGCCAGCCACACTCTCAAGCCGAATCTGGCCGCCGTCGCACTCCGCGCCTATCTCAAAAATGATGTAGTCAACGGGGGCAATGACCTTAACAATGTATGTGCCGGTAAACGCTGTTGCGAATTCGCGGAAGGTGCGGAACTCTCGGCCGGCGAAGAATCCGGTTTGGGCTACGTCTACGCGCAGGCGGCGGTTTGGGCCGTTTTCGTCTGTTAGCAGGTCACCGGGGACAAGAGCAACGACTGCAGGAACTAGGTTCCCCGGGATGTCGTCATGCTGAACGCTCGGCGCTCCGAAAATCCGCCGCTTGGTTTCATCACTCACCTTCGTTCACCCCTTGGCTTGCCATGAGATTGATGTATTCGAGACCGCTGTCCGGGTCTGGAAGTACCGCGTGAATATTATAAATGCCGCCGCGGAAAACGATTCGGTCTTCTGAGGTTACGTCGGTTTTCCGCAGCTTGAAGCGCGCAGTGATTTGGGCCTGCGTTGCTTGTGACTGTAGGAACTCGCGGCCACTGACCGGCACCACGGCGGCGCTCCGGATTGACAGCAGAACCCAGTTGACTTCCTGCTCACCGGTTACCGGGTCTTGGGTTTTCTGCTGACGCTCGATCGATATTCGGTGGCGCAGCTCGCCGGATCTCAATCTCATGCGACTGTTGACCGTCTTAGTGAGGTGAGTAGCGCGACCGACCCGCGGCCGAGCACATAGCCATAACCGGCGTTGCCGAAGTCTTCGACAAAGGTATCGTCTTCACCGCCTCGACTTCGGTATTGCCGCTCAAGCTCTATAAGTACTGCGGCCTTTACCAGCGGCTTTGGCTGGGGATGCCCGTTGCTGTCCAGGTCTGGCACTGGCTCACCGTTGCTGTCGATTACGGGGTCGCCGTTGCTGTCATACTCGGGGATGTAGAGCTTATCTGGGTCTTTTACCCATTCGACGACCGCTTCGCTGATTGCTGGAATGAAAACTGCAAGCCACGGGGCATCGAATATGCTGTCGTTGGAATCAATGCGCAGGTGGTTTTCTGCTTCCGCCTGGGTGACAAATTCAATCATCGGTTTTGCCCTGCAGCTTTACGGGCTTACTCGGATCGTCTTTGTATTTCACGCTGGTGGTGCCGTCGCGTCCTTTCCGAACTGCCATGCGCCATGCGTCTTTTTTATAGCCTGGGCGGTCATTGGTGTCTTTCTGGGCTACCCAAAGGCAGCCATCGTGCGTGACAAAATCCCCTTTCTCTACAGTCATGCCGTCGCGCCAGTAGCCTTTGTCTCTAGGCAGGCTGGTTTTGATGAGCTGCTCGGTTCCATCTTTGGCGCGGAGAATCAGGGATTTTTCACCGTCGAAATCAATGCTGGCGCCTTCCCAGCTGGCGCCGTCTTTTCCGACGACTTGACCGAGGTCGTGACACTTGCCGTCGCTGGTGGTGCCTACCAGGTGGCCGTCACGGTTTACCAAGAAACCTGTGAGGCCGATGCCGTCTTTTCCATCCTCGCCGTCTTTGGGCGGGTGGGCTTTAAGGTATTCTGTTACCACATCACGCAGCAGACTGGGGTCTTCCCGCAGGGCTTTGGCGATGTCTTCGTGGGTGATTTCTACCGGGTCGGCGTCTTTCCCGTCTTCACCTTTCGGGCCTGGCTCAGGCTTGCGCGCTTGCAGCTCGTCGATACGTTTTTGCTGGTCGGCGATTTGCTGTTTCAGTGGGGCTACGGCTTCACGGATGAGCTCGCCCATGTCTTTGCCAAACTGGATTGGATCAAGCACTGACGGCCTCTCGTGCGGCCCGGATGGCCTTCATTCTGTTGAGTTCCATTTTTAACTCGCGCTGCTCTTCGGTTTCTTCCGGCTCAACAACTTGCGGCTCTACCGGGGCAAGGTCGTTGCGCTCTGCAAGAACTCCCAGCGGGTAGTCCTGATGTTGACCCCACAGGGTGTCACCGCCGCCGGTTGGGGCGAGGTTAAAGCGCGCACGGGCTTCGTCTGGGGTTGATATTTTGCCGCCAACCAAAGTGTTGGCGACTTCGGCCTGCTTGCCTTGGTCCATGCGCCACAGGGGCTGCGCATCTAGCTGGACGCGCAGGGGCGGTTTGATGCTTAGGCCTTCCACCAGTAGATCTTCCATAGCCTCGATGATTGGGCTTAGAGCTGAGTCATGGTATTCGACGTTGATGTCGTCGGATTTCCATCCAGCTGGTGGCGCGGTGATGCCCACTTTGTAGGGCTTGATGCGGAAGGCCTGGGCGATTTGTTCGTCGCTGTAGCGCATCTGCTCCACGAGCTGGCTGTCTGCAGCGCGGAAGGCGAAGCTGGTGAATTTCATGTCGGAACCAATGACGCCGACTTTGCCGGAGTTCTTGCCGCTAAAATTGGTATTCCAATATTCTTTGAGCGCTTTCGCGTCCTCGTCACTCATTCCCGCTGGGGCAGTGAGGATGCCGCCGGGGTTGGACCCGTTGCCGAAAAAGTCGGTGGCGTTCTTCAGGATCTTGAGGTTTTTGACTGCTGGCCAGTTGGCGGCGCACAAGGGCGGGACGCCAATCAGTGGGTGGTGGAAGGTATCCCACCGGTCGTGAATGATTTCTGAGGCGGGCAGGATGACGTTGCCGTCTCTCTCTGCGAGCCCTTCCGGCATTGGCGGCAGGTCGTTCCATCCGTTATAGCCGCACATCTCGTAGAAGATGTCGCCGCTGTCTGAAACCATTGGCCGCACGCGACAGGGATCGAGAACAAATAAGCTGGTGACAACTTGGCGGTTGTCGCGCACCTTCAAAACATAGGTGTTGCCGTGGAGTAGCTTGGACAATACCCACGACTCACGGAACTGCTGTGCGGTTTGGAAATAGTTCGGCTTGCGCAATACGGGGTCGTAAGCTGGGTTGGTGGTTTCTACCCAGATGTTGCCGCTTTTGCCCATGAGCATGTAGGGCAGCTTTGCGATGTCTTGAGCAATCAGGCTGATGCAGGCGTATAGCGTTGGATAGCAGAGCACATCACAGATCTGCTCTTCCTGATTGCGCTGCCAGGCGCCAGCGAAGGTCTCCATGACGCTGCGCCACAGCCCTTTGCTCGGGACGCTGTGCAGGGCCTTTTTACGGCCGATCTCGAAACCGAAGATTTTCAATGTCAGCTCTCTTTTGCGGCTTCGATTTTTTGGCGAAGCGTGGCTTCGTCCCAGCCGTGGTAGGCGCGTTTGCCGGATACCTGCTGATATTCCACCCGGAGTTGCTGCAGTTCTTCATCCTGCTTTGGCGGTTCTTCGGCGCGCATCTCTCGGGTGCTGTATTCCATGGCGGCGCCGGTGCGCATGAGGGCTTTTGCACGGAAGACCGGAAGGTTTCGAACATGCCCGGTTCGCATTCTTACTTTCATGGTTTGCCCTGGATTAAGAAAGGGGCCACATTGTGACCCCGTTCTGTTTGCCAACCTTAGCTAACAACTTCGCAGGCATCCCATGCGACGTTCATCCATGCCACTGCGGCATCACGACGGCGCGCCCAGTTGATGTACCGCTCCACCAGGAAGCCGACGCTGTTGGTTTGCCACAGGCTAACCAGTGATGCGCCTGTCGGGGTGGTGCTGTTCATGTTGGGAGCGTTGTCCATGAGCAGAGAGGCTTCACGGGATACGCGCACATCGAAGCCGCCTTCATCACCAATGAAGATCTCGCTGCCTTTCACCAGTGCGACAAACGATCCAGTGGAATCGGTTGGCGCATAGTTGGAGACATACACTGGGAAGCCTGCCAAGGTGCCGCCCGTTGGGGTTACGGTCGGGTAGGCCATGTTGCCGATTTCATTGGTCATTTGGGACAGAGCAATGGCGTTGCGGCCACTCATTACCCAGAACATTCCATCAAAGTTGAGGTTTGCATCGTTGTGGGCGTTGAGCATTTCTGCGATGTCACAGCGGACGCCGATAATGCCGGTATCACCATTCGGGGTGAGGCCGGTTACACCGTTGAAGATGGAACCGGGGCTTTCATCGGCAACAGCTGCCACAGACGGATCTGCGAAGGTGGTGTCGATGGTGGAGCCTACTGCGCGGGCCAGCTCGTCACGGAACAGCATGTCAGCGGCTACGGATGCGCGGCGCAGCTGCTCTTCAGTCGCGGCGGCAATAGCGGCAACTTTCAACGGTGCCAACTTTGTGCGAGTCCAAGACCACTTGGTGACCGGCTTGGCGTCGCCCTCTGCAACCCAGTTAGCAGTTGCGCCGGAGTTTTGAATCAATACCGGGGTGTCGAACGGCAGGCGGCGCAGCTGGCCTTCGATTTGACCTAGCAGGGTACGCGGGCGCAGGAACTCTACGAAGTCGGCGAACATGCTGCCTTCGTTAATCAGGTTGCCTGCCCAGTTGGCGTCCTGCGTATGCGCGGCGTCTACGGGGGCTTTGATAACGGTCTGCAGGCCTTCATCGTGCGGATAGAGGCTCTTGGCTACCTTGTCCACGGGCTCTGCGTCAATGTGCGACAGCAGTTTTACGCGGGCGAAGCGGGCCATGCCTACGCCGGGCTCCAGTTTCTCGTTGTGCTTGGCGCGCACATCAAGGCTTTTGAAGCTCAGCGGTTGGGCTGCGGCTTTTTTGCCTTCGGTCTCCACGGACTTCGCGTTATCCGCTTGCATTGCAAGCAGTTTGCGGAAGCGGGCAAGGTCGTCGTCCAGGCGTTTGACTTCCAGCTCTACGCTGTCGAACTCTTGCGCTTCGGCGTCGTCCAGTGAGCGTGCTTCGTCAATCGACTTCTGGGTGATTTCTTCGAGGCGTGCGGCCTTTTCTTTGCGGGTCGCTTCGAGCGCCGCGATTTGCTGTGCAATATTCATTGCTGTTTTCCTCAATTTTTGAATGGCTCTGCCAAAAGGCAGTGCGTTTGGCTGTCTCCAGACAGTCACCAGCGAATTCGCGGTACCAGGGCAAACTGGTACGGCTATCGCGGAATGCGCCCGGTTAGGCTCGGGCTACGCACACAAAAAAGGCCGCGATGTGCGGCCTTGAGTTATTTCTTTAGGGTGATTGAACCCGGGTGCGATGGTGGGGCTTTTGCCAGTGTGATGGCGCCCCCCATGGCTTTGTTAATGAGCTGCTGGCGCTCTTTGTCGTCGCCGGCGGTGACTCCAAGCTCTGAGCGGATGCCTGCTGGGTCGGCAGATTTGAAGCTTGAGAGCATGGCTTCTGGGTTGGCCGGTACGGATACGAGGCTCAGTTCCAGCATTTCCCATTTGGTGAAACGCAGGCCGCCGCTTTTCAGCAGTTCGACACCATCTTCCATGGCACGGAAACCAATGCTGACGGCGCCCAGCAGTTTGTATTTGACGGAATGCCACGCCTCTTCAACACGGTCTTTGACGTTGCCGGCTTCGATCACGTGCGGCAGGGTTGCGGTGAACGGGATTCCGGTTTTGGTGGCCTTGCCAAACTCTACATTGCCCACGGGCAAATCATGCTTGTGGTACAGGTGCAGGTTGATTGGGCCACGGAATACGGCGCCCGCGGGCTCTACCACGTCGCCTACGCGGTCTGGCGTTGGGGTGGTGGCCATGCCGGTGATGATGCGTTTTTCATCATCTACGGCTTTCACTTGCATGAGACTGTAGGCTTTCATGGTTATCCCAGTACGAACATTTTCAGAGGTTTCTTTTCCAGCGAGACGGCATTGGCGGCGCCGAAGGCCATGACCATGGCGACGATTGCGTCGATCTTGTTAATCGATTTCTGCTTGGCCAGCCAGCGGTTGTCCCACTTGTCCATCTCTGTGACGGCGGACATGACGGCTGATACAAGGACTGGGTTTCTCTTGAACCTGACCCGACCTTCGAGCATGGCGTCTTCAAGCATCCGGAGCGACCCGGGGAACCATAGGCCATCGGCCTGTTTGTTCTGCTGCTTTGCCGCGGCCTCCATCTCTGCGGTGGGCTTGCCCTTTTTGACGCCACCCTGGGGATGCTCGACAAACGGCAAGTTAAGGCCGAGCTCTTGGGCGTCTTCTTCCAGCCGGCGGAAGGCGTAACGGTCATAGGCGACCATTCTTACCCGGTAGTCGCGGTCGTATTCGACCATGGTTTGAGCTACATGCCGGTAGCTGATGTTTTCGCCGGCGGGGGCGTGTATGTGGCCGCCTTGGTGCCATAGCGGGTATGGGATTTTGTCCCGCTCTGCCCTTGCTGCCATGGTGTCGCCTGGTGTCCAGGCTTCAATCCATGCGTCAAAGGTGGGCTTCTTCAGGATTACGGATTTACCTGATTTGTCGACCGCTTCGACCTCGACATCACCGGTATGCACGACCGCGGCCATGGCGGTTATGTCTCGGTTTTGTGAGAGGTCGAGACCGAGCCAGATGTCTTTGCCGTGGTGCTCTGCTGTGTTTACGTCCTGCAGTAACGGCTCAACTACTTCCCGGCTCATCCAGGCGGCTTCTGCGTCTGTCCAGGTGCAGAAGTGCAGGCGCAGGATGCCGTTTTGCTTTGACGGTATGTTCTTTGCCTGGGCGACGACGCCGGCCAGATACTCTTCGGTGATGGTGACATCCATCAGCGGGTTGGCTTTTATCCAACAGCTTGGATCGTTCAGTGGGTCGTCGTCTTTATCCAGCGCGCATACGTAGCTAAATGTGGTGTCGTCCAGAATCTCGCCCTGATAGCTCGTATCGTTCGGGGCGTCCTGGTTGCCGGCGGCGACCTTCACCGCCCATTCATGTTCCTGCCAGCAGACGCTGTTCCGGTCGCTTCCGGAGTTGGTAATCATGAATAGCAGGGGCTGGCGGCGGAATTTGAAGCCGCGCTCTAGCATCTCGATGATGCCGCCGTCTGGGTGCTCGTGGAGCTCGTCAATCAGTGCGAAGTGTGGCCGCGGGCCGGATCCGGTCTTTTTGGTCTCACGCGATACTGGGCGGAAAAATGAGCCTTTTTTCAGGTAGGCGAGATTGTATTCCCGGCCGGGGCCGCCGCTGCGCTTGAGTCGTTTGTCCAGGTCGGGGGATTTATCGACCATTTTGACCGCATCCCGGAAAAGGATTCCGGCTTGCTCTTTGGTGGCGCCAGCGGAATAAATCTCGGCTCCGGCTTCGCCATCAGCCATCAATCCATAGAGGCCAATCCCGCCTGCAAGAGGGCTCTTACCGTTGCCCTTCCCCTGCTCGATGTAGGCGCGACGGAAGCGCCTTGTTCCATCCAACCGTTTCCAACCGAACAGTGACCCCATAATGAAGTCTTGCGCTGGCTGGCATTTGAAGGCGCGGCCCTCGAATTGCCCTTCGCTCAGTCTCAGTTTTGTTTCCAGAAACCGAATAGCCCGGTTTGCCCCATCAAGATCGAAGTGAATGTCTTCTCGCTTCAGGTCGTCAATGTGACGCTGGCAGGCGTTTCGAACATGCGGCCCAGCGATGATGTCACCGGCAATGACGGCCTTTGCGTAGGCTGTCACGCGGTCAGTCATCAAAGAATTCATCCTCGTCTTTTTCTTCCGAATCTGAGCGGTTGCGCTCATCGGTGAGGCCGAGCTCACTCATGTAGGCGCGCATCTGGCCGTGCTTCGAAGCCGGGAAACCCATCGGGTTTACGCGGAACTCATTCCACAGTTCGCAGAATGCGATTGCTGCAGGCAGGCGGCTCCCATCCAGCCAGGTGGCCGGTTCAATGAAACTTTTCCAGGCCTTGAGCGCGTCGCCCTTCATGCCGGTCGGTTTTTTCAGTTCACCGAAGGACTGCTTGGACTTTTCAGCCTTTTCGCGCAATTCCTTTTCGGTGCCGTGGCGGTCCCCCCGCCTGGTCCCATCCACCACCCGAAGTGCGGACGGCTTGGGCTTCGCTCCTCTTGTGGCCATGTCAAATTACCAAATCCAGAACATTAATCTGGCATTGCGAAAAATTAACTTCGGGCGCGGTGTCCGCTTGGTGAGAATATTTTTCATTTACCTCCCCCCCCCTACCCTATTACAGGCCATCCATCTGGGCCTATCTCAGCGACTGGCGTGCCACCTGATTCGCGTACCGTTTTATCTCTGTGACATGGCTCTCTGCACAACCACTGCAGGTTGTCCATGTCATCCGTACCGCCTTGGCTTACCGGCTTGATGTGGTCTGCATCACCCTCTTCGGTGACCTTGCCGCATAGCTGGCATGTGTACTGGTCGCGCAGTGCTACTGCATCACGCTTGCGTCGCCATGGTCTGCCGCCTCTACCGTTACCCCAACGGCCTGCCATCGAGGTAGGTGGTTTGCGGTTCTTCTCCACCATCATCAACCAACTGCATCACTGCCTGAGCCAGCATCGCGTTGCTGTTCGCCAAGCGATTCATTGATTCCGTCAGCGCTGTGATTGCTGCTGTTTGCTCTCGCAGCCCTGAGACCAGCTGCTCGTTTTGCTCTGTCACGGGCAAGGTTCCAATAGTGTTTGATCTTCGCGCGCCGACGGGCGCAGGCTGAGCAGGGCATCAGTAGCTCCACATGGCGGGGCGTGGCGCCTGGTCTGCGGTGAGGTCATCCAGGTGGATGAACCGTCCAGCCCAGTCGCCCTTCTGGCTCACGCCGACACCAGTGAAGCCGGCACGAATAGCCATACCCACAACGCGCAATGCATCACCACCGGCGATGCGCACATCGACGGCTTGGCCCGTGGCGTGGGTCTGGGTGTAGCCCTTGGCGGTGTTGTAGGCCTCACAGCGGAAACCGCTACTGATAACCATCGGGCCGACCTGCTCACGCACAGCAATCAGCCGGCGCAGCGTGTTGTCATTGAATTTATTCTCACCACAGCAGGAGCACTTCAGTTCATCGTTGCTGAAGTAGGGATTCTCAATCACCGGTTATTCTCCAGCCACTTACCAAACCGCTCATGATTCTGCCGATTGCAGTCCGTCAGAAACGCCAACGCCGCATCCCCGTGGTCCTGGTACTCGCCATTCGTATGGCCGCGGTACTCAGGCGGGGTGCACAACTTAATCAGCGACTCCGGAGGCAACCGGTAGACCGTCTCCGTCACGATGATCGGCTCCGGTGGCACCATTGGTGATGGCGGCGTTGCGCATCCGGCGAACATCATCAGGATGGCCAAGAGAACGCCACTCGCGCACTTCTTCCACTTCATGCTCAAGCCTCGAATTCTCTGCGAGCAGCTGGTTAATCCTGCTCATGCTTTCCTGTGCGGTCTTTTCAGCCTCAGCCAGAAGCTGAAGATCTGCCAGGCGCTGCGCCTCTGCCGCTTCCCGCTTGCGGTCGGCCTCTGCCGCCATCTGCCTCGCTTGTTCAATGGCCTGCTCTTTCTGAGCAATCGCCTGCGCCTGCGCACCGTTGATTTCGGCCTGCTCTTTGATCGTGCCGGTGTTGTGCATCAACAGCAGCGCCACCATCAGCACAAACGCAGAAAATCCAACAATGCGAGAAATCATTGCGGTTTCACCATCGCCTTGGCTCGCGCCTTCACCAGGCTCAATGCAAAGTCCAACAGCAAAGGGCCTCCATACCCACAAATGCCCGCAATCATGCCCATACCGAACACGCCAACATCAAAGTAAAGGCAGGCATAAATAGCGATAACGCCGGTGAAGGCGGCCCCGAAAATCTTGATAAGGCCATCACGGAAGCTCGGCTTACTACCCTCTTTCTGGCATTCAATCAGATAGTTGAGATAACCACCTGAACCCGCCAAAAACACCAGCCAAACGTAATTAAGGATCTTCCCCAGCAGAGCCACGATACTTTCGGTCATCCCTTCGCCTTCTTAGCAGCTTGTACAACTCGACCAACAAACCACCCATACAAAGACCAACGATGGCCAACAGAATGATGTTCAAGACAGCGGGCACGGCTCACTCCATCGAACAGAATCAGCAGGCACACCGCCATGCCGACATATTCGTAGAACCCGTATAGCAGAGACCCGCTTACACGATCCTCAATAACAGTCAGCCCGCCATAAAACAGGCTCAGAACACACGCACCGGCCGAAAGCCGCGCGCCGCGCGCCAGGAACAGATAGAAAAACCACCAATCGATCGCCACCGCCAGCGACATATACGGCACCAGCGAATAGTGACCAACCGCCACCAGAAAATGGAAAAGCCCCTCATACGCCAGCAAATACGCCAGCGCCACCAGCGCCGTACGCTCCCGCCCAAACCACAGCGCATACACAGCGACAGCGGCACACACCGCCATCGCCGCATAGCCAAAAAACTGAATCACTTCTGACCAGACTTCTTCGGCGGCTTGGTTGGCTTAGTCACGACGATCA
Organism: uncultured Microbulbifer sp.; assembly: GCF_913055755.1. Classification (GTDB taxonomy): domain Bacteria; phylum Pseudomonadota; class Gammaproteobacteria; order Pseudomonadales; family Cellvibrionaceae; genus Microbulbifer. The sequence goes on from NZ_CAJXKH010000050.1 coordinate 12,066, forward strand.
CCTCCGGCAAAAATAAAAAAGCCCACCTGTGGGAGTGGGCAAGGGCTTTTGAGTTTCACCCTGTGAGAGTGACAGGCACAAAAAAACCGGCTCGAGGCCGGTTTCTTGAATCTTGAGCGGTAAAACCGCAACTTGCCTAAGAATAACCACTTTATGATGCAGCATGCAAGCCCTACGCAAACATTAACAGCGAAGGATTGAAATCCTCAGCGGTGCGCCTGCATTTCATGGTGAGGTACATCTCCACCGTCCGCTCCGCCGTGCTTCGCAAATTCCGGAGCTGGTTGTTATTCACCCCCAGAAACTTACACGCCTTTCGCTCGGACATCTTCCGCAAATAGAGCAGCTTAAGCACCTCCCCCTCTTTTTCGCACCGACCTTTAACGAAACGCACAGCCCTATCAACATCCTCCGCCAACTCAGTAACTGGCATTGGCGGCATCCACCCATCATCCACCCTGAACTGATCTCGTATCGAGCGTGCAAAATTCGCCTGTCTAGGGTAATCAATCTCGGCGCCTGCCTCACCACAGCATCGAAACCCCCAATCGCGCAACGCATCCACAACCCAATTATCACCCTGCATACTGCCCCCTCACAGATACCAAACTCTGTCTCAGACATACTCCCACGCGGGTTTCAGCCGTTTTTCATATCATCCAAAAGCGCCTTAATCAGCTTCGCAGCCTCCCAACTGTTGATTAACGGCGCACTGCATCGGTAGACCGTCCACCCCAGGCGCATCGCGTGGTGGTATTTGGTCAAATCTTCCTCGAATCCTGTGCCCCTGTTGTGCCGGCCGCCGATGTGGGCACCGCCCTCTACCTCTACGGCGAACATCAGATCAGGCCATGCAAAGTCAAAGCGCCAGTCTTTGAGACCATGATCCAGTAACCGCTTGCGGAGGCCTTTTCCGGTACCGCCTGATGCCATGGCGCCGAAGCGGTATTCCTGTTCGCCTGGCCGCGCCTCCAGATAGCGGAGCTGTAGGCGGAGTGCTTCTTCCAGGTGACTCACAGAGTGATACCCAACGGCTTTACCGGAACCCCCTCCCAGTGGAGCGGGCACCCCAGCAGATACCAATCATCCGGATGGACAACGAGCCGCTTCGGGCTGGCGAAACTCATATACGAATCCCAACGTCTTGTGGCGCTCTCAATTCGGCGCTCAAGCGAAACGCTTCTGTTCAATCTTCCACCTCCATTCCCAACTCAATTCGAACCTGCTGCAGCAACACCTCCTCCGGCCCGAACCGCTTCTGCCAAATCTGCGGCCCCGCGTGGAAGGCCTCACCGTAGCCACCCAGGCGGTGGTGGTGGGGGCATAGCGGGATAACCTCGAAGTGCGTCGCGCGCTTGCGGCCCTGGCCGGATCGTATGTGGTGAATCTCGGCCGGGGTCTCGCCCAGCTCAAGGTTCCGGCATACGATGCAGCCCAGGGCGGCCACTGCGTCTAGATGCTCGCTTTCGGCCTTTTTCATATGAACTTGCCCAGCTGTGCGCGCAAGAGGCGCAGAACTTGACGCTCGCCGTCGGAAAGTTCAGCCATTTCAAGCTCTGGATCTTGATCGCCATAAAGCTCAAGACAGCTAATACCTTTACATAGCGCGCGCAGTTCCGGCTCAGTTGCCTTTAGCGTGTAATTGGTTTCGATAATCTCGATCACAGCGGCACCCTCCCGGCATCGATGCCTTTAGGGGCGGTGAGCCACCACTCCCCATAGCTAATCTGATGCTCAACGAACTCAGTGCGATATTCGCTAATCAGTTCGCGCTGCTCGAAGAACCCCCAACCCTTTGGTGCCAGCGCGAACTTTCCGGGTACATGCCTGCTTGGTCGCCTAACCATCTGTCTCGGCCCATGAAAAAACAGCGTCCAAGTCCCCGGCGCCGCGTCATGGATGCGATGGATCGTGTTCCCATTCACCTGGTTGTACCAACGGCGGCGCACGCGCTCAGTGAGGCAGCCAGCAGGGCCAGCCGCGGGGCACAGGTCAAGCGCCCGCTCCTCCTCGTAGCTGCCGCACAGGATCAAACTGCCACCCCACCCCCACGGATGGTTGTGCAAATGGCGTTCGCTGTCGCTGGAGACGAAGCGGTGCAGGTAAAACGTAATACCGAACAGTTGGCCGAGGTAGTACCGCTCAAGGTAGGGGCCGGAGTCCAGATTGATGAATCGCACCGGCAGGCGGCCGGTCAGCCAGTAAAGTAATTTATTCATCACGCGGCCACTCCTCGTCGTGATGCTTCAGCTTCGACTCGTAATCGAGGATTTCAGATAGTTTCCACCTTGTGCTTCCGCCAATCTTGTAAGGCTTGGGAATCAAACCCTCTTTACTCCACCGCCAAATCGTTGCCCTGGAACAGCTCCACCTGACCGTCAATTCCTTATCAGAAACGTATAATTTACCGACAATATCGCTCATTTCTCTACCCCCCACTCAGCCATAGCCCCATCACCATCACCGCAAACCACGGTCACATAGCGCATTTTGACAATCTTGAATCCTTTGATGCCGCCGCGCTTGGCGCATCTCATCTCCGCCCACTCCCAGCCCTTCGCGCCCAGGTTCTCCGGTACCGGCTTGAAGTAGTTCAGGGCGGCCAGGTACAGCGCCGAACAGGCAAACAGCAGGCTAAACCAGTTCATGGCTGCACCCCTTCCAGCGCAGCGATGTAACCGAACACACCCATCAGCACCAGCAGGTAACCGATACCCTCAACCGCCAGCCAAAGGCGCTCGCGGCGCTCCCGCGGGCTCATGACTCCACCACCTGGTGGATCTTCGCCGTGTGGCCGGTAATCAGGCAGCGGCGGCGGCCGATCTCGCGCACCGCGCCGGACTTCTTCAGTTCGTTGATGCGCCCGGCTACCGTGCCCTGCGGCAACCTCAGCACCGAGGCGAGTTCGCTATTGGTGCGGCCGTGTTTCCATTTCTTCAGCATCCCCAGCACGCGCACGCACTGGGCAGTCTTATTGACCTTGCCGTTCGCCAGCAGGCTGGTATCCGCAACCATCACGCTTTCCTCCCCTTCGGGTCCGGTTTGTGGCTCACCGTCAGATGCACGATCTGGCGCTTGGTGTAGCGGGTCTTGCCGCACTTGGCGCGCTCGGCCCGCAACTCAAACGCAGACGCCCCCATCGGCACCCGCTGAATGTTTCCGCCGCGGCGCAGAAACGCCTCCACGTCATCCGCAATCGACTCGCGGGCCTTCTCGGTCAGCCGCACACGCGGGCTTTCGAATGGCTGGCGGCTGTTAATCACGTCGGTCAATGTCGTCACAGTGGTTACCCTCAAAGTCCATGTTGTGCGCGAAGCTCAGCCAGCTTCCGCGCGTTTTCTTCTTTGCTCAGCGCTCGTTCGTCGCTTTCAATCTGCCGTTCTGGCGGCATCGGCTGCGGCAGCGGGCGGCCCATCTGGATGTCTTCCAGCACCACCTTCCACGCCTCCGCAAACCCCTTGCGCTGCACCGGCGTCGGCTGGCCGCTCAGCAAGCCCCAATCCAACCGGCAGTACGCCGCGTACACCGCCGGGTTCAGCTTCGTGAAATCCCGCTTCACACCCCGCGGTCCGAAAAACTTCTGCAGTTGCGAAAACCCCTCCGCCTCCGTCGGCACCCGCCAGTGGGTCAGCTGCGCCCTGCGGCAGAGGGCGATGAAATCCCCGGTGCTGGGCAGGAACGGGCCCGGCTGCAGCCGCAGCTCGTCAAGCGCGCGCTCAATCACGGCCCAGTCTTCGATGCCCGCCTGGATAAACGCCCGCGTCCACTCCGCTTTGGCCGTCCCGATCTCCTCCGGCGTAAAGGCCGCCCGCCAACCGGGCTTGATCGCCACCAGGCGCCGGAACAGCGTGTTCACCAGCTCCGCCGCCGAATTCGGCGTCGAACCAGCTCGTGTCGTCGTGGTCGATGGTGTTGCTTGCACCAGATGCCCCTCCCTGTGCGTTGTTGTGATTCAGGAACCATTCGAATTTGAAACCGCGCCAACCGCGCTCGCAGGCCACCGCCAGGCACTCGTCCACGGAGAAGCCAGCGGCAGCGGCCTTGGCCATCTCCGGAGCGAGTCGATCAACAGCGGTTTGAGTCAGCGGAGCCTTCCGAGTGGTTTTCCAGTCGGACAGGACTTGTGCGGATGGTTGGGTTGGCCAGGATGAGAAATCCAAAGCGCTCGAATTTTTCGGTTTGCCAGCGGCGCGCTTGCGCGCCCCAATATTACCTCTATTTGTATTGCTCTTAACTGTACTGCTCTCTTCAGCGTTTTCCGAATACCCCCCTTCGACATTCCGAATAGGGTTCGCCGTGTTTTCCGAATACCCCCTTCGGGATTCCGAATACCCCTTGAGGACGAAAATATTGCGCTCGACAATGCGCTTTCCGTCCCGTTTTTGAGCAACGCGGATGAAGCCTTTTTTCTCAAGATTGGAGATGATTTCGGAGACACGAGAAGCAGACAGACCGAAGAATTCAGCGAACGCCTTGTTCGACTTGAAACAGCCGCGAGTGGAGTCCGCGCACAGGCTCTTGATCTCTACCAACATCACCTTTTCCTGCAGGCTCAGGCCAGTGGAGAGCCAAAGCTCTGCCGGTATCCAGACACCTTCGAATGCGCGCTTATCGCTCACGCCTCACCCCGCTGACGATTCGCCTCAGCCTTCGCAAGCGCCTCCTGAAGCGCCACACGAACCGCGATACCGTACATACGCCCAGCCAGTCCCGATGCGTCTTTCGCAGACAGGGAGAGCTTAAACGAGCCATCCACCACCAGCACCACCGCGCCGGGAACCTCTCGCACCTCGATGAAACTCTCACCAGCCACAGTAATCACCCCCACCGATGTAATCGTCTGCCATTTCCGCCAGGACGATCGCAAAGATGCCCAGCAAGCAGACGGTTATCCCCAAAGCGGTAAGCTCGTATTGCATGTTGTTATCCGTTTTATCGACTATGTTTTTCAGGCGGCAGAGCCAATCAACTCTTCATCCACCTTCAGGCCGCCATTCGTGAGCCTCTCCAGCTCGTACTGTCGGCGCGCAGGAATTTGGCTCCACTGAGATACCGCCTGAGGTTTCACCCCCAATGCTTCAGCCAGGCTCTTCGCGCTACCGAAGTGATTGATTGCTTCTTGCTTGGTCACTTGCCGCTCCTCGTTTGGTGATCAAATTAAAGCATGCTTAACAATATGGGCGCAAGCATGCTTAAGCCAGTTTAGGTAAAGATTGCTTTATGACGAGTATTAACGATCGGATGAAACAGGCGCGCGAGAAGGCCGGGCTGACTCAGTCGGAGCTTGCCCGCTCTTGTGGTGTAAGCGTCCAAGCGGTTTCACAGTGGGAAAGCGGGAGCACGAAGAATCCCGCGGCGTCCAATGTTCTGGCGACAGCAAAGGCGACGGGGCTGAGCATTGAGTGGCTAATAACCGGTCGCCAGCCGGTCACGGCCAGATCAATCGATGACGAGCATTCTAGTGGCGTTTCCGAGCCAATGGCCGAGTACTGCATCAGTAAACCGCCTTCCCGTAGCAGGTCATCTGAAGAGGCCACGCTTATATCGATGATCGAACTGGGGGTCGATAAAGGGTTCCTGACGACTCAGCACCTGAAGGCCATTCGCGAGCTGGTTCAGCTAATGACTCGCCATGAGGAGTGGCACGGATGACTAGGGAGTTTTTGGCCGTTGATATTGAAACAGCAAATCAATCAAGAGGATCGATCTGCCAAATAGGCATAGCGCGATACGTTGACGGGAAAATGACAGGAGGTTGGAGCGCGCTCGTTGATCCAGAAGAGGGTTTTCAGGCCATTAACACCAGAATCCATGGCATTTCGTCAGTCGAGGTTCGCGGAGAGAAAACCTTCCCGCAAATTTACCCCGTACTCTACCGACTACTGCACGGAAAGGTCTGCATTAGCCATTCGGACTTTGATGTTCAAGCCATCGAACAAGCTTGCCGAAAGCACTCACTTAAAACACCGCAGCCAAAATGGATCGATTCTGCTGCCGCGGCAAGGTCGCAGGCTCCCGCCGGATATACCGGGGGGTTTAAGCTCGACACCCTGTGTGAATTCATTGGGTATAAGTTCAAGCACCATGATGCGATTGAGGACGCAGCTGCATGCGGCCAAGTATTCCTGGCCGCGGAAAGCGGGCTTTTCTCAGGCCTACCATCGGGAGGCGAAACTAAAAAAAGCAACCCTTATCCAAAGGCTGTGACTCGCGACGGAAACCCAGAAGGACCGCTGTTTGGGAAGGCTATCGTTTTCACCGGAAAAATATCAATCAGCAAGACTGAGGCCGCTGACCTCGCACAGTCGGCTGGCATCTCGGTGAAGTCGAGCGTTAGCAAAAAGGTGGACTATGTTGTGGTTGGGGAGCAAGACCTTGTCGCAACAAAAGGACACGCGAAGAGCTCAAAGCACCGCAAGGCGGAAGAGTTGGCCAGCACCGGGCACCACATTAGGATCATCGACGAGTATGAGTTCAGGGAGTTGATACTTGCGACAGAGGAATGACCTCGAAGCCCCAAGGGGCTTTTTTTTGTGCCATTCTATAAAGCATGCTTTACATCGATTTTAAAGCTTGCTTTAATCAACTCAGACAAGGAAATAGCTGGAGCGCGAAATGACCACCACCCAACTCACCGAACTACGCAAAACCATCTCAACCATCATTCAGATGATCCGCCGCACCAATGAAGCGCTAGCCGTGGCCTACAACGCAGGTCAGACCGACGAGCAGCGCCTCAATTTTGCCGAGAGCAGCATCAAGCACATCGCAACCGTCGTGCACTCCATGTACGAGCAGACAGACTGCTACGAAGACCTCAAGTGCAGCAAAGAGGTTCAGAACGCCCACAACTACCTGTACCAGGCAACCGTGCAGGCCGGAGACCTATGCACCCAGGAAGGGTTCGACCGCCTCATCGTTGGCATCGACGGCGCAATGAACGAACTCGAGCACGCCAACGCCAAGGCAAAACTCCCCATCGTCACCGTCGAAGACGAGCAGGCCATCCGCCGCGCCGTGTGGTCCGCATTCCACCGCACCGGCGCCGCCCCCTGCCCCTACCCAGCAGGCCACAACCATCGCGAAATATGGGCCGACGAATGCACCGCCATCGCCGCCGAATTCAGTAACGAAATACTCGCAGCACCCCCACAGGCCGAAGTAATCACCCTGGAAGAAGCCTGCCGAGAACTGAACTTCCAAGACGCATTGCGCGTATTCGGCGAGCTGCCGATCTACGACGTGCAAGACGGCGAGGCCATCCCATTCCCAACCCAGAATCCGAGCCCAGAGCAGCCAGACAAAGAAGAGCCGCTGCCAGCCGCCGCGGTGCACTAACAACCCCGCGCATGGCCGATGCGCGCCACTGCTGCAGAGTCGGGTCGCTTGCCCGGCGCAAACCCCGCAACTGCAATTGTGGGAATAACGGGCAGATCCGCGGCACTAATCGGCAAGGCAAGCCACAACGTACGCTGGTAGCCCCGCCAGTGCCGACAGAGGGGCAATACAGTTTAACCACTCCAAGGCATTGGGCGGCGGGTACGGGGCCATTTTTGGAAATGATTTCTCGGGCGAGCGCAGCGCCTGAACCGTTGCAATAGCGAAAAGCCACTAACCGTATCAGGGCAACCAATGACGCTGGGCGAAGTAACACAGCGGCGGTCGAGAAACGGGAGCCGCCCCGTCTGCGTAAAAGCGACTCAAGACCCGCTTGTCAGGGGCTGCCGCCGGAGCACAGAAGGCCGTGAAAACGCCGGGCCAACGAATGAGCAAGTGCCACTTGTGAATCGCCGGGGGAACGGTTGGCACGATAGGCCAACGCCGGAAGCGTAACCGGCACCAATTAACCGGGGGATATATGAGAGGAAGCATTGTACTGGCGTGTGCTGCAGCTTTGTCAGCATCTGTAGGCATTGAGGTGAACAGATGGAACGAGAGCCGATTTCTTATTTCGGAAGCCTCGGCCGATAAGCCGAACACGGTCAGCCAGAAAAAACGCCGGCAGCGGGCAAAGTGGGTACGAAAATAATGGGCACAGAATTCGAACACAAATTCCAACAGCGCTGGATGCGCCTGCCGCACCAACTGCGCAGCGCCATCAAAGACCTGCACCGGGCCGGCCGCAACATCGACCTGATCCGCAACGCGCGGGTCATCGCTCGCCAGTCGTTGCGCAACCCGCTGGACCAGGTGCTGGCAGACACGCTCATCGAGCGACGGGAACTGCCGCAGGTGCAGAGATTTGTGCAGGAGGCGCTGTGAGACAGCCATCAGACAAAAACATCCGCCTATGGCTGACCGGCCTTCGGTTGGTTGCGATGACCTCAAACGGTCTGGATGACGAAGGCCAGGCGGAGATGAAAATAGATTGCAGTCGCTCCACCAAAACCATACTGGCGCGGCTCGGAAATGCCGATCACCTGATACGCCGGCTCTCGCACAACTGGCTGATAACCGTAGTGGTCATTATCAAAGACCTGCACGGCAACTACGACACCCGCCACCATTTGTTTCTGGCGAAGGGCCAGCGGATCAACGACACCGCCGAAGACGTGCAGCCGGTACTGGATCGGATACGCGGCGAGGTGAATGAAAAGCTGATCGTGGACTGGGGATGGATCGCCGAGATTCTGCCGACCAAGCGTTTTGACAAAAAGCAGGACGAGCAGCGGTTTTTCGAGCGGGCAGAGCAGTATTTGGAAAACTGGATTATCAATAAACACATAGAACAGGAGAGAGTGGCGTGATGGATAGCAGAGAAGCGGCGATGGTCGCAGCAGTCGAGTGCATTAAGCGCGGTAGGTACACGCTGGCGATGAAGGAACTTGAGCACGCCCTATCCCAACAAGCAGAGAATGCGGAGCCTGTGCACCAGCTCAAATCAAAGTTCGGTGGATGGGATGATGTGACAGAGAGCGAATACCGCATTGCACATCCAGGTTATACGCGGCGCAAGCTCTACACCGCACTCCGGCACTGCTGGCTTGGGTGGAAAGCCTGGAGCGAGGAAACACCCACCGAGCCGGGTAAGTACCTGACCTACTGGAGCGATGGCACCATCGAAACCTATCCGTTCGATCAGTACGAACTGGAGGCCCATGCCGTCACCATCGGCACCACCGTACTGACCCACTGGGCCGAACTGCCGCAAGCACCGGATGCTCCCGTAACTGATTACGGTACCAAACCCGAGCACCCGGTGATCCAGGCTGCCCGCGGCGCATGGCCAGAGATTCAGAAAGAGTGGGCTAAATCAGAGCATCCCGACGATCCGTGGATTAGCTGTGCGGAGCGGTTGCCTGAGGATTGGCAATCCGTCGCCTTCGTTGCAAAGACAAATCCGGCGGGGTGCTACCCGCACGGAAATGGCAAAGTTTTTGGCGGTATCTATCGTGCCGGCGAGTTCTCGGGTTTTACAGTACCGGGAATGACTATGGATGCGTATTTCTGGATGCCACTCCCAGCGCCACCAGAAGAGCAGGAGGGGGAGTGATGAGAGCCGACAAGCACAGCACATGCATACACCCTAACTGCGAATGCCTGGATTATTGCGAGGCGGAAGACCCGTATTCGAAAACTCCGGTGGCTGCATGTAACGAATGCGGCCGCCAGGTGTGCAATGACGAACTGTGCGAGGAGTACCAGGAATATCTCGCACTGCTCAAAGAAGGCTACCGCCGCGTGGATGCCGCGGTACGCTCAGGCTGGAAAGGCGCGGAGGAAGTGTGAGCGCACTCATCACCCACACCCAAGCCAACCGCGAATTCTTCGCCCCCACCGCTGCGCCCCGGCGCCGCCAGTGGTGCGACTGGATCGTGCGCGGCGTGGTGCGGGGCAAGATCATCGACGGGCGGCCCTATGTCGATGCAAACTGGTTCGCCACCAACAACTGTATGAGCGAGCCACCGAAGGCCACCCCCACCGCAATGGAACTGCTGAGCTGACACCATGGTAAGACCCAAAAAACCCCGCATCATCGACGGCATCGAACTGGTCGACAACCTGTATCCGGACCCGCGAAAGCGCCCGGGCTACTACCGGTACCGCCGCGCCGATGGCAGTGACAAGCTGTTCCAGGCGGAAACCGTAGCCGAGGCCAACCGCATCGCCACCGAGGCCAACGCCCTGCGCGACACCGCCATCGCCACACCCGCGCGCGTGCCCGGCCGCCAGCAGCTCGGCTTCCACGTACCGGGTTATATCGCCTATCAGGAGCGGCTCAACCCCGCACTCACCGGCAAAAAAAGCTGGGACAACCGCGTCTACGCCCTGCACCAGTTCGCCGAACAATTCAGCGGTACACCGGTGGGCCACATCACCTGGCAGCAAATCTCCACCTGGTGGGACGGGCTCACCTACAACCAGCAGAAACTGCGCCACGCGGAATTCCGCAAGCTGTTCAACTGGCTGATGCCGCAAGGCCTCATGCCGAAACTGCAGTACAACCCCTTCACCACCGCCGACGATCGCCCGCGCCTCATCGCCAAGCAGAAGCCGCCAAAGGGCCGCGCACCGCTCACCATCGCGCAGTACTGGGCCATCTACCACATGGCCGAGGAAATGGGCCTGCACTCGCTGCAAATCGCCATGGCACTCTCGCTGCTCACCACCTGGCGACGCGAAGACATCTGCAACCTGCAATGGGACGCCAACCTCAAGGGCCGCACCCTGCAGCTCGTCATCGCCAAAAGCGCCGCCCAGAAAGGCCACGCCCGCGCCGCGCGGCAAGCGTGGAGCCTCGACAAATACCCAGCCCTCGCCCGCACCATCCAGCGCGCCCGGGAGCTGAGCCTGCAAAACCGCCGCTGCCCCTACATCGTCAGCCAGTGGCCAAAACGGAGGGTGTGGAACCAGGACAAACAACACCTGGCGCAAGTCACGCCAGAGCGACTGAGCCGCATGTTCGCCGAAGTGCGCGACGCCTGCGGCATTACGGGCGGCCAGAGCTTCCACGAAGTCCGCGGCCTATCGTCCACCCTGTACCGCATCGCGGGCTATGGCGTGGATCAAATTCAGGAACTGATGGCACACAAAAACAAAGGCACCACACTGGGATACCAGGACGCCGACGCCCTGCCCTATACGCCGATGGATTTTGTGTTGCCGGATGATGTTATTGGAGGGGAGTTTTGAGAATGGAAAACTGGGTTCAATACAATGGATACACCGTGGTTTCAGACGCGTACATAGAGAAAATTTTCGAGGGAACTCGATTTGGACCAACTACTGATAACAGTGTTGAAGGAAAGAGGGCTCAGCTAGCAAAGACGCTGAGGAACCAGGTAGATGGATATTGGAGCGGGCACACGGCCTACGGAATAGCGGTAAATGGTGGATTTCTGAAAGATTCCAAATACGGCACTTCAAAAGAGCTAACCGCGCTAGGTGTGGCATTTCTTGAAGAGTTCGAGGGGAAGTTTGGAAAAGCGGACGGATTAAGGATATAGAGTTTCTGTGCGGTGTTTGTGTGCAGTTTCTGTGCGCGGTGCTTTCGCTACCGGCCGGTCGCATAGAAACTACAACAAAAACAAAGAGATAATGGTCGGAGTGGCCGGATTTGAACCGACGACCACCACACCCCCAGTGTGGTGCGCTACCAGGCTGCGCTACACTCCGATAAGAGCAAATCAAGCGGTGTAAAAATCACGTAAGTGCTTGATTTATAAGGGGCATCGCTTGGCGATGAGGCGCAAATCATACCGAAGTACGGCGGGAATGCAAGCCCGTTTTGCGCCTTTTTGGATCAGGCTTCAACCTCCAGCAATTCCAGCACACTTTCCAGCTCGGCAATCATCTGCGGGATCACCTGCTGCAGCTGGACGGTCTGCACCTTTTCCGAGGAGCCGGTTTCCATCTGCAGGCGGGCACCACCGATGGTGTAGCCCTCCTCGTACAGGAGTGCGCGGATCTGGCGGATCAGGATGACGTCCTGGTGTTGGTAATAGCGGCGGTTGCCGCGGCGTTTGACCGGGCTGAGTTGCGGGAATTCCTGTTCCCAGTAACGCAACACATGCGGTTTCACGGCGCACAGCTCGCTAACCTCACCGATGGTGAAATAGCGTTTGCCGGGAATTACCGGCAGTTCGCTGTTATGACTCGCTTCCAGCATCTTCTTCTACTCGTGCCTTGAGTTTTTGCCCCGGCTTGAAGGTAACCACCCTTCGCGCGGAAATGGGGATTTCTTCACCAGTCTTTGGGTTCCGTCCCGGACGCTGGCTTTTGTCGCGCAGGTCAAAGTTGCCAAATCCGGACAGCTTTACCTGCTCGTTGTTTTCGAGCGCATTGCGGATCTCCTCGAAGAAAAATTCGACGATTTCCTTGGCTTCGCGTTTGTTGAAACCCAGCTCTTCGTACAGCTTTTCGGCGAGCCCGGCCTTGGTCAGTGCCTCTGTCATTGGTTCCTGCCAACAGATTCAGAGGCGTCATTTTCCGGTTTGTAAGCCTGGTACCGCGGCGGCTTTAACCCGGCAGCAGACGCTCTCGGGATGCGCTCGACAACCGGCGCGTCCCGAGGGTCTGTTGGGATCAGCGCTGGCTGGCGTTGTGTTTTTGTTCTAATTCACGGACTACCGCATCGACTGCGGCATTGATTTCTTCGTCGTTAAGGGTGCGTGACGGATGCTGAAAGGTCAAGCCCATAGCGACACTTTTTCTATTAAAATCAATGCCTTTGCCCTGATAGACGTCAAAAATGTTGAAGTCCGTCAAATATTCGCCGGAAGCTTCAACGGCGACTTTGAGCAGATCCCCCACCGGGACTTCGGCGTCCACCAGGATCGCGAGGTCGCGGCGTACTTCCGGGAATTTGGACAGCGGCTGGAACGCGGGCAGTACGGACTGGCCCAGGGCATCCTGGCTCAGCTCGAACAGGAACGCGGCCTTTGGCAGATCGTAGTCCTTCTGCAGGGTCGGGTGCAGGGCACCAATCACGCCCACGGGCTCGCCATTGCGCAGTACCTGGGCACACTGGCCCGGGTGCAGTGCGGGGTGCTTGGCGGCGGCGAAGGTGAACTCCCCTTCCGCCTCGTAGTGGGCCAGCAGCGCTTCCACGTCCGCCTTGATGTCGTAGAAATCCACCAGATCCTTGCCACCGCTCCAGCCTTCCGGCTGGCGGGTACCGTAGATCAGGCCGGCGATCATGCGCTCCTGCTTCAATTCACCGCCCGGCACAAACCGCAGGCCGGTCTCAAACAGGCGCACTCGGTCCTGCTGGCGGTTGAGGTTGTACTGCAGCGCCTTGACCAGTCCCGGCATCAGCGAGGTGCGCATCACCGCGAGATCCGCGCTGATGGGGTTCTGCAGAGCGACCGGCTCGGCATCCGGGTCGAATTTGGCGGAGGCTGCGCTGTCGATAAAGCTGAAGGTGATGGCCTCCTGATAGCCCCGCGCCAGCAGGGTCTTTTCCAGGCGCTCCTGGGCCACGTCGGCCTCGTCACGGGGAATGATGTCCAGGGCAGCGGTCATGCTGATGCTGGGGATGCGGTTGTAGCCGTACACCCGCGCCAGCTCTTCCAGCAGGTCGGCCTCGATGGCGATATCGAAGCGGAAGCTGGGCACCAGGAAGGTCCAGCCCTCTGCGTTTTCAGCAATCTTTTCCAGCCCCAGGCGGGTGATGATCTCGACGATCTCGTCGTCCGCCATATCGATACCCAGGCCACCCTGTACGCGGGCACGACGCAGGGTGATGTGGCGCTCGCATGGCATGGCGTCGGTGGATTCACGAAGGTGAACCGGGCCCGGCTCGCCGCCGACAATATCCAGCAGCAGCTGGGTGGCGCGCTCGACGGCGGTTTCCTGCAGGCGGTAGTCCACGCCGCGCTCGAAGCGGTGGGAGGAGTCCGTATGCAGGCCGTAGGAACGGGCCTTGCCGGCAATCGCCAGCGGGCTGAAGAAGGCGCTCTCGAGGAAGATATTGCGGGTGCCGTCGGTTACCGAGGAATCCAGGCCACCCATCACACCGGCAATGGCCAGCGGGCCCTTGTCGTCGGCGATTACCAGGGTGCCGTCCTGCAGCTTCACTTCCTGCTCGTCCAGCAGGGTCAGTTTCTCGCCCTGCTCCGCCATGCGCACATGAATGCCGCCGTTCAGCTTGTCGAGATCGAAGGCGTGCATCGGCTGGCCCAGCTCCAGCAGGACGTAGTTGGTGACGTCCACCACCGGGTCGATGCTGCGCAGGCCGCTGCGGCGCAGACGCTCCTGCATCCACAGCGGGGTAGTTGCGGCCACGTCGATATTGCGGATCACACGGCCCACATAGCGCGGACAGGCTTCTTCGGCCATCAGGGAAACTGCCAGGCTGTCGTCGATCTTGGCCGCTACCGGCTCGATCGCCGGGCCCTGCACCGCACAGCGGTTCAGCACGCCCACTTCGCGGGCAATACCGGCCACACCCAGGCAGTCGGAACGGTTCGGGGTGAGGTCCACCTCAATGGTGCTGTCGTCCAGCTGCAGGTATTCCCGCAGATCGGTTCCGGTGGGCGCGTCGGCGGGCAGTTCCCAGATGCCGTCGCTGTCGTCGCCCAGTTCCAGTTCGGTCTGCGCACACAGCATGCCGAAGCTCTCGACGCCGCGCAGCTTGGCTTTCTTGATCTTGAAGTCGCCCGGCAACTTGGCGCCCACCAGCGCGAACGGAATCTTGATACCGACACGGGCGTTGGGTGCACCGCACACCACCTGCATCTCGCCGTCCGGATGACCTTTGACCTGGCACACGCGCAGCTTGTCGGCGTCCGGGTGCTGTTCGCAGCCGATGATCTCGCCCACTACCACACCGGAAAATTCGCCGGCGACCGGTTCAACTGCGTCTACTTCGAGGCCGGCCATGGTGATCTGATCGGCCAGCTGCTGTGCGGTCAGGTCCGGGTTTACCCACTCCCGCAACCAGGCATTGCTGAGTTTCATAAGCTCTCTCTAATTCTGGTTCTTGTGCGCGGCACACCGCGCCGTTCGCCTGCGAGCAGGCTGCTAAAAAATGGTTTCGATTTAGAACTGCTTGAGGAAGCGCAGGTCGTTGTCGAAGAACAGGCGCAGATCGTTTACGCCGTAGCGCAGCATGGCCATGCGTTCGACGCCGAGGCCGAAGGCAAAGCCGGAGTATTTTTCGCTGTCGATATCGCAGGAGTCGAATACGTTCGGGTGCACCATGCCGCAGCCGAGGATTTCCAGCCAGCCGGTGCCGGAGCACACGCGACAGCCCTTGCCGCCACAGGAGGTGCACTGGATATCGGCCTCTGCCGAGGGCTCGGTGAACGGGAAGTAGGACGGACGGAAACGCACCGGCACGTCCGCCTCGAAGAAGGCTTTGAGGAACTGGTCGATACAGCCCTTCAGGTGCGCAAAGCTCACGCCCTCGTCCACTACCAGGCCTTCCACCTGGTGGAACATGGGCGAGTGGGTGACGTCGGAATCGCAGCGGTATACGCGACCCGGGCAGATGATGCGCAGGGGCGGATTCTTTTTCTCCATGGTGCGGATCTGCACCGAGGAGGTGTGGGTGCGCAGCACGGTAGTGGGGTCGATATAGAAGGTATCGTGCATCGCGCGCGCCGGATGATGCGCGGGAATATTCAGGGCTTCGAAGTTGTAGTAGTCGCTCTCCACTTCCGGGCCCTGCTCCACGGAAAACCCGAGGCGCTGGAAGATTTCTTCAATGCGGCGCAGGGTGCGGGTAATCGGGTGCGCACTGCCCTGCTCTTCGCCGCGACCGGACAGGGTCACGTCAATGGTTTCGCTGGCGAGCTTCTCTTCGATGGCCGCCTTTTCCATCGCTTCGCGACGGCTATTGATAGCGGTCTGCACCTGCTGCTTGGCTTCGTTGATTTTGGCCCCTGCCGCCGGGCGCTCTTCGGCAGACAGTTTGCCGAGGCTTTTCAGCTGCGCGGTGAGGTGGCCTTTTTTACCCAGGTAATCTACCCGCACCTGGTCCAGAGCCGCCAGGTCACCGGCCTGCTCTACCAGTGCCAGCGCCTGCTCCGTGAGGGACTGCAAATCTTGCATTGAAACCTTCTCGTTGTATTCGATGAATTGCGTTTAGCGTTTGCTATTTGGCTTCCGCCGCCAATGCGCCGGGCGAAAGCCTTGTCAGAATTCGATAAAAAAATAGGGAAGAGCCATTACAGCCCTTCCCTATTTTTAAAGCACAAATCCACCCCGAAGGGCCGATTTTTCTGCAGGCGCTAATTAAGCTGCCAGGGCTGCCTTGGCTTTTTCAACTACGGCAGCAAAAGCGGCTTTATCGTATACCGCCAGATCAGCCAGAACACG